>DASYAT010000101.1:0-58846 GCA_036501205.1 Streptosporangiaceae bacterium | reverse complement strand
CTCGCAGGTCGTCGGTGTCCGTGTAGGTGCTCAACGCCTTTCTGATCAATGCTGACCTCCGCGTGCTGGGTCCGGTCGCGCGTGTTATCTGCTGGCGCGGCGCCTCCTGCTCGGCCGGTGTCGCGCGACAATCGTGTCGGCGGACGGGAAGAAGACGCTTTCGTGCCCGTCCTGCCATTGAACGACGTACGGCGGACTGCCCTCGTCGCCGTGTACCTCGATGATCTCCCCGTGCCGGTCAATGTCGCCCTGGTGGCGTCCCTTGACCGTCAGCTCATCTCCGACTACAGCCTTCATGGTGTCCGCCTTCCCCCGGTTCCCGATCTAATCCCCGGCTGGCCGCCGATCTAAGCCTGGCTCGCCTCCGTGGCGCAGACCCATAGCCGAGACGCGGCGCGCCACGGACTCATCGAGCCGGTGCTCGAGCTGGTAGATAACGGCCAGGCAGCGGGCCAGGTCGTCGTCGCTGACGTCTCCGAGCAGGTCGCGGGCCAATTCCCGGTACCCGTCGGTGAGCTTGATCAGCGTCGCTTCCGAGGCCGGGGTAAGCGAGATGATCGTGGCCCGACGGTCGTTCGGATGCGGGCTCCTGGTTACCCAGCCGTCGGCCTCCAGCGTGTCGACCAGACCGGTGACCGTGCGCGGTGAGACGCCGAGCGCCTCACTGAGCGCGCGCATGACCACCGGACCGGACTCACGCAGTGACCAGAGCACCCGGCCCCGGGCGAATCCGAGTCCGTAGTCGCGCTCGCCCAGGTCGATCAGCTCGACCAGCCTCGGTGCCAGCCGAAACAGCGCCCCGACCAGGCTCACCGGCAAGCTGCCGGTCTCCTGGTCGTCGGGGGCAGGCCGGGAAACCCCTGAGGAAGCCATATTGTCCGGTCTCCTCACTAAGTGTTAGCCTCACGATATGAGCCAGTCTAAGGCGATCCCGGCAGTCGAGGCCGTCGGCGTCGCCAAGAACTTCGGCTCGGTGACCGCGCTCGGGGGAGTGGACCTCACGATTCCGGCCGGCACGATCACCGCGCTGCTCGGGCCGAACGGCGCGGGCAAGACCACCCTGGTCCGGATCATCGCGACCTTGACCAAGCCGGATCGGGGCCAAGTGCGGGTGCTCGGCATCGACGTGGTGCAAGCTCCAGCCCAGGTACGCGCCCGGATCGGCCTGACCGGCCAGTACGTCGGCCTCGACGACGCGCTTAACGGCCGGGACAACCTGATGCTGATCGGTCGCCTGGCCGGCCTCGACCGCCGCGCCGCTCAGTCGCGCGCCGCCGAGCTGGCCGAACTGCTCGGCGTGGCCGACGCGCTCAGCCGGGCGGTCCGCACCTACTCGGGCGGCATGCGCCGCCGTCTGGATCTGGCGGCCAGCCTGATGACCCGACCGCCGCTGCTCGTGCTCGACGAGCCCACCACCGGGCTGGACCCGGCCAGCCGCCAGCAGCTCTGGGAGGCATTGGCGGGCCTGCGGGCCGATGGCACCACGATGCTGCTGACCACGCAGTACCTGGAGGAAGTCGATCGATTCGCCGACGCCGTGCACGTGCTCAGTCACGGCCAGATCATCGCGTCCGGAACCACCGGCCAGCTGAAGGACAAGGTGGCCGGCCGGGTCGTCCAGATCAGGCTGGACCGCCCGCAGGACGCGCCGGCCGCCGTCACGGCGCTCGCCGCGAGCGGACTGCCGCTCAGCGAAGCCCAGATCCAGGTCGAGGCTGGCTCTGGCCAGCTGACCTTCGCCGTCGGGTCCGGGTCGCTCGACCGGACCGGTGCCGGCGCCGACGCCCTGCTGGAAGCGGCGGCGGCGCTGAGGTCCGACGGGATCGCGATCGCCGAGGTGAGCCTGCGCCAGCCATCACTGGATGAGGCCTTCCTCGCGCTGACCGGCGGCCGAAGCGAAGCCGATCCGACGGCCGGAGCGCAGTCATCAGCGGGAGCGCAGCCACCAGCGGGAGCGCAGCCACCAGCGGGAGAGCAGCCACCAGCGGGAGCGCAGTCATGAGCGCCGTGACAGCCCAGGCCCCCGCCGTCGCCGAGATCGGGACATTGCGCCGAACCCTGCGCGACAGCGGCCTGGTCGCCGGCCGTTACCTGCGGGTCCTCTGGCTGAACCCCGGCCGCCTCATCTACCCGTTGGTCCAGCCGCTCGTCCTGCTGGTGCTGTTCATCTCGGTGTTCGGCAACCTCGCCGTGCGCGGCCATCCCGAGGTCGGCGCCTACCGCCAGTTCCTGATCCCGGGCATCATCATCCAGAACGCGGCCCTGACCGCCCCGATCGCCGGGTTGTCCTTGCTCAGGGACGCGGGCAGCGGCCTGGCCGACCGGTTCAGGTCACTGCCGATGTCCAGGGCCGCCGTCTTGATCGGCCGGCTCGCCTGCGACGCGATCGTGCTGGCCGCCCAGGCCGCGCTGCTCTTGATCACCTCGCTCGGATTCGGCTTCTCGATCGCTTCAGGCCCGGCCGGCGCGATCGGCATCATCGCGATCGCGGTCGCGTTCGGCCTGAGCATCAGCGTCGCCTCGGCCTGGCTCGCGCTCACGATCCACGACGCCGAGACCGCCGAACGGGTGATGTACTTCCCGTCGATCATGCTCAGCTTCGTTAGCTCAGCGTTCGCCCCGGTCGCGTTCCTGGCTGGCTGGATGCAGCCGATCGCCAGGGTCAACCCAGTCACCGCCGCCGCCGACCTGATCAGATCCCTGGCCGCAGGCGGCGCAGCCGCCACCCCCGCCCTGCTCCTAGTCGCCTGGGTGGTCGTCCTGGTCACGATCCCCGGCGTCCTCGCCGTCCGCCGCTGGCAACGCTCCCCGTAACCACGTGTTCCGAACAAGCTGCTGGTTTCTCAGCTCGTGTGCAGGTCCGTGTAAGCGGAGAGCCCGACCGATGGCCAGCGCCGGCCTCCCCCGGGCGGCGGTCGGTCGGCCTCCCGGCGGCGGGGCGATCGGCCCTCCGGGACCCCGGCGAGTCACCCCAGTCGCGCAGGCCCCGGCAGTATCACCAACCACAACGCCGCCGTCATGATCATCGCGATAATCCGGATGAATCCGCATATTCACCATGGATCCCGGGGGTGAATCCGCACATTCATCTGGCCGGGCCAGCCGGGCGCGCCGCCCCAGTCTCCGTCTTCCGCCTCAACCGCAACATCGGTCCCGGAGGCCCCAATCCAAGTCAGTCGCTCCGCGCAGGACAAGGGGAGGTGTCGCTGGCCAGTGTGACGGGGGTGGCTGGGGGTGTGTTTGGGGTGCTGCTGTTCGCTGGTGTGGCGGGGATGGCTGGGGATGTGTTTTGGGGTGCTGGTGCTCGCCGGGCTGCTCCTGGGCGCCGCAGGTGTTGCCGGACGGATGCAAACCGGACGGATGTAACTGAGTGCGATCATCGCCGGCCGCCCGACAGGGAGGGGCGAGCCGCTCGGGTTAGCCTGGTGATATGTACATTCCTGCGCACTTTGCTGCTGGTGACCTCGACGAGATCGCTGAGTTCGTCGATCGGGTCGGTGCGGCTGACCTCGTGACCTTCGACGGGACCCGGCCGGTCGCGACGCTGCTGCCGGTGATCTGGGAGCGGCCGCCGAGGGCGGAGCCGGGCGGGCAGCGGGACACAGGGCACGGGCGCTTGCTCGGGCACGTCGCGCTCAACAACCCGCAGTGGAGCACCGCCGCGCCCGAAGTCCCGGCGCTGGCGATCGTGCACGGGCCGCAGGCGTACATCTCGCCGTCGTGGTACCAGAGCACCAAGGAGCACGGCCGAACGGTGCCGACCTGGAACTACACAACGGTCCACTTCACCGGCCGGGTCACCTTTCACAAGGACTCCGACTGGCTGCGCGACCTAGTGACGAGGCTGACCGAGCGCTACGAGGTCGGCCGGGACGGCCGCTGGTGGGTGACCGACGCGCCGGAGAAGTTCATCGACGGCCAACTCCGGGCGATCGTCGGCGTGGAGTTGCAGATCGAGCAGATCGAGGCCAAGAACAAGCTGAGCCAGAACCGAACCGCGCAAGACCGGGCCAACGTGATCACCGCCCTGCAGGCCGAGCCAGAACCAGAGGCCCACGAGATTGCCAACCTGATGGCCGCCCGCGAACGCGGTCGCAGCGGCTAGCGGAACAGTTATCGTGGAGTCTTTCCGGATTCGACGCTGACAACGCTCCACGATCATGAAATTCGGTCCCTTTTGTTCTGGTTTTGAGTGGAGAGTTGTCGTGTTGTGGAGTGTTTTCCGCGTTATTGCACGGTCAACTCTCCACAACACGGAAACACTCCACGATGAGCCGGACGTACCTGAGGGATTGGGGGCGGGACGGCGGTCATTGGCTGTGGCCCGGGGTTGGCAAATCGGCGCGAGTTGGTCTGGAACAGGGACTTGGGGTGCGGTCACGACGGGGGGACTTCCCTGTTGCGCGTCCTCGGACTGCCGGCCTCGCTGCGAATGGCAAGCGCATACCCCTTGTAGTTCAGATGCGTTATAGGGGGGTACACGGGAGTTCGGGAGGACAGCATGGTTGCGAGTACGGCCGAGCGCAGCCGGAAGATGTCGCGGCAGAAGGGAGAGCTTTTTGGCGTGACCGCCTTTCTGATCGACGAGATGTTCCCATCTGCTGCGGGCAGAGACCAGGCCCCGGCATTGGCCAAGGTCCTTGATCAAGCCAAGGTCCTTGATCAATCGGTCAGGGACCAGCCTGATCCGTATCTAGGCGCGCATCGGCCAGCGACATGATCGGGTTTGGGATTGTGGGGGCCGGCGGGATTGCCGGGACTCATGCGAGAGCGATCTCCACGGTGCCCGGGGCTCGGCTCGTCGCAGTTGTCGACAGGTCCCTGGACGAGGCGCGGCGGTTCGCCCGCGGCCGGCCGGGATGTGAAGCCGAGTCCACCCTCGATGCCCTGCTGGCCCGCGATGACATCGATGTGGTCTCGGTCTGCACCCCGAGCGGGCTGCACGCCGCCGTCGGCATCATGGCCGTGCAGGCCGGGAAGCACCTGGTCGTCGAGAAACCAATCGACGTGACGCTCAGCGCCGCCGATGCGCTGATCAGCGCCGCGACGGCAGCAGGAGTGCAGGTCACCGTCATTTCGCAGCATAGGTTCGACCCCGGCGTGATCGAGCTAATCGACCTGATCAGGAACCAGGGACTCGGCCGGCCGCTACTCGGCCATGCCAGCACGAAGTGGTACCGCACCCAGGGCTACTACGACAGCGCGGCCTGGCGTGGCACCTGGGAGCTGGACGGCGGCTCCCTGATGAACCAGGGCATTCACTACGTCGACCTGCTCCTGGCCAGTCTCGGCCCAGTCGCCGAAGTCACCGCGATCAGCGCGACCCAGGCGCATGACATCGAGGTCGAGGACACCGCGCTCGCGCTGCTGCGGTTTCGCAATGGCGCGCTCGGGACGCTGGTGTCGAGCACCTGCGTCTATCCTGGGTTCGCCCAGCGGCTTGAGGTAACCGGCACCGACGGCACCGTCGTGATCGAAGACGGCGAGATCGTCAGCAGCGGGTTCCGGACCGACCAGACCGGCTCCAGCAGCAGCACGCGGGCCGCTAGCGCCGAGGGCGCTGCCACCCCCGCCGTCGATGAGGTCGCTCACGCCGCCCAGCTCACCGACTTCGTATCCGCGATCCAGGACGACCGCCCGCCAGCGGTGACGGCCAAGGACGGCCGGGACGCGCTCGAAGTCGTCCTCGCCGTCTATGAGTCGTCCCGCCAGGGCCGCACGATCACGCTAGGAGGCGCCCGATGACCTTCGTACTCAGCGGCTTCGCCGATGAGATCTCGCCCGACCCGGCTGAGCAGCTGGCCGTTCTCGCTGCGGAGTCGATCAGCCACCTGGAGTTCAGAGGTGCCTGGTCAACGAATGTCGCCGACTTGGACGACGCCCACCTCGCCAGCTTCCAGGCCGCCATCGACGACGCCGGTGTCAGCGTGTCCGCGATCGGGTCGCCACTCGGCAAGATCAGCGTTCGCGAAGCTTTCGAACCAGAAAAAGACCGCATGAAGCGGATCGTTGAGATTGCCCACGAGCTGGGCACCAGCCTCATCCGGGTCTTTTCGTTCTTCATCCCGGCCGGCGAGCCGCCGGAGCGGTACCGGGGCCAGGTCATCGACCAGCTCGCCGCGCTGACCGAAATCGCGGCGGCGAGTGGCCTGGTGCTGGCGCACGAGAACGAGAAGCTGATCTACGGTGACACCCCCGAGCGCTGCGCCGATCTGATCGCCACGATCGACTCGCCCGCGCTGCGCGCGACCTTTGACGCGGCGAATTTCGTGCAGTGCGGGGTCCGGCCGCACACCGAGGGCTTCGATCTGCTCCGTCCGCACCTCGAATACGTCCAGATCAAGGACGCGCTGATAGAAACGGGCCAGGTCGTCCCGGCCGGCCAGGGCGACGGTGAGGTCCGCGAGACCCTGGCCGCTCTCACCCAGGACGGCTTCGACGGCTACCTGTCCCTCGAGCCGCACCTGGCGGCGGCCGGGCAGTTCGGCGGGTACAGTACGGTACCCGGACTGTCGTCCGGGTACCGTACCGTCGGTGTTGGCCCATTCAGTGGCCCGGATGGATTCCGGACCGCCGCCCGCGCGCTCAAGGAACTCCTGGCCGGCCTGGGAGCCGACTGGAGCTAGGCCGGCTAGGGGAAGCTGACGATGTACGTCGGCCCTGGATTGGCCGTCGTCACCGCCGCCCCGGTCCCGTCGACTACCGAGGTGATCTGCCCTGACCCGCTGAGGAACCGGGTCAGGATGTCGTGCAACTTCACGCCGGGCGCCGACGACGGTACCGAGAATGCCTCGGACGCCTGGATCGGAATCCCTAGCTCGAAGAAGCAGTAGGAAGCGAGTCCGTACCCGGAGAACGACCGGACGTTGCTCGCCACCTCGAACGCCGGATACCCGTCGGAGGTGCCGTCCATCCAGGCGGCCTGGCTCGGCGGGTCGTACGGGTCCTCGTTCTGGAAGAAGATGGTGGTGCCGCCCTCGCCGTTCCAGACGACCTGAGTCTGCTCGTAGTGCTCGACGAACAGGCCCAACGCGGTGACGTCGTCGCCGTTCACGACCAGACCGTGATCGGCCACATTGCTGGTCCAGCCCACTCCGGCGCCGTGGTCGGCCCGCCAGGACCAGATGTCGTCCAGGATCACCTGGGAGCTGTTGACGACCAGGGCGTCGGTGGCTGTGCCAGCCTCAGCTCCGCCGATCCTGAAGAACACATCGGCGAGCAGCGTCGGGTCGTTCTTGTGACCGGCCTTGACCGGTGCGCCCGGCGACCCGACCTGCACCAGGACCGGCGAGTTGACCGGCCCGGCGTCGACGATGAACCCGGACAGGTTCGCGCCGGCGACGTTAGCGACGGTCAGGGCCGCGTTCCCGGCGGTCGGAATCAGCGTCGGGAAGCCCATCCCCAGCACCACGGTGTGGGCCCTGGTCACCTGGATCGGCTGCGAGTACTGATATACCCCCGGCGTCAGGATCAGGTTCCGCCCGCTCGCCAGCGCCGCGTTGATCGCGCCCACCGACGTCGAAGGACTGGCGATAAAGAACTGCCCGATCCTGATCGACCGCCCGGCCTCAGATCCCGAGGTCCAGGACGGGCCGACCGAATTCCGCCGCAGCCCGGGCACCAGCACCCGGAACCGTCCGTTGGAGGTCGTGTACAGGAACGGCGTCTCCTTCGACACCGGCGTGGTCGCGAGCGTCGTGTACGGCTGCCCGCCCGGCGTGCCGAAGCTCTGCGCTGGCGCTCCGTTGTCGCCCGCGAAGACCTGGTCCCAGACCCCGTTCGACCAGCCGTCCAGATTCGAATTCCTGACGATGAACTGCTGCTGCGACCCGTTCACGACCGAGCCGCCGGTGAACGCCGAGTCCGCCACGAACCCGCCGCTGGCAAACTGCGGCCCGGCCGAGCAGTAGTCCATGAACGAGGTCTGCCCGTTCACCTGCACCCGGCGCATCGGCGCGGCCTGTGACACTGCCCAGAACTCGGTATTCGCCTGGCAGCCGGACAGCCCGATCGCGTTGATCGTCAGGTTCGACATCGACCGCCAGAAGTTGTCGAGCGCGATGCTGTTGTCGGCCGCGAAACACTGGTTGAACACGTCGACCGAGCCGTTGATCACGACGTCACCCGGACTTGCGCCCAGCCCCGCGACCTCGGTGTAGTACCCGACCTGGAAGATCAGCGGATTGGCCGCCGACCCGTAGGTCCCAGGCTCGAACAGCAGCGCGTACCGCTGCGTACCGAACTGATTAGGGACCTGCTGAGTGGCGATCGCGTTGACGGTGGCCTGAATCTGGCTCTGAGGCATTGACGGCGTAAAAACATACACATTTGATCCGAAACCAGGCTCACCACGGACTCGCCTAGCCTGAGGTAGGTGATGCTTCGCGCTGGTCACGACGGCTCGGACCGGCTTGGTCGCGCTAAGCGCATTCGCGCCATAAGCGGCCGGCGTCAGCGTCCCGACTCCGAGAGCCGCCGCCACCGCGACGGCGAGGCCAGTCCAGCGGTGTATAAGTTGCCGATGCTTCAAGTTCGACCTCCGGTACAGCTTTTATAGCGAATGGCTCTGACAGTGAACGGCGCGTCAGCGAGCGGCATCAGCGGGCAGGGGCGGAACGGCGTTGGCACGGACAACGCCGGAATAGAAGCGAGCACTGGTCTTAGGAATCCGGCGCTGGCTGCCGAAGTCGACGAACACGATCCCGAACCGCTTCTGGTAACCCCAGCCCCACTCGAAGTTGTCCAGCAGCGACCAGGCGAAGTACCCGGCCAGGTTGACCCCGTCGCTGATCGCACGCGCGGCGGCCGAAAGGTGCTGATGCAGGTACCTGACCCGCTCCGGATCGTGCACGGCGCCTTCTGGGTTGATGTAGTCCTCGTTGGCCCGGCCGTTCTCAGTGATGTACAGCGGCAGGCCAGGGGCGTCCTTGCTGAGCCGCATGAGCAGATCGTAAAGTCCGTCGGCGTCGACCAGCCACCCCATCGGCGTCACCTCGAATTGCGGCGGCCGGTACTCGACCACCCCAGCCCGGTCCGTCCTGGGCTTTACCTCGTGCTGCCTGAGGTCAGCCGGGTCGCCGGCCCGCAGGTAGACGCTTGAGTAGTAATTGGCACCGAGGAAGTCGAGCGGCTGGCTGACGATCGCCAGGTCGCCAGAGGCAATCACCGCGTCGGGCGGTAGCAGTCCTGGGCTGGCCTCCTCCGGATACCGGCCGCGCAGCAACGGCTCAAGGAAAAGGCCGTTCAGATTGGCGTCGAGCTGTGCTCGCCCGGGCTCCAGCGCGGCTTCGTCGCCGAGCACCTTGACCGGGTGCAGGTCGAGGGTGATGCCGACCGGGGTGCCGCCGGGCAAGTTGGCCCGCAGCGCGGAAGCCGCCAGGCCGTGCGCGAGCAGCAGGTGATGGGTGGCCGTCGCGGCCGCGACCGGGTCTTGCAGCCCGGGCGCATGCAGCCCCTCGCGATAACCACTGTTGGCCACGACCTGCGGCTCGTTCAGCGTGATCCAGCTCCAGACCCGGTCACCGAGCTCACGGGCCATGGCCGCCGCGTAGTCGGCGAACCGGTCGGCGCTCTCACGGGCGGCCCAGCCACCCTCGTCCTGCAGTTCTTGCGGCAGGTCCCAGTGATAGAGCGTCGCAGCCGCCTTGATCCCGCGGTCGGCGAGCCGGTCGAGCAGCGCGCGGTAGTAGTCAAGCCCCTTGGGATTCAGCGGTCCGCGCCCGCCGGGCTGAACCCGGGGCCAGGAGATCGAGAACCGGTACGCCGTTAGTCCGAGCGAGCTCATCAGGTCCACGTCGTCGGCGTACCGGTGGTAGGCGTCGCAGGCGATGTCGCCGGTGTCACCGCCGCGCACCTTGCCAGGTATCCGGCTGAACGTATCCCAGATCGACTGGCCGCGTCCGTCTTCGGCCGCTCCGCCCTCGATCTGGTAGGCCGCCGTCGCCGCTCCCCAGGCGAAGCCGGCCGGGAAAACGGTGTTCGCCGGGAGGGATTCAGGGCCGTTGGATGTCATAGAAAGCCCTCCTTGACGGTACTTGTACCGAGATTTAGAGTAAGCGCTTAGATCGACGTAGTGCAAGCGCTTAGATGGTGGTCATCTAACCGCTTAGATAGGTAACGAATGCGGCAGCTACCTGCAGTTACGCTCTACGACGTGGCGTCGAGGGCGTGTGTCTCGACGGCGACCGTCAGCCGGGTGGTGCACGGCCTTGACCGGGTCAAGGACTCGACCAGGGCCCGAGTGCTCGAGGTCATCGCCGAGCTCGGCTACGTGCCCGACAGCGCGGCGCAGAGCCTGTCCAGGCGGCGCAAGGAAGTGATCGGGCTGGTCTGCGTTGAGCGCACCTCGCCCAAGCTGCAGTACGACATCGAGGCCATGAGCCTGCTGTTCTACGACGAAGTCCTGCGCGGTGTCGAGGCGACGATCAGGGACCTCGGCTGGTCGCTGATGATCACCTATGTCAATCACGACAGCGAGTCCGACCTGCCCAGGCTGATGTCGTTGTCGGGGAAGGTCGACGGCCTGCTGATCGGCGAGGGGATCGTGCCGCCCGAGATCGTGGCCCGGCTGGTCGAGCGGATTCCGGTCGTGCTCGTCGCGGGCAACCCCAGGGAGCGGGTGGCCGACGTGGTCACCGCCGACAACCGCACCGGCGCCATGGCGCTGGCCGAGCACCTGATCACTGCCCATGGCCTGCGCCGGTTCCACTTCGTCGACGGGCCGGCGAATGCTCCCGACGCCTCAGAACGACGCCGCGCACTGATGTCAGTGCTGCGCGCCAACCCCGATTGCCAGCTTTCCGGCAGTTCACCCGGCCTGTTCAGCGTGGTCAGCGGCGCGGAGGCCGGTCAACTGCTGCTCGCTGAGCCGCAATTGCCTGATGTCGTCTTCTGCGCCAACGATCAGATGGCGATCGGCGTACTGCAGTCGCTGACCAGGGCCGGCGTCGCCGTGCCCGACCAGGTCGCGGTGGTCGGCTTCGACGACATCTTCCCCGGCAGCTTGTGCGACCCCCCGCTCACCACCGTGCACAACCCGATCCGGCTGCTCGGCGAACGGGCCTGCACCCTGTTGCTCGACCGGATCGCCAAGCCCGACCTGAGGCCGCGAGTCGAGTCGCTGCCGACAGAACTCGTGCTCAGGTCGAGCTGCGGCTGTCCGCCGGGCACCAATATCCGCCGGCCCCTCCAGCGGCAGCGCGGCCGTTCTGGCCAGGCCAAGACGTTGACGAGCCGCGCGCTACCTGCGGCTGGGATTAGCTAAGGAGGCGGTATGGCCTTCGTTCTGCGGCGGCTGGTCTTTTACTTAGTGGCGGCCTGGGTGGCGCTAACGGTCAACTTCTTCATTCCTCGCGCGGTGCCCGGCAATGCCGTCGAAGCGATCATGGGCAAGTTCCCCACCCTGCAGCCGGCCGCCGCCAAGGCGCTCAGCGCCATGCTCGGCGTGGGCCACCCAGGATCGCTCTGGCACCAGTACGTGAACTACCTCCGCGACGTCTTCACCTTCAACTTCGGCACTGACCTGCTGCAGTTCCCGGCCTCGGTGACCTCGCTGCTCGGCGAGACCATCCCGTGGACGCTCGCGCTGGTCGGGACGGCGACCGTGATCGCCTTCCTGGCCGGCACCGCGCTCGGCATCATCGGCGGCTGGCGGCACGGCGGCTGGCTGGACCGCGGGCTGCCCGCGCTGATGTTCCTGCAGGCGATTCCGTACTTCTTCCTCGCGCTGGTGCTGATCGAATTGGTGGCCGAGCGCTTTCACCTCTTCCCGACCGGCCAGGGCTATGACGGCGGACTGATCCCCGGCTGGAACGCTTCGTTCATCGGCAGCGCGATCTACCATTCGCTGCTGCCGGCGCTGACGATCGTGATCACGTCGCTAGCCGGCTGGATGCTCCAGATGCGCAATGTGATGATCACGACGATCGGCGAGGACTACGTGGTGGCCGCGCAGGCGAAGGGCCTGTCCAGCCGCCGGGTTGTGTTCACCTACGCGGCCAGGAACGCGCTGCTGCCGCAGTTGCAGGGGTTCGGCCTGGCGCTCGGGTTCGTGGTCTCCGGCGCGATCATCATGGAGATCGTCTTCTCCTATCCGGGCATCGGCTTGCTGCTGCTCAACGCGGTCAGCGCCAGCGACTTCCCGATGATGCAGGCGATCTTCCTGGTGATCACCTTCGCGGTCCTGCTCGCCAACCTGGTCGTGGACCTAGTGCTCGTCTTCGCCGATCCGCGGGTGCGGGCTAAGGAGGCGTCCTGATGACCGCCGCACCGATGATCGTGCTCAGCCAACCCGTCGTTGCCGTCACTCCGAAGTCGGCCGGCCGGTGGCGCCGCCTGCCGCTCAAGGCCAAGGTCGGCGCGGTTGTGCTCGGGTTCTTCGTGCTCGCCGCGGTGATCGGCCCGCTGGTGATGCCGTATGACCCGTCTTTCTCGAACCCGGCGCCGAGCCTGGCTCTGCACGCTCCGGACGCGGCTCACCTGCTCGGCACCACGCAGAGCGGGCAGGACGTGCTGTCCCAGCTGCTGGTCGGCATCCGGCTTACCCTGGAGCTGGCCCTGTTCGTCGGCGTCGCGGCGACCGCGCTGTCGGTGGTCGTCGGCGTGACCGCCGCGTTCCTCGGCGGCCTGTGGGATGACCTGCTCTCGCTGACCAGCAACGTGTTCCTGGTCATCCCGTCGCTCCCGCTGCTCATCCTGCTGCTCGGCTACCTGCCGCAGAAGGGCCAGCTGGCGACGATCGTCGTGCTCAGCGGGCTCGGCTGGCCGTGGGGAGCGCGGGTGATCAGGGCCCAGACGCTGACGATCAGGAACCGCGACTTCATCGCCGCCTCCCGCGAAACCGGCGAGCGGACCTGGCGGATCATCGCGTTCGAGATCGTGCCCAACGAGATCAGCCTGATCGCGGCCAACTTCGTGAACACGGTGCTGTACGCGATCGGCACCTCGGTCGCGCTCGCGTTCATCGGCCTCGCTGACCTGAACAGCTGGAGCCTCGGCACGATCCTCTACTGGGCGCAGAGCCAGCAGGCCCTCCAGCTCGGCGCCTGGTGGTGGTTCGTGCCGCCTGGGCTCGCGGTGGCCCTGATCGGTACCGCTCTGGTGCTGCTCAATTCCGGCATCGACGAGCTGGGCAACCCGCGGCTGCGCGACGCGGCCAGGGGAGTGATGATCGACGGCCACCGGCAGCGACCAGCCGACCCGACGCCGGTCTGGCCGCAAGCCGGGCCGATCGCCCCGGCCGGCCCGATCACAAGGGCGCTGCGCCCCTTCACCCGCAGTTCCCTGCTCGACTCGCGCAACGGGGGTCGACCGTGACTCTTGCGATCAGGGATTTCTCGGTCGTCTACCGCTCGCCGGGGGGCGACGTGCGCGCGGTCAACCAGGTCAACCTCGACCTGCAACCCGGCGAGGTCGTCGGCATCGCCGGCGAGAGCGGATCAGGCAAGTCCACGCTCGCCTACGCGGCCTGCCGGCTGCTCAGGGCGCCGGCGATGATCACCGGCGGCAGCATCCGCTACAGCGGGCGGCGGGTGAGCGAGCCGGTCGAAATCACCAAGCTGCGCCCCGCCGAGCTGCAGCGGCTGCGCTGGCGCGAGATCGCGATCGTCTTCCAGAGCGCGATGAATGCGCTCAACCCGGTGCTCAATGTCCGGGATCAGCTGCTCGACGCCATCCGGGCGCACATCAAGGTCAGCCGGGCCGACGCGCACGATCGAGCCGGCTCGCTGCTCGACCTCGTCGGCATTCCTCGGTCCAGGCTGCGCAGCTATCCGCACGAGCTGTCCGGCGGCATGCGCCAGCGGGTGATGATCGCGATGGCGCTGGCGGTCGACCCAGAGATCGTCATCATGGACGAGCCGACCACGGCGCTCGACGTCGTGGTGCAGCGCGACATTCTCAGCCAGATCGTGGAGCTGAAGGACGAGCTCGGGTTCTCGATCCTGTTCATCACCCACGACCTGTCGCTACTGCTTGAGCTAGCTGACCGGATCGCGGTGATGTACGCGGGGCACCTGCTTGAGCTCGGCACGTCGGCGGAGATCCAGCATGGGCCAGCCCACCCGTACACCAAGGGCCTGCTCAATTCGTTCCCCTCGCTGCATGGCGCCCGTCGCGAGCTGGCCGGCATCCCTGGCTCGCCGCCCGACCTGCGGACGCTGCCCAGCGGCTGCCCGTACCTGCCCCGCTGCGGGTTTAGCACCGACGCCTGCACCGAGATCGACATGAGCTTGCTGCCGGTCCGCACGTCGGCGGATCCGGCCCACGTCACCAGCTGCCCGTTCGTGCTCCCCGATCAACCCCGGGTCCCAGCCGTTACTGGGGAGGACCGGCTATGACCACTGCTCTGGAGGCGACGGGCCTGCACAGGGACTTCAGGCTCAGCGGCGGTGAAGTACTGCATGCCGTAGCCGACGTGTCGCTGATCCTTCGCCGAGGTTCGGTCGTCGCGCTCGTCGGCGAGAGCGGGTCAGGTAAGTCCACCGTGGCCAGGCTGCTGGCTGGCCAGGACCGGCCGACCTCGGGTGAGATCAGGCTCGGCGGCGAGCCGGTCGATGTGACCAGCCGGCGCGCTTTCCGCCGTTACAAGAGCGAGGTCCAGCTCGTCTTCCAGGATCCTTTCGCCTCGCTGAACCCCATCCACACCGTGCGCTATCACCTTGAGCGACCCGTCCGGCTGCACGGCCAGGCCGGTTCGACGGTGGCGGTGCGAAAGGAGGTCGATGATCTGCTTGAGCAGGTGCGGCTGACGCCTGCCGGGCAATTCGCCAGCAAGTACCCGCATGAGCTTTCCGGCGGCCAGCGTCAGCGGGTCTCGTTCGCCCGGGCGCTCGCCGCGCGGCCAAGCGTCCTGCTAGCCGATGAGCCGGTCTCCATGCTGGACGTCTCGATCCGGCTTGAGATGCTGAGCCTGCTCGATGACCTAAGGCGACGGCTGAGCCTGGCGATGCTTTACATCACGCACGACATTGCCTCGGCGCGCTATTTCTCCGACGAAATTCTCGTCATGTACGCCGGGCAGATAGTCGAACGCGGTACGGCCGAGGAACTGACGCAACACCCGGCCCATCCCTACACCCAGTTGCTGGTTGCCTCGGCGCCCGATCCCGACAACCTCGGCAGTTCGCTGCGTACCGGCATGCCCCGATCCCGGCGGCCTCCCGAAGTGGCCGGCCAGGCGACCTCGGGCTGCCCGTTCAGCTCCAGGTGCCCGTTCGCTGATGACCACTGCCGCCAGGAAAACCCACCGCTACAGCCAGTATCCGCGTCGCGATCGGCCGCCTGCTGGCGGCTCGATGTCGCAGCGCCAGAAGTCATCTCGAATTAAGAAGCAGGAGGAATCATGAGAAAAACCTTAATGACCATCGTGGCTGTCGCAGTGGTTAGCAGTGGGCTGGCAGCGTGCTCGTCGAACTCAAGCGCGGGACACGGACCGTCGTCGTCCTCCATCCCGGCTCTTGTCATGGAAAGCTCGCCTGAGACCGCGATCACCCAGGCCTTCAACCCGTTCGTCCCGACCCAGGCCGCCTACGGCATGGGCGCGACCGGGCTGATCTACGAGCCGCTGTTCCAGTTCAACCTGGCCGCGCCACCGAAGAACTACCCGTGGCTGGCCACCGGTTATAAGTGGTCGAACAGCGGCAAGACGATCACCTTCACGATCCGCTCTGGCGTGAAGTGGAACAACGGCACGGCGCTCACTCCAGCCGACGTCGCCTTCACCTACAACCTAGTGAAAAAGAACACCGCGATTAACCTCGGTGGCCTTAACATCTCCAGCGTCAGTACCTCAGGAAACACGGTCACGCTGAACTTCCCGACCGCTCAGTACACGAACCTGGAGCAGATCGCCGGTGTCGCGATCGTGCCCCAGTCGGTCTGGAGCAAGGTCGGCAACCCCGCCACCTTCACCGACCAGACCCCCGTGGGCAGCGGACCCTACGAGCTCAGCAACTTCACGCCGCAAGGATTCACGCTGAAGAAGAACCCGGACTTCTGGCAGCCAGGCAAGGTCGCCGTTCCCACGGTGTACTTCCCGGTCTACACCTCGAATACCGGAGCGCTGTCGGCACTATTTTCCGGGAAGATCGACTGGACCGGTAACTTCATCCCCGGCCTGAAGAAGGACTTCGTCAGCACCAGCCCGGCCTTCCACCATTACTGGGAAGCACCGGGCGGCACGAACAGCCTCATGCCCAACCTCAACAAGTGGCCCACCAACCAGCTGCCGGTGCGCAAGGCGATCAGCCTCGCCATCAACCGCTCGCTGCTAGCCAGCGAAGGCGAAGCCGGCCTCGAGAACCCGGCGCTCAACTCGACTGGCCTCACCCTGCCCACGTTCAGCGCGTGGAGCGGGCCGGTCACCTCGAAGACGAACTCGGGTACGGCTAACCCCGCCGCGGCCAAGGCCGTGCTCAAGGCCGCCGGCTACACCGCGAACAGCAGCGGCTTCTTCGAAAAGGGCGGCAAGGTCGTCTCGATCACGATCACCGACCCGTCCGCTTACACCGACTACGCCGAGGACGACGCCATCGTCGCCCAGGAGCTGCGGGCCGCCGGCATCGACGCGACCTTCCAAGGGCAGGCGGTGACCACGTGGGACTCCGACGTGGCCGACGGCGACTTCGAGCTCACCATGCACTGGTCCAACGGCGGGCTCACCCCGTACAACATG
Source organism: Streptosporangiaceae bacterium (assembly GCA_036501205.1). Taxonomy (GTDB): domain Bacteria; phylum Actinomycetota; class Actinomycetes; order Streptosporangiales; family Streptosporangiaceae; genus Chersky-822. The sequence goes on along the minus strand of DASYAT010000101.1, from coordinate 42,174 downwards.
TACGAGGGCTGGCTCGACAGCGCGCTGGCCAGCACCTCATCGGCGACCGGCGACTTCGAGCGCCTGAAGAACCCGGCCATCGACGCGGCCCTGGCCAAGCTCGCCGGTGCCGCCACCGTCTCCGATCAGACCGCCGACCTGGTACCGATCGAGACCTATGTGTCGGACAACCTGCCGATTATCCCGACGACCACGGCCTCTGAGTGGTTCGAGTACAACTCGCAGCACTTCGTCGGCTGGCCAACCCAGCAGAATCCGTACGAGACCGGACAGCCGTCGGGCACCAACAACGGTCCCGGCTCTGGCACCGACGAGGTGGTCATCCTGCACCTGACCCCGAGGAAGTAGTCCGGTAACGCGCCTGGGCAGGGACGGGGCGCTCCCTCCCTTCCCTGCCCAGGAGCACGCACGGCGGCGGTCCCCCCGGGGAAGCGCGGCGGGGCACGGGAGCCGTCGTCCCCTGGGAAAGCACAGCGGCTTTCTCCACGGCGTGAACTATCGTCTCTGTCATGCCGTCTGTGTTTTCCGCCCCGGGGTCCGCCACCACGACCGTTCGCGATCTGCGCCGGAGCAACCGGTCTCGCGCGCTCTGGCGCGTCTTCCTGGACGGGCCGCTGACCAGGCAGGAGATCGGCACCGACGCCGGGCTCAGCCCGGCCACGGTCAGCAACCTGGTCGCCGACCTGCTGGCCGAGGGCGTGATCGCCGAGGTCGGTCTCGAGGACTCCAACGGCGGCCGCCCGCGCGGCCTGCTCCAGGTCAACCCGCATTACGGGTACGTGATCGGGGTCGACGTGGGGGAGAGCGCGTTCCTCGTCGAACTTTTCGACCTCGGGCTGACGATGCGCGCCCGGCACATGTCCGCGACCGATATGCCCGTGCTCGATGGTTCTGCCCTCGACCCGCAGGACGCCATCACCCACGTGGCGGACGGCATCCGCGCGGTAATCGCGCAGGCTGGCGTGGCCGAGGACTCGATCCTCGGTGTCGGCGTCGCGGTGCCGGGCCTGGTCACCCGCACCGAGCAGGCGGTCGTGCACGGGCAGAGCGTCGGCTGGGATGCCGTCCCGGTCGAGGCGATGCTGCGGGACCGGATCGCGCTGCCGATCTTCGTCGACAACGGTGCCAAGACGCTCGGCCAGGCCGAAACGTGGTTCGGCGCCGCCCGCGGCACCGACCACGCGATCATCGCCCTGCTCGGCATGGGCCTCGGCACCTGCATCATCAGCAACGGCGAGGTCTACCGGGGCGCGACGAGCAGCGCCGGGGAATGGGGCCACACAACTGTCGTCGTCGGCGGCCGGCGCTGCCGCTGCGGCGCGGCCGGCTGCCTCGAGGCCTACGTCGGAGCGGCCGCGATCGCTGCCAGGTACGCGGAGCTGAGTAGCGGCGGCGCGCTGTTCCGGCCCGGGGGGACGACCCCCCAGAACCCCACGCCGGACCCGGGCGACCTGGAAGAGGCAGTCGCAGCGCTCATTGCCTCTCGCGACACCGATCCGGTCAGTGCCCAGGTCCTCGATGAAGTCGTGACCTACCTGGGCGCGGGCATCGCCAACCTGGTGAACCTGTTCAACCCGGAGCGAGTCGTGGTCGGCGGCTGGCTAGGCCGCGCGCTTAGCGACCCGCTGCTCCCGGCGATCCGCGAAGCCGCGAAGATCAACGCCCTGCGGCTGCCCTACTCCGGCGTGCAGATCGTCAAGGCCGAGCTAGGGCAGGACGCCGTCGCCCTCGGCGGCGCCACCCTCCCGATCGCCCAGCTACTCAACACCGGCGCGACCCCGCTTGCCGCTCCGGGCTTGACAAGACGACACTTTTCCCGAACCTTAGTTTAAGTAGTGAAGTCGAGCTGCTGTGGTGGCCCGGGGCTGTTGGTGCGGCGACGGGTTCGGGCTGCCGGGCGGTTGGTGCATGCTCGTGGAGGAGCAAGTGTCGTTGACCGGCTTACGGTTTCCGCCCGGCTTTGTGTTCGGTGCGTCTACGTCCGCGTATCAGATCGAGGGTGCGGCCGCCACGCGCGGGCGCTCAATCTGGGATACGTTCGCGGCTACGCCCGGCAAGGTGATCAACGGCGATAACGGCGATATCGCCTGTGATCATCTGCGTCGCGTCGAGACGGATCTTGAGCTCGTTTCCTGGCTCGGCCTTGACTGCTATCGATTCTCGATCGCCTGGCCTCGGGTGATGCCCGACGGCCTCGGGCCAGTGCGGCGAAACGGGCTCGATTGCTACAAGCGGATGGTCGACGCTCTGCTCAGCCGGGGCGTGACGCCGCTGGTCACGCTCTTTCACTGGGATCTGCCGCAGCCGCTGCAGGACGCCGGCGGGTGGGTGAACCGGGACACGGTCGGCCGGTTCTGCGACTACGCCGAGGCGGTGCTCGGCGCGCTCGGGGACGTCGTGCCGAGGTGGCTGACCGTCAACGAGCCGTTCTGCGCCGGGATGATCGGTCACCTGCAGGGGCGGCACGCGCCCGGGCTCACCGACCTGCACTCGGCGCTGGCGGCCTCGCATCATCTGCTGCTCGCGCACGGCCGGGCGGTTGAACTGACTCGGGCCGCCGCGCCAGGCGCTGAGGTCGGGGCTTCGGTGCTGCTCTCCGACATCAGCGCCGCCTCATCGGCGGAGGCGGATCTGGCTGCGGCGGCCCGGCTCGACGGGCACGAGAACCGCTGGTTCCTCGATCCGGTTGGCCGCGGCAGTTACCCGGCCGACTTGCTCGACTGGTACGCCGGCCAGGTGCCGATCGATTTCATCTCCGGCGGGGACCTAGCGGCGATCGCGGCGCCGATCGACTTCTGGGGGGTCAATTACTACGAGACGAAGACGGTCGTCGCCGATCCCGGCGAGCCGTACCACCAGGCGACCGTCCTGCCGGCCGAGTGGCTGGCCGATGACCCGCCCGTGACCGCGAACGGCATCGACGCCCGCCCGCCCGGCCTCGGGCGGGTGCTACGGCGGCTCCGCGATGAGTATCCGGTCCTGCCGCTGTACATCACTGAGAACGGGGCGCCGTTTGACGACTACGTCGACCCGCTCGGGCAGGTCAACGATCCCGGGCGAGTGCGCTACCTCGACGAGCATCTCGCCGAGACGCGCCACGCAATCGCCGATGGCGTGGACGTGCGCGGCTACTTCGTGTGGTCGCTGCTTGACAACTTCGAGTGGGCCGACGGATACAGCCGGCGGTTCGGGCTGTTCTTCGTGGACTTCGGGTCGCAGGCCAGGATCGCCAAGGCCAGCGCGCACTGGTACCGGCAGTTCATCGCCGAGCACGCCCGCAGGTCTGCCTCAGATTCTTCATTGGCCGGGTTTGCTCAAACCCGGGGCCTTGACTAAGCCAGCCAGCGTAGTAACTTCACGAGTTAGTTCAAGCTTTGAAAGAACTGGTGAGATATGACTGGCATGACAAGGACCCGGTTACTCGCAGGCACGATCGCGGCCACGTTCGCGCTCGGCACGGCACAGTTCCTCGCAGCTACCCCGGCGGCTCAGGCGGCGGAGACTCAGCTCAGCGAAACGGGCTGGGTGGCTAGCTCGAATACGACCTCGTCGGCGGCCGACGCGCCGGCGAACGCCATCGACGGGAACGTGAGCACGAGGTTCAGCTCGGACGCCTTCCAGGCCTCGGGGATGTTCTTCCAGGTGAACCTGGGGTCGGCGCAGACGTTCAACCAGATCGTCCTGAATTCTGGCACCTCAACCGGCGACTACGCCCGTGGCTACAACGTTGAGGTTTCCGCTAACGGCAGCACGTTCACCTCGGTCACGACCGGCACCGGGACCGCCTCGCCCGAAACGATCACCTTCGCGAACCAGACCGCGCAGTACATCCGGGTGGTGCTGACCGCCGCGTCGACCACCAGCTGGTGGTCGATCGCCGAGTTCACCGCCTTCACCAACTCGGCTGGCGGCGGTGGCACGCCTCCTCCGCCGACCGGCGGCAGCCTCGGCCCTAACGTCATCGTCTTCACGCCGAGCCAGACCCAGGCCTCGATTCAGAGCCAGCTCAACACGATCGCGAACCAGCAGGTCGGCAATCAGTTCGGCACCCAGAGGGACTCGATCTTCTTCGAGCCCGGCACCTACGGCTCGTCGGCGAGCCCGCTGCTCTTCACGGTCGGGTACTACACGCAGGTCGCGGGCCTTGGCCAGAATCCGAGCCAGGTAGTGATCAACGGCGCGGTTCAGGTGTTCAACCAGTGCTCGGGTACCACCTGCAACGCGACCGACAACTTCTGGCGCTCGCTGTCCAACCTGACGATCAACGTCATGGGCAACACCGGGTGCCAAGCCGGCGATGACTTCTGGGCGGTCTCCCAGGCCGCGCCGATGCGCCGGGTCCAGGTCAACGGCAACCTGTCGCTGATGGATTACTGCAACGGCTCGCCCGACTTCGCCAGCGGCGGATTCATCGCCGACTCCCGGTTCACCGGCGGCACGGTCACCAACGGCAGCCAGCAGCAGTTCATCACCAGGGACTCCAGCCTCGACGGCTGGAGCAACTCGGTGTGGAACCAGGTGTTCTGCGGCGACCCGGGCGCCCCCGCGCAGAGCTTCGCGGCCAACTCGGGCGACAGCGGCGGTCCAAGTTCGTACACCACGCTCGCCAACTGCCCGGTCACCGAGGAAGAGCCGTATCTCTACACCGATGCTTCGGGCAACTTCAACGTGTTCGTGCCGTCACTGCGCACGAGCTCCTCAGGACCGACGTGGACGGCGACCGCCAACACGCCGGGTACATCGCTGTCATTGAATACGTTCTACGTCGCGACCCCGTCCAGTTCGGTGGCGACTATCAACGCGGCGCTGGCCGCCGGCGACAACCTGATCTTCACGCCGGGCGTGTACAGCATCAACTCGACGATCAACGTCACCAAGGCCGACACCAAGATCATCGGTCTGGGCTTCGCGACGCTCGTCCCATCAAACGGCAACGTCACGATGAACGTGGCCGACGTGAGCGGCGTGAACATCTCCGGCCTGATCTTCGACGCTGGCCCGACCAGTTCGCCGGAGTTGCTCCAGGTCGGCACCCAGGGATCGACGGTGAGCCACGCCAGCGATCCGGTCTCGGTTGATGACGTGTTCTTCCGGGTCGGCGGAGCGACCGCCGGGACCGCAGCGACGAGTTTCATCGACAACAGCAACAATTCGATCATCGACGATGTCTGGGCCTGGCGGGCCGACCACGGCGCGGGCGCGGGTACCTGGACCGGTGATCAGAGCAATACCGGCGTCATCGTCAACGGCAACAACGTCACCGCCTACGGCCTTTTCGTGGAGCACTACCAGAAGGACGAGGTGATCTGGAATGGCCAGGGCGGCGAGGTGATCTTCTTCCAGAACGAGAACCCGTACGAAGTGCCGAGCCAGTCGGCCTGGATGTCGAGCGCCACTCAGGACGGCTATCCGGCGTTCTTCGTGCCGAACAGCGTGACCTCGTTCACCGGCTTCGGCATGGGCAGCTACAGCTTCTTCGACCAGGGCGTGGCGATCGAGAACGCCATGGCGTTCCAGGCGCCTAACACGGCCGGAGTGGCGTTCCATGACCTGCTCACGGTGTTCCTCAACGGATCAGGCGGTATTCAATCGGTAATAAACGGCACCGGAGCGGCGGTAAGTCCCAGTTTTGGCGGGCCTAGCGACGTGGTGAGCTACCCGTAAATTCATTCGGTGCAGTCGCTAAGCCCGCATAGGCTGCGGCCATGCGGATTGAAGCGGAATTGCGCCCAAATCGTCCGAGTAATGCGGAGCTTCGTCCTGAGTTCGCCGACATCGGCCGGGTCACCAGGCGACTGATGACCCGGACGATCGGCGTCGCCAGAGCCGAAGACGCCTCGGCGGGCCGGCTGATCGCCGGGCACTTCGGAACGCTCGAAACCCCGCCGGCGGTCGCCAAAGCGACCTGGCAGGCGTACGACCGGGTGAACGTACAGATCGGCGTCGACGCCTGGCTGGCCGAGCCCGGTCGCACCCACACGATGACCGGGCTGGTCGACTACCGGCACCGGGATCTCACCCTGCCCGACCTGATGCGCCCAGGCCGGTACAGCGCCGGGGTGGGCAGCGTGGAGACCGAGGCGCTCCCCGCCGGTCCCGGCGGAATGACACTGCCCTGCGTTCAGATCGGGCTCTATCTGACCAGCGACGCCGGTATTAGCGACCCGGGCGGGCTCGCGGTGATCTTGCTGCGCGGGCCTGATCAGGAGCACGGCAGCGACCAGGTGCACCTGGAGGTCGCCAGCACCGACCAGGATCGCGCGCAGGAGATCGTCGCCGCGATCCGGCGGCTGAGCGAGAAGCACAACGTCTTCCGCGGTCACGTGATCGAGTTCGGCGACGAGGTGTTCGGTTATCACCGGGGCTCGCTGCTGAGCTTCATCGACCGGCCCGCGGTCTCCAGGGACGAGGTCATCCTGGGCGACGACGTGCTCGACGGGATCGAGCGGCAGGTACTCGGCGTGGCCAAGCACGCGCCCCGGCTGCTGGCCAGCGGCCAGCACCTGCGGCGCGGCGTACTCCTGTACGGGGTGCCAGGCACCGGCAAGACCCATACCCTGCGGTACCTGCTGTCCGGGCTGCCCGGCGTCACCGCGGTCCTGCTGTCCGGCCGCGCGCTCGGCATGATCGGTGAGGCTTGCTCCGTGGCCCGGGCGCTGCAGCCCTGCCTGATCGTCGTCGAGGACGTCGACCTGATCGCGGAGGAGCGCGAGCACTACGAGGGCGGAAGTCCGCTGTTGTTCGAGCTGCTGAACGAGATGGACGGGATCGGCCAGGACATCGACGTGACCTTCCTGCTCACGACCAACCGGGCGGACATGCTCGAGGAGGCGCTGGCCGCCCGCCCGGGCCGGGTGGACCACGCGGTCGAGCTGCCGGTTCCTGACGCCGCCGCCCGGGCCCGGCTAATCAAGCTCTACCAGGGGAACCTGGAGCTTGAGCTGACCGATCTGCCCGCCGTGATCGCCAGGACCGAAGGCGTGACGGCCTCGTTCATCAAGGAACTGCTCAGGCGGGCCGCGCTGGCCGCCGCCGAAGCCGATGCCAGCGCGGCAGACTACAGTGCGCCCGACGATGCCCCGATCCGGGTCACCGACGAGCACATGAGCGCCGCGCTTGACCAGCTGCTCGACACCCGCAGCAGGCTCACCCAGGTGCTGCTGGGCGGTAAGCGACGTAACCACGAGCCAGCTGAGCTAGATCAGCTGAACTAGATCACGGCGAGTTCGACGGCCAGGTCGTCGAGGCCGAGGGCGCCGAGCGACAGCGAGGCCATGTGCCAGGCCTTGAGGTCGAAGTCGGCGCCCTTGGCGGCCTTGGCCGCGTCCCGGCCGGCCAGCCAGGCGCGCTCGCCGAGCTTGTAGCTGATCGCCTGGCCGGGCATGCTCAGGTAGCGGATGATCTCGCTGTCCAGGAAGGCCGCCGAGCTGCCGTTGTGCATGCCGACGAACTCCCTGGCGAGCTCGGGCGTCCAGGTCTGGCCGGCGCCGACCGGCGAGTCGGCCGGGATCTTCGCGCCGCAGTGCATGCCGATGTCGATCACGACCCGGATCGCGCGCAGCATCTGAGCGTCCAGGAAGCCCAGCCGGTCGCCGGTTCGCCTCAGGTAGCCGAGTTCGTCCATGAGCCGTTCGGCGTACAAAGCCCAGCCCTCGCTGCAGGCGCTGACGCCGCCGATCGAAGTCTGATAGGTCGATAGCTGATCGGCCAGGTACGTCCACTGGGCGAGCTGCAGATGGTGGCCGGGCACGCCCTCGTGGTACCAGGTGCTCACCAGATTCCACAGCGGGAACCTGGTGCGACCGGATACCGGCAGCCAGGTGCGCCCAGGCCGGGCGAAGTCCTTCGAAGGGCTGGTGTAATACGGCGCGGCGGCGCTGCCCGCCGGCGCGATCCGTGCCTCGACGGTCTTGACCGGCTCGGCGATGTCGAATGCGGTGCCGTCAAGTTGGGCCATGGCCGAATCCATCAGTTGCTGCAGTCGGTCACGGATCTCATCGACCCCGTCGACGGCCTCGCCATTAGCGTCCAGGTAGGCCATCGCTTCCGCTACGGAAGAACCCGGCACAATGCGTTTCGCCTCTTCTTGCATTTCCGAACGCAAAGCCAGAAATTGCGACCAGCCCCACTCGTAAGCCTCCGTCACGTCCAGGTCGGCGCCGGTGTAGTTGCGGGCGCAGGCCCGGTAGCGTTCGGCGCCGACCTGATCGGACTGGCCGGCGATCAGCGGCAGGTAGGTCCGCTCAAGCCAGTTCCGCAGGTCGGTGATGGCACCTATTGCGGACCGCGTGGCCTCGTCCAGCCCCTCGGTCTCCGGGGCGTCGGCGGCGAATTCGGCGAACCAGCCCTTGCCGTCGCCCGCAGCCGCCCAGTCACCGAACTGGCCGATGACGGTGCGCACCACCCGGGGTCCGGCGAGCAGCCCGCGGTCGATGCCCAGGGTGAGACATTCCCGGTACCCGGCCAGGGCCTGCGGCAACTTAGCCATCCGGCGGGCGATCACCGCCCAGTCGTGAGCGGTCGCGGCGGGCATGTCGAGGAAGACGTTGCGCATGCCCTGCGGCGGGCCGAACAGGTTGGAGATCGCGCGGAGCTGCTCGCCCTGGTCGCTGAGCGCCAGCTTGGCTTCGAGCCGTTCCTTCAGCAGCCGGGCGCAGCGCTTATCGTCGCGATCCGCTGGCGCCGGGGCGGCGGCGAGTTCGGCGAGCGTTGACCGGATGAGCGACATCCGCGCCTCGTGCCCCTCCGGCGACTGGTCAGGCAGGCGGTCCTCGTCGGGGCGCAGCCCGAGCTTGGTGGAAATGAGCGGATCGAGTTCGGCAAGCTCGATTACATAACGGTCGGCAATCGCTCGTGCAGAGTTCATATCCGGCATGAAACCATTCTGCCCGATGTCAACGCAGCTAGCTTCCGACCGGTCCTGCCCGCAATGCGGCACGGCCATGGGAGTCGATGCCAGGTTCGTGACGTGGTGCGCGTCTTGTGAATGGAACGCGGACCCCGACCGGCGGGGTGTTCATCCTGCTGTCTGACTTCGTCTGGCCGGTAAGGTTCGTGCTGGCCGCGTTCCTGGTCGGGCTGGCGGCGGTGTTGCAGCTCGGGCTCACCTTGTGGACAGTGCTTGAGCCGGCCGAGCGGGTCGCGCGCGCGGCTGCCGGTCACGGCGGCGGTCACGCTGTCGGATGACAGGTCGGCGGCGATCGACGCCGAACTGGCCTCGGTCCGGCCGCAGGTGCTGGCGCAGCTGAAGGGCTGAGCCGTGTCCCGGAGCGGAGCTGTTCCCGGTTGAGCTGAGGCCCGGCTGGAGAACCTCACCCGCTCGGGATGATCTGGGCTTGGTCGGCGCCGAGCACAATCCGTCGAGTGACAGGGCCCGCGGGCGATCCGGCCGCGTTGCTGCGCTCGCGCGGCTACCTTGTCTTGCTCGTTTTCGCTGCCGTGCTCGGCGTGCCGGTCTCGGCTGCCGCTTATGGTTTCCTCGCGCTGGTCGCTTACCTGCAGAAGGCGATCTTCGTTCAATTGCCGCACGCCGTTGGGTACTCGGCTGCGCCTATCTGGTGGCCGCTGCCGATCTTGACCGTTGGCGGAGTCGCGGTCGCGCTGGCGATCAAGTACCTGCCTGGCGACGGCGGCCCGTCGCCCGCCCACGGTTTTCAGGTGCACAAGCCGCCCGGCCCGGCCCAGTTGCCCGGCGTCGTGCTGGCCGCGGTGGCGACGCTGAGCTTCGGGATAGTGCTCGGTCCCGAAGCGCCGCTGATCGCGCTCGGTGGCGGCCTGGGCGTCGCCGCGTCCCGGCTGCTAGGGGCCTCGCGCCTAGCCAGGCACCGGCTGCCTGACCAGGCGGTCCAGATCGTCGCCTCCAGCGGCAGCTTCGCCGCGATCAGCGCCTTGCTCGGCTCGCCAATCGTCGGCGCCTTCTTGCTGATGGAGGCGTCCGGGCTCGCCGGGCCGATGATGGCTCTGGTCCTGCTGCCCGGATTGCTCGCGTCCGGCATTGGCGCACTGATCTTCGTCGGTCTCGGTCACTGGACCGGACTCGGCACGTTCTCGCTGGCTATCCCCGGGCTGCCGCACATCGGCACGCCGACGATCGGCGAATTCGGCTGGGCGCTAGTGGTCGGACTAGCGTGCGCCCTGGTTGGCGCTGGGATCAGGAGGGCCGCGCCGGCCTTGCGCGGGTTCGTTACTACGCGCACGATGACCGCGCTGCCAATTGCCGGCCTCGTCGTGGGCGGCCTGGCGGTGGCGTTCGCCGCCGGATCGGGTAAGTCCGCCCGGCTGGTGCTGTTCTCCGGTCAATCCGCGATCGGGCCGCTGCTGACCCATAGCGCGAGGTACTCGGCGCTCGTGCTGGTCGCGGTGCTCGCCTGTAAGACGATCGCCTACATCGTCTCGCTGAGCAGCTTCCGGGGCGGGCCGATCTTTCCTTCTTTGTTCATCGGTGCCTGTATCGGCCTGCTGATCTCGCACCTGCCCGGGCTCAACCCAGTCGCCGGTGCCGCCATGGGCATGGGCGCGACGGCGGCGGTCATGCTGACGCTCCCGCTCACCTCGGTTCTGCTGGCGACGCTGCTGCTGTTCTCCGATGGCGTCCGGGTGATGCCGCTCGTGATCGTGGCGGTAGTCGTCGCCTATATGATCGGCGCCAGGCTTGCCCCGAAACCCGTTCCTGAACCAGCTCCCGCCGGATCAGGGCATTAGGCCCTGGAGGGGGAAGGATGACTCGCGGGTGGCGAGAATGGCGCGGTCTACTGGGTCGTCTGGGTCGTAACCCTGCTCGAAGGGCGGGAAGGTGGCCAGAGCGCCCTCGGTCATGGATTCGGGGGCCTGGCGGCCCGTTCGCCTGAGTACGAAGTCGCGCCAGGACTGGGGGGTCGGGGTTTCCGGGTCGATGGGGTGGCCGCAGGCTTCGCCTAGCAGGTGGGTCCAGGTTCTCGGGACGGCCTGCACGAGCTCGTAGCCGCCGCCTCCGGTGAGCAGCCAGCGCCCGCCGGTGAGTTCGTGAGCCAGGTTATGCAGGGCCAGGTGAGCGGCACGCTGGCCGTCGATCGTGAGGGCCAGGTTGGCGAGCGGGTCCCGCCAGTGGGTGTCGCAGCCGTGCTGGCTGACCAGGATCTGGGGATCGAACGTGCGCAGCAGCGGCGGTACCACGGCGTGGAACGCCCTTAGCCAGCCGGCATCGCGGGTTCCGGCCGGGAGCGCGACGTTGACCGCGTAGCCGGGGGCGTCAGGGCCTCCGGTTTCCGACGGGCGGCCGGTGCCGGGGAAGAGCGTCGCCGGGTGCTCGTGCAGGCTGATCGTCAGCACGCGGGGGTCGTGGTAGAACGCGGCCTGGACGCCATCGCCGTGGTGGACGTCGATGTCGACGTAGGCGATGCGTTCGGCGCCCTGGTTGAGCAGCCACTGGATCGCGATCGCGGGGTCGTTGTAAACGCAGAAGCCGCTGGCGTGGTCGGCCATCGCGTGGTGCAGGCCGCCGGCGATGTTGACGCCATGGTCGGCTTCGCCTTCCCACATGGCCCGGGCCGCGGCCAAGGTGGCGCCCGCGACAAGGGCGGACGCATCGTGCATGCCGGGGAAGATCGGGTTGTCTGAGCTGCCGAGCCCGTAGCGGCCGCTGATGACGCCATGGTCGGGTCCGCTCGCGCGCTTGACCACCTCGATGTAGTCGCGCTCGTGTACCAGTTCGAGTTCGGCGTCGGTCGCGGGCGCCGGCTCGCCGATCGTCACACCCTCGGCGTCGAGAACTCCGAGTTCGCGGGCCAGCCGCATGGTCAGCTCAACTCTTACCGGAGCGAGCGGGTGCGAGGGCCCGAAGTTGTAGCCGATCAGGCGGTCGGTCCACGCGACGAAAGCGGTGCAGGCCATCTGGACATCTTCTCGCGAGGAGCTAGCTGATCCTGACCGGGTCCGACTGCCCGAGGAGATGGCCGTTGGCGTCGTGGGCCTCGACCGCGAAGTACGGGCCGCTGGCGGACACTTCGATCGCGGTCTCAAAGCCTTGCCGGTGACCGGAAGCCACGGCGGCCAGCGAGGACCGGGACTTGCCGGCCAGGACCGTCCAGGACGCGAGTTTCGTAGCGCCATTCCAGCTCGCGTAGACGGTCGCGCCGCCGGACCGGTGCCGGGCGACGACGGCCGGCGGGTCGGTGGGGTGGCCGTTCCAATCGTGGGCGAAGACCCGGTAGGTCGGGTTGTGCTTGGTCATCGTGGCCGCGGCGACCAGCTTGCCGTCTTGGGAGAACTCGGAGAAGTAGGAGTTCGTGCCCCAGCCGACGACGACGTTGCCGTCCGGCAGCAACTGGTTGCTGCCCATCGCCTGGGCTAGCAGCGTCTGCTTCGGATGGCTGTACTGGTGCCGCAGCGTCACTTCCATCTTCTGCTCGTCCACGTGCAGGATCAGCGCCCTGGACTGTGGCTCCTTGGGCGGAGCGGCGCCGTTATCGAACACGGTCAAGATGTTGTCCGGGTGCGGGCGGACGTGATGCTGCCAGTAGAAATGGGTGCCAGGCCCCATCGTGAAATCGGACTTCTTGCCGTTCATCCGCCAGACGATCTTGCCGTTGGTCCGGTCCACCTTGTACACGGTCCAGGTATTGCGGGACGAGATCAGCAGGTGCCCGTCGGCGGTCGGCGCCAGCGAGTTGATGTGGAAGTAGTCGTAGGGGTTGTTGGCGACCCCGAACTTCTCACCGTTGTAGTCGAGCGGCTGGTTCCCTTCCTCCAGCGGGACCCCGTTCTGCCAGCTATCCCACTCGAAGATCAGCTTGCCGGTGGCGATGTCGATCTCCTGGCAGACTCCGGCCACCATGACGCCGCTGGCCGGACCGCCGACCGGGCGCAGATCCACGTTGGAATAGGTGCGGTAGGCCGAGACGAGCGCGTGACCTTCTGGCGTGATGTTGAACTCGTGGTGGTCCACGTGGAGTTCGGCTTCGTCGTGCGGGCCATTGTGCGCGCGGATCACGTGCTTGCGCTGGTAGTGGGAGTTGGCTACGACCGCCACCCCTTGGCCCCAGCCGTGCGTCTCGACGCCCTCGAACCAGGTGAGGACCGACTTGCCGTTCAGGATCTGGGTGTTGAAATCGAAGATGTGGGCGGCCGGGGTGTCCGACGCCATCCAAACCAGGCCGCCATCGGGGTCGATGATGAGCGCACCGCCGCGATTCGGCCCGGAGAGGGGCGCGTTCATGAAGTAGTAGCCGCCGCGCGTCGCTGGCGTGGGCCTTGCGATCTGAACCACCGGCGGGTTCAGGTCGGGCCTGGTCACGAAGGTCTGATAGCCGTCGACGACCCGGTCACTGGCTACCACCCGTCCGCTGGGCACTGTCCTGGCCGCCGCCTTATGGTGGGACGTGCAGCCAGCTACGCTCAGTCCGGCGGCCGCCACTCCCGCCTGCCCGAGCAGCTGTCTCCGTGATACCTCGCGAGCCATCGCCTTCGCTTCCTGTGGCAGATGCCATTTACCGAGAGCTACGTGATGAAACAAGCAGGCGCTACCTTACCGCCCGATATCGACCGGCGGTGCGGCTTGGGCTTCGCGAAGAGGAAAGCTAACGGGCGGATAAGGACCAAGGTCCCATCAGCCTGGGGCACAGTGCCCTGCCGTGCGGGCGGCGTGAAGGCGAGACTTTCGGTATGACTAACGCCATCAAGGTTTTCCTGCTGGACGATCACGAGATCGTGCGGCGGGGGGTGCGCGACCTGCTTGAGGCCGAACCGGACGTCGTCGTGATCGGCGAGGCTGGAACCGCCCAGTCGGCCCTGGCCCGGATTCCCGCGCTACGGCCGGATGTCGCGATCCTGGACGTGCGGTTGCCCGATGGCGACGGGGTATCGGTGTGCCGGGAGATCCGGTCCGCGCTGCCTGAGATCGCCTGCCTGATGCTGACCTCGTTCGGGGACGACGAGGCGCTGTTCGACGCGATCATGGCGGGCGCGGCTGGTTATGTGCTCAAGCAGATCCGCGCGCTTGACCTGGTCGGGGCGGTGCGCACGGTGGCTGCGGGCGGATCGCTGCTCGACCAGGAGGCCGCTATGCGCGTGATGCGGAGAATGCGCGAGCAGGCGAGCCGGTCCGATCCGCTGGCAGAGCTGACGGCCCAGGAGCGGCGGATTCTCGAGCTCATCGGCGAAGGGCTGACGAACAGGCAGATCGGGGAGCGAATGTTCCTGGCCGAGAAGACGGTCAAGAACTACGTGTCGGTGCTGTTCAGCAAGCTGGGGCTGGAGCGACGCACGCAGGCTGCTGTTTATGCGGTGCAGGCCGAGGGGGGTCGACCCCCTTCAACCCCCCGGCAGGGCGGGTCAAGCAGGAGTAATCAGAGGGACGCGCCACTCCAGCCGGGTGCCGCCGTTTCTGGCTGGTCCAGCAGCAGGCGTCCGTCTAGCGCTTCGGCGCGGTACCTCAGGTTGGCCAGGCCACTGCGACGGCCATCGACGGTATGCCGGCGGCCAGCACGCCGCGGACGCTGCCGGGCGGGCCAAGCGGGATGACTATCGCCGATCAGGTCACCGCTCTTCCGACCACGGCTCCGGCCGCGGCGGCGAGCGCGACGACTAGCGTCTCGTCGTCGAGTTCGAGGTCCGAGCCGATGCCCACCACGGCTTCGAGCAGGGCGTTGATACGGTCGCGGGTCTCGAGCACCTCGCGCAGGCGCAACTGAAGCTGGCTGAGCAGGTCGTCGCGCGTAATCCCAGCGGAATTCGGCTAGACCTCGGCTAAAGGAGTAGCGCAGTGGCGCTGTCAGCGGATGAGACCGCGATTCTTGACCAGTACTGGCGGGCAGCGAATTACCTGTCGGCGGCCCAGATTTACTTGCTCGACAATCCGCTGCTCGGCGAGCCGCTGCGGCCTGATCACATCAAGCCCCGGCTGCTCGGGCACTGGGGCACCTCGCCGGGCCTGAACTTTATCTGGTCGCACCTCAACCGGGTGATCTCGCGGTCAGAGGCGACCATGATGTACGTGATCGGGCCCGGGCACGGCGGTCCGGCCGCGCTGGCCTGCACCTGGCTGGATGGCACCTACTCGCAGGTCTACCCGAACGTGCCGCAGGACACGGCCGGGATGAAGACGCTGTTCCGGCAGTTCTCATTTCCCGGCGGGGTGCCGAGCCACATCGCGCCCGAGACGCCTGGCTCGATCCATGAGGGCGGCGAGCTCGGCTACTCGCTCTCGCATGCGTTCGGGGCTGCTTTCGACAACCCGGAGCTGATCGTGGCCTGCGTAGTCGGCGACGGCGAGTCGGAGACCGGCCCGCTGGCGACCGGCTGGCATGGTCACCGGTTCTTGAACCCGGCCGGCGATGGCGCGGTGTTGCCGGTCTTGCACCTGAACGGCTGGAAGATCGCTAATCCGGCGCTGCTGGCGCGGATCGGCGAGGAGCAGCTTGATGCGCTGTTGCGTGGTTATGGCTGGGATCCGGTGTATGTGACCGGGGATGATCCCGCCGTGCTGCATCCGGTGATGGCGGCGGCGCTGGATTGTGCGGTCGGGGCGATCCGGGACATCTGGGCGGGGGCTAGGAACGGGTCTGGCGGTCCTGGCCTGTCGGCGCGGTGGCCGATGATCGTGATGCGGACGCCGAAGGGCTGGACCGGGCCGAAGGAGGTCGACGGGCTTCCGGTGGAAGGGACGTGGCGGGCGCATCAGGTGCCGTTGCCTGAGGTGCGGACCAACCCCGATCACCTGAAGCAGCTTGAGGAGTGGCTGCGCTCCTACCGGCCGCAGGAGCTGTTCGATGAGGCGGGTGCGCCGCGGGCGGAGCTGCTCGGCCTGGTGCCGGCTGGTGACCGGCGGCTCGGGTCTAGTCCGCACGCCAACGGCGGGTTGCTGCTGCGGGACCTTTCGCTGCCTGATTTCCGCGGCTACGCAGCCCCGGTGACCGCGCCCGGCGCGCACATTTCCGAGCCGACCAGGGTGCTCGGCCGGTTCCTGCGCGATGTCATGGCCGCGAACGCCGAGCATCGGAACTTCCGCGTGTTCGGTCCCGATGAGACCGCGTCGAACCGGCTCGAGGCGCTCTACGAAGCCACCGGCAAGACCTGGGAGGAACAGACGCTGCCGGTCGACGAGCATCTGGCCGCCGATGGCCGGGTGATGGAGATCTTGTCCGAAAACTACCTGCTGACCTCGCACGTGTGGCGGCAGGACCACAACGGGTTCAGCCATCAGGATCCTGGCTTCATCGATCACGTGGTGAACAAGAAGGCCGAGGTGATCAGGGTCTACCTGCCCCCGGACACGAACACCCTGCTCTCGGTGGCCGATCACTGCCTGCGCAGCCGGGACTACGTCAACGTGATCGTGGCAGGCAAGCAGCCGATGGCCGACTGGCTGGCCATGGACGCCGCGGTGCTGCACTGCACCAGGGGCGCCGGGATCTGGGAGTGGGCGAGTACCGACAGCGATGGTTCGGGGCCTGACGTGGTGCTGGCGTGTGCCGGGGACGTGCCGACGCTTGAGGTGCTGGCCGCCGCCAGCGTGCTCCGCGAGCACCTGCCCGACCTGAGGGTCCGGGTGGTCAATGTGGTCGACCTGATGCGGTTGCAGCCGTCGTCTGAGCATCCGCACGGAATGAGCGATCCCGAGTTCGACGCGTTGTTCACCACCGATGCGCCGGTGATCTTCGCCTACCACGGGTATCCGGCGCTGATCCACCGGCTGACCTACCGGCGGACCGGGCACGACAACTTCCACGTGCGCGGCTACAAGGAGGAGGGCACCACCACGACGCCGTTCGACATGGTGGCGATGAACGACATGGACCGGTTCCACCTGGTCATGGACGTCATCGACCGGGTACCTGGTCTCGATCAGCGGGCGGCCCGGCTGCGCCAGCTCATGGCCGACACGCTGATCAGGCACCACACCTGGACGCGCGCGCACGGCGAGGACCTGCCCGAGGTGGCCGGCTGGACCTGGCCGGGCACGGCGGGACAGCTTGGCGTTCCGCGGTGACCGATGCTGCCGATCTTGATGTCCTAGTCGTCAACGCGGGGTCGAGCAGCCTGAAACTGACTGCGCTGAACGGTGCCGACGAGGTCACCGCCTCAGTCGAACTTGAGCGTTGGGATGGCAGTGCCGATCATGATGAGCTGGCCGAGTTCCTGACCGGCCAGGGGAGTGGGGTAGCGGCGGCCGGGCATCGGGTGGTGCACGGCGGGCGGTCCTACACCGGGCCGGTGCTCATCGATGCGGCCGTGCGAGCCGGGATCGAGGCGCTGACCGATCTCGCGCCCTTGCATCAGCCGCGGGCGCTGGCCGGGATCGAGGCGGTCAGCCGGCTGCTTCCTGGCATTCCTGGGGTGGCCTGCTTCGATACCGCATTTCACGCCGGACTGCCGGCAGCGGCTGCTACCTATGCGCTGCCCAGTGAGTGGACCCGGCGATTCGGGCTGCGGAAATACGGTTTCCACGGGCTGTCGCACGCGTACGCCGCCCGGCGGGCCGCGCAGGTGCTCGGGCTCGATGCCGATGCTGGCAGGTTGCGGGTCGTCACCTGTCATCTGGGGGCCGGTGCGTCGCTGGCGGCGGTCCAAGGTGGCCGGAGCGTGGATACGACGATGGGCTTCACGCCGCTCGAAGGCCTGGTCATGGCCACCAGGAGCGGCAGCGTCGATCCTGGCCTGGTCGTCTGGCTGGCCCAGCACGGCGGGTTGTCCGTGGCCGAGCTGGCCGACGGGCTGGACCGTCGCTCTGGGCTGGCCGGGCTGGCCGATCTTGCTGGCGGGTCTGGTGATCTGCGGGATGTGCGTGCCGCCGCGGAGGCGGGCTCGGCGTCCGCGCGCCTGGCGATCGAGGTGTACCTGCATCGGCTGCGGCGGGAGATCGCCGCGATGGCGGCGGCGATGAACGGACTCGACGTGCTCGTGTTCACGTTCGGCTGGGCGCACCTGCGCCGGACGGCGCCTCAACCCGCGGGAGACCCGAGACGAAGCAATGAGATGATGGTAACTTCAGGTGATTCATTGATCACTTTAGGTTACGGCGGGCGGACGCGTGGACAATCGGTTCATCGGCTTGCTTGAGGCGGCGCCCGACGCGACCATCTGCGTGGATGGTCAGGGAGTCATCACGCTGGTCAACGCACAGGCCGAGCGGCTGTTCGGGTACTGCCGGGATGACCTGCTCGGGAAGCCGGTCGAGCTCTTGATCCCTGAGGCCGTCAGGGAGGTGCATCCCCAGCATCGCGCCGCCTACGTAGCTGACCCGCTGCCCAGGCCGATGGGTGCCGGGATGGAGCTGGCCGGGCGGCGGCGTGATGGCAGCACGTTCCCGGCCGAGATCTCGCTGGCGGCCATCGAGACCGACACCGGGCCCCTTGTGACGGCCGCCGTCCGCGACGTCTCCGATCAGCGCCGGATGTACGAGACAAACACGCGCCTGGCCTCGATCATCCAGTCCTCTCATGACGCCGTGATCGGCAAGACGCTCGACATGATGGTGACGAGCTGGAACCCGGCCGCCGAGCGCCTCTACGGATACACCGCCGAGGAGATGATCGGCCAGCACATCCAGATCCTCTTTCCAAGCGGTGAACTGGAGCGGGAGCGCGAGATGCTGACCGCGGTCATCCAGGGCGAGCGCGTCGAGGAGCATCAGACCCACCGGATACACAAGAACGGCTCAACCATCGCGGTTTCCCTGACGATCTCCCCGATCACCAGCGTTACCGGAGAGATCACCGGGATCTCGACTATCGCCAGAGACGTTTCCGAGCGGCAGCGCGCCGAAGCGAGGTTTATCAGCCTGCTTGAGGCCGCGCCTGATGCCATGGTGTGCGTGGACAGAACCGGCCGGATCGCGCTGCTCAACGCTCAGGCCGAGCGGCTGTTCGGCTACGACCGGGACGAGATCGTCGGCCAGCCGGTCGAGGTCCTGGTGCCAGAGCAGGCGCGGGCGAATCACCCGGCCCATCGAGCCGACTACATGGGCGAGCCGCGGTCGCGGCCGATGGGTGCGGGGATGGAACTGGCCGGGCGGTGCCGGGACGGCAGCACGTTCCCGGCCGAGATCTCCTTGTCGGCTATCCAGACCGACGGCGGAGTGCTCGTCACGGCCGCCGTCCGTGACGTCAGCGAGCGACAGGCCATCCAGGCTGAGCGCGAGCGGCTCAGGACTCAGGCCGAGCGGGACCGTCTTGAGCGGCAGCTTCAGCAGTCGCAGCGCCTGGAGAGCCTCGGCCAGCTGGCGGGCGGGGTCGCTCATGACTTCAACAACCTGCTCGGCGTGATCTCCAGCTACGCGGACTTCGTCGCCGGGTATCTCAGGGAGCCAGAGGCCGCCGAACCCGGCCAGTCGGCCCTGGCGGACATCGAGGAGGTACAGCATGCCGCCAAGCGAGGATCGGCTCTGACCCACCAGTTGCTGGCTTTCGCGCGCAGGGAGGTCGTGCAGCCGCGGGCCCTCGATCTCAATGACACCGTCGGGGGCGTCTTGAAGCTGCTGCTGCGCACTCTCGGCGAGCACATCGAACTGTCCACTGACCTTGCTCATGACCTCGAGCTCGTGCTTGCCGACCCCGGACAGATGGAGCAGATTCTGGTCAACCTCGCCGTAAATGCCAGGGACGCGATGGCCGTCGGCGGATGCCTGACCATCCAGACGGCCAATGTCGACGTCGACGAGGTTTATGCGGATCGCCGGGCCGAGCTATCACCTGGCAGGTACGTGGCGCTCAAGGTAAGCGACAACGGCCCTGGCATGCCGCCTGAGGTTGTCGAACATGCCTTCGAGCCCTTCTTCACCACCAAGGCGAAGGGGGAGGGAACGGGGCTCGGCCTCGCGACCATTTACGGGATCGTCCATCAGGCCGGCGGAAACGCGCGGATCTACTCTGAGCCTGGCCTCGGAACCACAATCACTGTATTGCTGCCGGTCACCGACCAGGCCGCGGCCGCCACACGATCGGCGACTGACTCCGACAATCGCGGAAACGGTGAACTGCTGCTCGTCGTGGAAGATGAGGCGGCGCTCCGAGAGGTGGCCAGGCGCATTCTCAGCCGAAATGGTTACCGGGTGATCGTGGCTGGCACCGGCCAGCAGGCTATCGACGCGGCCGGGGCCAGTACTGATCGCATCGACGGGCTCGTGACCGATGTCATCATGCCCGGCATGCGGGGTAGAGAGCTGGCCGACCGGCTCCGTGCACGTGAGCCTGATCTCGCGGTTCTTTACATGTCCGGCTATACCCAGGGAATACTCGGAGCGCAGGGCGTGCTCGACGCCGGCGTCGCGCTCATCGAAAAGCCGTTCACCGAAGCAACGCTGCTCGCCAACGTACGAACGGTGCTCAGCAGACGATCATAAGTACGGCCGCATCTCTCGTCTCAGGGTGATTGCCGGTTGTCATGGAAAATAACGGTCGAGTATGCTCATGAACTGCCGCAAATTGAATGGCTTCTTTATAGACTCAGCCGCTCCGTTCGTCAGCAACTCGTCAATGACCTCGTCCGAGTCGCCGGTGAAGACGATCACCGGGATCGCTGCCGTCCCTGAAGCGGATGAGAGTTTTTGCAGGATCTCGCCACCGGTCGCGTCCGGAAGGCGGTTGTCCAGCAGAATAAGGTTCGGTTGTACGTCCATGGCCGCGCTTACTCCGTCATCGCCGTTCATGGCCACATGCAACTCAATCTGAGGGCGGCGCCTGAGCAGGGCTTCAATGAGACTGATGTTGCTCTCATTGTCCTCGATGTAGAGCAGGGCATGGTTCATCACGGCTCCTTCGGGGATCCTTGGGCGCGCCCCTTCGCGCGGCGCAGCTGGGCCGGGGCATTTACCGCCGGAAGACTGAAGTAAAAGGTCGCACCGCTGCCGATCGCACCTTCGGCTCGCACCATGCCTCCGTGCCGCTCCGCAATCTGGCGGACACTCGCCAGGCCGGCGCCAGTGCCTTGAAACTCGTTTCCGGTATGCAGGCGCTGGAACGGCATGAAGAGCTTGTGCACGTAGGCAGAGTCGAAGCCGACGCCATTGTCGCGAACGTAACAGCAGATGCGGGCTTGCTCTGCAGCCTCAGTTGTTCCGAACTCGATCAACGCAGCTGGCTTCCCGGAAGTGAACTTCCAGGCGTTGTTCAGCAAACTCTGGAGCAGGCTGCGCACGAGAATTTTGTCTGCCAGGACCCAGACTGGCTGTTCGATAATGAAACGGACACGGCGGTCCGGACTGGCTCGCTGTAGTTCCGCGGCCATTGTGGTCACATCGGCTCCGAGGTCTACCGGCTGGAGGTTGAGCGCGACCTGGGAGACACGCGAAAGGTGCAGGAGATTGTCGATGAGCGTCGACATGTGCTCGCTGGCGATCTCGATCCGCTCAGCGTAGCCACGTCCGGTCTCGCCGAGCGCCTCCCCGAAATCCTCGAGCAACGCCGCACTGTAGCCCGCCAGTGCCCGGAGTGGAGTGCGCAGGTCGTGCGCGACCGAATAAGCGAACGACTCCAGGTTCTGGTTGGCGCGCTCAAGATCATCTCGCTGTCTCCGCTGTTGGGTCACGTCTCGTATAGCGGCCATGACGAGAGTTCCCGTGTCAGTCTTCACTGCCGACAAGGAGATCTCCGCCGGAAAGGTACTGCCGTCGCGGCGGCGCCCGATCAGCTGCGTTCCCGCCCCCATCGGCCTGGGCACCGAATCGGCCATGTACTCGGCTCGCCGCTGCGGATGCAACGCACGGACCGCCTCGGGAACCAGGATCTCGACTAGCTGACCCTCAAGTTCTCGCCGCTGATATCCGAAGAGCCGCTCGGCCTGCGCATTCACCAGCATGATCCGGCCGTTTTCGGCCACGTACACCATTGCATCGGGAGCAGCGTCTAGTAGGGCGACTCGGCCATCATTAGACAGCAGTTGCCCGCCGTGCCGACGCACGCTGCTCATTGACGTTTCGACCTTCGCGTCCCCCGTCGCCTAGGTATTGGCCTCAGTCTCAGAATTAGCTTCAGCAGGGGGCATCGGTTCGGCTCCGGCCGCCTCCTGGCGTGCGACCTCGAGCAGTTGCCGGGTGATTCTCATGGCATCTTCGGCAGCGGTCAGATGGCCGAGGCTGGCCAGCCGTTGAGCTTCGTTGAGCTGGGTTTCGAGCCGGGCTAGATGCGCACGCTGCTCGGCCTCGGCCAGGGCTCGGTGGATGACTGACGGCAGCCGGGCCGGCCGGTCCTTGAGGACGTAGTCCGTAGCTCCCTGCCTGATGAGCTCGACGGCCGCGTCATCGCCAAGGACGCCTGACCAGAAGACAAACGGTATTTCCGGGCACCGCTCTTGCGCGATCCTGAGAGCGGCTTCTCCGGAGAAGCCCGGCAGGTGGTAGTCCGACAGGATCACGTCCGGATGGAAGGCAGCTAGCTCGGCGATGAACGACGCCTTGGTGTCCACGACGACGGAAACGAAACCGAGGCCGGAATTGGTCAGCAGGCGCTGCGCGAGCTCCGCATCCCAAGCTTCGTCTTCCAGGATCAGGATGCGCGCCTTCCGGCCCGGCGATCTGGCCGGGGCCGCCGCGGTCGCGTTCGGCCCAGCCTGGTTCGGGACGAGGCCTGCCGTCGGGTGAGACCCGCCAGCCGGTGGCGTCTGAGTTGGTCGTTCCACGCTCATCGACGTCCACCCCTCAATCGGATGCCGGCATGAAATCGGGAGCAGGCTCGTTCAGCAGCAGCCAGAAGACGCCGAGCGTCTTTACCGCGTCGGCGAACTCGGCGAACTTCACCGGTTTGCGCACGTAGCTGTTGGCGCCGCTCTGATAGCTAGCGAGGATGTCGTCCTCCAGCTTGGAGCTGGTCAGGACGACGACCGGCACGATCTTGGTCCGGTCGTCGGCTCTTATCCGCCGCAGCACCTCAAGCCCCTCGATCTTGGGCAGCTTCAGGTCGAGCAGAATGAGACCGGGAAGCCGTACGGTAGTTCCGCCGTCAGGGAAGAGAAACGCGAGGGCCTCGGCGCCATCGCGAGCGATGTTGACCTCATTCAATATGTTGTTTTTCTTAAGAGCCCGGAGCGTCAGGGCCTCATCGTCCGGATTGTCCTCTACCAGCAAGATGGATCTGCTCGTCATCGCGAGTCCCCCGCTCTCAGAGTGAAATGGAAGGTAGCGCCTTCGTCAACGGTGCCCTCGGCCCATACCCGACCTCCGTGCCGCTCCACGATCTGCCGCACGCTGGCCAACCCGACTCCAGTACCCGGAAATTCGCCGGTCGAGTGCAGCCGTCTGAACGGCTGAAACAACTGGTCAGCGTAAGCGCCGTCAAACCCGACCCCGTTGTCTCGCACGTAGCAGTTAACGGTGGCGTCCTCCGTCGGTGTCGCGCCGAATTCGATGGTCGCGCTATCACGGCGAGAGGTGAATTTCCAGGCGTTCTCCAGCAGGTTCTGCAGCACCGTGCGGATAAGAGCGTGATCCGCCATTACCTGGACTGGGCGCTGTACGACGAAGCGCACGCTGCGCTCTGATCCGCGCTGCAAATCCCCGGTGATCCGTGCGGCCTCCGCGCCGAGATCCACGGTCGCGAGATGCATTTCCGCCCGCAAGATCCGCGAGAGTCGCAGCAGGTCATCGATGAGCATCGTCATCTGATCGCCTGCCGCCTGGATGCGTTCGGCATAGCCTTGGCCGACCTCGCCAAGCAATTCTCCGTACTCATCAAGCAGGGCCTCGCTGAAGCCGTACATCGCGCGCAGCGGAGCGCGCAGATCATGGGAGACTGAATAAGTAAACGTCTCCAAGTTATGATTGGCCTGCTCGAGGTCCTCCGCCCGGCGGCGGAGTTCTCCCATGGCGCGCAACTCCTGTTGCTCGGTGATATCCCTCGCAATGGATGATGCGCCGAGCAACTGGCCGTGCTCGTCGTAGATGGGTGAGACCGTCACCGATGCCGGGAAGGTGGTGCCGTCTTTACGCCGCCGCACGGTCTCGAAATGCTTTACCCGCTCTCCCCGACGGATCGTTTCGAGTATCTTTCCGACTTCGCCGACCCGGTCAGGCGGATACAGTGTAATCATCGGCCGGCCGACGATCTCCTGCGCGGAATACCCGTATATGCGTTCCGCGGACGGGTTCCAGCTCATGACGATCCCGTCGCGTGTTTTCCCTACGATCGCATCGTCGGATGAATCAACGATCGCAGAGAGCCATGATTTCTCTGAGCGGATCCCCGTGGCCTTGATATCTTCACCTGGTTGCTGGTGCACGGCTTCCCCCCACCCCGACCAGTGCCCTCAGCAGGATTTCTTCCCCGCCCGAGAAACGAATAACCGCGAGTAATACGACTATCTCTCCGCGCTCCAGTTGCTGCTATCCCGACCTGTCGCCAGGATAATTTCCATATCCCGTAATTTGGCTCAATGTACAGTCGTGGCGGTGACTAGGAGTATCACGATCGCGACAAACAGGAGCGCCATGGTGATAGTCACCCAGCGTGCGACCAGGCGCAGGCTGATGCGCGCCCGCTTATCTGACTCTGCCGCGGACCGGGCCGCGACCCATGCCTCTTGCGCCGCGCGTACCGCGGCCTCGGCTGCCTGCCCGGCGCCGGCCTGGAGGTCGGCTTGGGCCTGAAGGGCGGCGGCAATGTCCTGCTCGACCTTGGCGGCGGCCGCCTCAATCCGCTCGAGGGTGGCGACGCCGGCGGCCGCCGCCCGCACGGCCGCGGATTCCGCCACTACGAGACGATCGGCTGAAAAAGCACTCCAGGGACTCGTCTCGTCCTCCGCCGCGACGGTGCCGCTGGGCGCGCCGGTCGTGTCCTCCGGTGCGCCCCCAGCGCCACCTGGTGCCCTGGCGGCATCGCGTTCCGCGGTAGCGACAGAGGCGTCGTGGAGAAAGCTGATTACGGCCTGCCGGGCGGTCTCGGCCAGGTCAGGCGCCTTAGCCGAGGTGCCGGAGAACCGCTTCGGTTGGCGGGAACCGCGATGACTCCCGCGTACTGTTCCGCGGTGCGGGCTACTTGCAGAAGAAGGCTTCGTCATTAGGCGCTCAACCTCTTCCAGCGTCCGGACGCGTGTTTCCTTTCTACGTCTGGCCGCTCCTAGTTACGTCCCCCCGATGTAACTAACAGTTACCACGTTATCGCACCAGCATCACGCCGCAGTCGGCTGGAATAGTAAAGAATTCAGTCGGCCTGCGGTGACCTGGAGGAATCTTTTGCCGGCCGAGTACTTGAGTGCGGCTGCCCGGCGCGTGTTAAAGTTGACTTTGCGGGCCTAATACCGGACCAGTTAATCGCCTATGCAACCGATCAAAAAGGCTGATCGCATCTCGGTGACTGAGAGACTCGCCTTGGTGGAGCACCCTTCAGACCGGTAATAGTGGGGGATCATATGTTCGGGTCAGCGAGTCACTCAGCATCACGCACCGCGCAATCTGCGCCAACTAACGCCACTCGGTTCAAATCATTCCTGGTCGGCGCTGTCACGTGGGCATCGTGACTGGGTCACCAACCGCGGCGGCGAAGGGAACTCCCGTCAGCGTCACCAAGGTCAAGCTGGGGCGAGCTGGGCGGCAAGAAAGGGCGGGTCAGTTCGCGGGCGGCATCGCGCATGACTTCAACAATCTCCTCGCCGTAATTCTCAACTACGTCACCATCGTCCGCAACGAACTCGCGAGAGCGAACGAATCTGAGTGGTCCGCCCGGTTGGCGTCCGCCGAGGGCGGTCTAGCGCAAATAAGCCTAGCCGCCGAGTGGGCAGCCAGCCTCACGAGTCAGCTGGTCGCTTCCGCCCGCCAGGACATGGTCAGGCCGCAGATCCTGGATTTGACCGCGATTGTCACGGCCGTGACGGAAATGCTGGGCGGGACGCTCGGCGAGCACATCGAGGTCGTCACATCACTTGATGATCATCTCTGTCTCGTCTTGGCCCGCCCTGGGCAACTTGAGCAGGTGCTCGTCAACCTCGCCGTAAATGCCCGAGATGCCATGCCGGCCGGCGGAACCCTGACTATCGAAACAAGTAACGGCAACGCCGAGATCGATTCGATCGCCTGCAGGCCAGGATCGCCGCAAACGCGCAGCGTGCGGCTACGGGTCAGCGATACCGGCATCGGCATGGCACCCGAAGTGGTCGAGCAGGTGTTCGAGCCGTTCTTCACGACCAAGAAGCAGGGAGCGGGATCCGGACTCGGCCTAGCTTCCGCCCACCGGATCATTGCCGAAAATGAGGGCCACATGACGATCCGCTCTGAGCCAGGCAGCGGCACCACCGTCAGCATCACGCTGCCAGTTGCCGACGAGGCGGCCGTCCCGCACTCAAGACCAGTGGTTCATGGCCGGCCCAGGGTTAGCGCAGGAGCCATCCACCCCGCCCGAACTGGCCGCCGAATCCGCCTGCTGAAGGTGGATCACGTAGTGAACCCGTAGCAGCATCCAGGTAACGCGGGAGGCTTCCATGGCAAGTGTGGCAGAAGGGAACAGGCGCATCGGCGTGTTCCTGCTCGACGATCATGAGATCGTCAGACGCGGCCTGCGCCAGGTCTTCGCCGCCGAATCAGACATTGCCGTGGTCGGCGACGATGGCTCGGTGAAGTCCGCTCTCCCGCGTATTCTGGACCTGCGGCCAGATGTTGCCGTGCTGGACGTGCGGCTACCTGACGGCGACGGCGTCTCGCTGTGCCGCGAGATCCGATGCCGGCTGCCGCGCACCGCGTGCCTGATGCTGACGGCATTCCAGGACGACCAGGCAATGGTCGGCGCGATAATCGCCGGAGCGGCCGGCTACGTCCTGAAGACTTCCGGTTCCGCCGACCTCGTCAGCGCGGTCCGGGCCAGCGCGGCTGGTGCGTCTTTGGTCGATCCGTTCGCCGCCCAGCAGGCGATTGAGCGGCTACGCGAGCAGACGATCCCGACGGCTCTCATCTCGACCCTCACCGACCAGGAGCGACGGGTACTCGTGCTCCTGGGAGAAGGGCTATCCAACCGGCAGATAGCCGAGCGGCTGTCACTGGCCGAGAAGACGGTCAAGAACTATGTCGCGTCGCTGCTCAGCAAGCTCGGCATGCAGCGCCGCAGCCAGGCTGCCGCTTATGTGGCCAGGCGCGGCGAATCCCACGGAATCTGATCTCGCGTCAGCCGCGTAGCGCTACCCGCTCATTTCTTTCCTTATTGTCAGCCCGGTTTATTCTTTACTGTCGGGCCGCTGTTAGCTGAATTCCTGCCGCGCCGCCATCCGCCGAAGTCCGTGACAAAATACCCGGGTCTAAGTAGCAAGTATATGGTCCGGTCGATTCGGGACTTCCTCCTCTCCCGTGCGGCAGGTAAGTCAAGCACGATGGATATGGCCAGGAAGAATTGACGCCAAAAGAAAGCTGAGCCATGTCAAAGAAGCCACCGATCGCAAATGAAAACGGCGGCGACAAATCTACTCGGCAGCGCGTCCCGGCACACCGTCGCCATCTCAAGATCGTGCTCTCAGTCATCGGGATCATGGTCCTCGCCGTCGTCGGCATCACAGTCGGGCTCACCGCCCTGCACAGCCCGAATTCCCATGCGAGTCAGCTCACCTGCGGCACGTCTCCAGGTTCGTGCGGCTTCCCCGATGCCTCCAACACCGGAGTGCCTAGCGGCACGACGCTCAAGACTGTCGGCACCGGCGCCGGGCAAGTCTCCTCGGGCACGGGCTGGACTCTCACCACCGGCGGCTGGGTGGCCGTCACGGGTGCCGGCGCCACCCTGTCCGGCCTTAACATCCCCTACGGCGTTGTCATCACGGCGAACAACGTCACGCTCAACAACGACAAGATCGTGGCCGGCGGCACCGCCGCCATCGGCGTCAGCTTGCGTCACACCTCCGGAGATACCATTCAGAACACCACGATCGCCGGAGTTGACGCAGGCGCGAACCGGATCACGGCCGGAATCAAGGACATCTACAGTGACTCCACCGGCCTGACCGTCAACCACTGCGACATCTCGCTGTGGGAGACCGGCGTCCAGGTCGAGTCAGGCCTGATCGAGAACAACTACATTCATGATCCCGGGTTCATAGCCGGCGACCACACCAACGGCGTCATGTCCAACGGCGGCACCACGCAGCTGACCATCACCCATAACACCATCTTCAACAGCCGCAGCCAGACGGACGACATCGGACTCTTCCAGGACTTCTCGGCCCAGGCGAACCGCACCATCACCAACAATCTCCTCGCTGGCGCTGGTTACAGCATCTACGGCGGGAACACCAAGCCCAGCTACGGGCCAACCAGCAACATCGTCATCACAGGCAACGTATTCGCCACCAACTACTACCCAACCGGCGGCGCCAACGGTCCGGTTGCCTATTACAACACCACCGGCCAGGGCAACCAGTTCAAGAACAACACCTGGGATACCACGGGCGCCACCGTGTCCGCGCCGGGGAGTTGACTCCGCCACTGTCGATAGCCTTACCTCAGTGCTCTCCGCTGCCTGTCAGCGGAGAGCACTGCCTCTTGAGCCGGCGACGCCTTCGCCGCAGTCTCCCTGACCGCAACTGGAAAGTGGTGCCCGCTAGGGCGAACGCGGCGGTGGCCGCCGCAGCCAGGGCGAAGCGGCCGGGCAGGATAGGCACTGGCTCGAGATCAGCGGCGTTGCAGGTCGAAACGCCAAGTGACAGCGTCTGTGTGCTCTTTCCGGTCAGCGAAATCTGTATGGCGGTGACGATGAGCTGACCGTCGACAGAAGTTGACTGAGCGTTCAGCGTGACCGTGCCGATTCCGTTGAGGCCCGGTACCACAGTGTTGGGGGCCGGGTTAGAGGCGATAGCGATCGCGGCCTTAGCCAGATCGACCAGGCCGTCGGTGATCGTGGTGCTGCCGCTGACGATGTCGGTGTTGGTGTCGAAGCCGCAGGAGGAGGAGACCGAATTGGCGGTGAGCGTCGTGAGGGCGGTCAACGTGGCCGTCGGCCGCCTGATCGTGGCGGACGCGGCCACGGCGTCGGCCGTGTCGGTGACTGAACCCGTGGTGAGCAAGCCGGCGATGTCCGTGTCGGCAAGCGTGACCGGTGCGTGGTCGGGGAAGCTGGCCATTCCGGTCGGGCGGGCTGAGATCGGCCCGGTCGCCAGCGCGGCGAACGACTCGTTCGGTGCTGCCGCGAACGTGGGGGAGACGGCCATCACGCCGAGTGCGACGGCGAGCGCGAGCGCATAAGCGGCCCGGGCGGTCACTGGGCGTCTCCGATCGCCTCAGCCAACTGGGGGATGCCAACCGGCACCGGTCTCGGTCCTGGACGCGATCCTGCTGCGGGCTGCCGCACAGCACCGATGAACTCGGCGTTTCGTCGGGTCTTGAACCACTCGCGCTGGCCGCGCACGATCCTGCTCAGCGCCCGCCACGAGGTGATGTAAATCATCAGCACGTAGCCGGAGTAGGCAAGCCCGAGCCCGAGCGCCTGGGCGATCGTCAGGTCAGGCTCGCACCGCTTTCTGTACAGCGGTCCCCACAGCAGGAACGGCCCGACGCCGAACGTCAGGTAGTAGGCCGCGGCCATCCAGCCGCCGACCAGGGCCCAGGTCGCGATCGCGGCTGGGTGGGCGAGATAGCCGGCCAGCAGCAAGATGAACGGCACCGGGTATACGAACGTGCCGATCAGTTGCAGCCAGGGCTGGGACAGGTAGTACGTGGCTTCGAGCGCGCCGATCCTTGAAACGTGGTCAGAGGTCCACAGTTGGCGCAGGTAACGGCCGCACTGCATGGTGCCCTGGCCCCACCTGGTGCGCTGCCTGATCAGCCGCCTGATATCGGGCAGCGCCTCCTGGTCGACGTAAGTGTCCTGGGTGTAGGCGTTGCGATGTCCGGTCAGCATCAGGTGCAGGCTCAGTTCGTAGTCATCGAGCAGGGCGCCGCGCCAGGGCCGCCCCGCTCGGTCAGCGACCACATCAAGTGCCGAAAGCCGTGAGAACTGGCCGTTGCCGCCGAGGCCAACCGTCCCGGTGAACCGCCTGGTGACCTGGATCGCGGAGATCGGCACCCGGAATTCCAGGTCCTGCAGCCGGTTCAGCACGTGGCCGACGAAGTTGACGATCCGGCCCCGATCTGGCCTCGACCGCCGGTCGGCCCGGTTCAGCATCCGGACCAGCACCTGGACCGAGCCGACGCCCGCGTCGCCGAACAGGTTTATCCCGGCGCACACGTCGAGGCAGTTCGGCGCCAGGCGGCCGTCCGCATCGATCACGCCGATGATTGTCCGGCTCCGGTCGGTCCTGGCCGGCAGCCAGTCGCTGAGCGCCCGGTAGGCGGCGTTGAGTGCGTCACCCTTACCTGATCTGGCCTCAGGCAGCCGCCTCGGCACGAGGTGCACCAACGGGTCGGTGTCGGCCCTCCGGCCGATGATCGCGGCGCTCTCGTCGTCACTGGCGTCATCGATCACCCACACATCCGTACGCGGAAAGGTGACCCGCAAATAGTCGACCGTCTGGCCGATGACCCGATCTTCGTTCAGCGCGGGCACAAAAAAGTGCCAGGACAAGCTCTCGGCCTTCCCGGCCGGCCGGGGCCGGTCGCGCATAAAGGGCCGGACTATGATCAGCACGTAGGTGAGAAAAGCGACACTCATAAGTAGCGCGGTCGCCTGGGCAAGCGCGACAATCAGGCTGAGCAACGTATTCATCATGAGCCCTTCGCCATTATTAGCGGCCCGGTAATGATGATTGTGATCAGGACCAGGCTGATGCTGATGAAGATCACGCTTATCGCCGATCCGATCACCAGGTGCCCGATCTGATAACCCAGATCGGAGCCAGCGATCCGCATGGCCACCGCGATCGCGCCGATCCTGAGCAGGTTCCCTGTGATCAGGACGCCGGCGGCCATCGCCAAGGCGCCCAGCACTTGCCGCAGTACCAGGCGAACCGGCAGCACTAGTCCCATGCCTAGCAGGAACAGTGGAACGAGCAGGAAGGCGGCGCTGCAATCGGGGGTGATGAGCAGGCCGAACCCGCCCGGCCGACCGAGGCCGAACCAGACGATCGGCGACTTGGTGGCGGCCAGGGTGGGGGTTATCAGGTTATAGATGGCGGCCGCGGCAGCGGCCTCGGCATGTCTGCACTGGAGTTGAAAAAGCAAGATGGTCGCGATTACCGCGCCCAGCGCCGCGGCGACCAGAATGCGCGGCCTCGACGTGATCGCGGGTACTGGGCCGGTTCTTTGCCCATGCGGCTTGGTAGGCAATCTCTGGCGCCGGTAAACGGCGCGATGCCGTCCGGGCGAGTTTCCCGGCTTGTGCATAGTGCCCGGCCATTGCAGGCCATAGGAGTGACTTCCCAATGCTGCTCCATCCCTGGTTTAAGGGAGCAGGCTAGCGCGAAGCCGAGTGCGATCTCCGGTGACTTTTAGATAATGCCAGACGCAGGCATTGATGGCCCTCGCGCAATTCTGGCAACTCGGCTCGTCACTCGCACGGACTCGCATACCGGGACGATCTGGCGATCAGCGAGCGCCGTCGCCTCGGATTACATTGTGTGGCTGATACATTACTTAAAGTGAGCTATCGAGAGGGTCCTTCTGAGGGCGCGACGGCGGGTGCGCCGAGCCCGGCAGAGCCGTCGGTCAGGCTGCCTGGCCGGGTCAAGCAGTGGTGGCTGGACCGCTCGGTCCGGGCTAAGGCCATGACCGTCCTGGCCGTCCCGCTGATCGCGCTGGTCGGCACCACGTCGGCGAGCCTGGTCCTCGAACATCAGGAGCGGGCCGGACGGGCCGATTCGCTCAAGTCGTTCAACGTCATCACTACCAGCAATCAACTGCTGGCCGATGCCATCAATGCGGAGACGGGCGTGCGAGGTTACGTAGCGACCGGTGACCCGACCTTTCTCC
Source organism: Streptosporangiaceae bacterium (assembly GCA_036501205.1). Lineage (GTDB taxonomy): Bacteria > Actinomycetota > Actinomycetes > Streptosporangiales > Streptosporangiaceae > Chersky-822. Next base: position 10,400 of record DASYAT010000101.1, on the reverse strand, counting down.
AGCCCTACACTCTCTCGCTCAGCCGGATCGGCGCCGATCGCAGGGCGTTCAGGGCAGCCGCAGCGGCGCGAGGCGTGTCTCCGCGGCAACAGGCCGTCGATCACTCGCTCACGGCAGTGCTAGCCGAACTCGGGCTGCTGAAGCTCGATATCAGCAATGGTTCCTCGCCGGCCAGCCTGGTGGCGCCGCTTAAACAGGGCAAGATGGACATGGACCGGATGCGCGACCAGGTTGCCGATCTCAACAAGGCCCCGGCCGCCGACCTGCTGGCTCGCCGCAACTCGACTACCAGCCTCGAAAGTGCGATCGTCGGGCTCGACATCGCCGGCCTGGCGCTCGGGCTGATCGCTGTCGTGGCCGGCATCGCTCTGTTCACCTCGGGTATTTCCCGGCGGGTGGTTGTAGCCGCGGCGAACGCCGAGCGACTCGGCCACGGAGAGCCGCTGATACCGGTCGCCAGGGCGCATGACGAGCTCGGCCGGCTGGCCTGCGCACTCGGCCGGGCGGGGAAACTTCTCGACAGCCGGGCCGCCGATCTCATCACGGCCCGCGACCAGGCGGTTCGCGCTACCCAGGCCAAAAACTCCTTCCTGTCCAGTACCAGTCACGAGCTGCGGACGCCGCTGAACTCGATTCTCGGCTTCACCCAACTGCTTGAGCTGTCCGACCTCGGCGAGGAGGACAGTGACAGCGTGCAGCGGATCCTGGTGGCCGGACGGCATCTGCTCGCGCTGATCAACGAGCTCATCGACATCGCCAGGATCGAATCTGGTGAGCTGAGCCTTTCATTGGAGCCGGTCGCAATCGGGCCGTTGATCGAGGATGCCGCTCAGCTCATGGCACCGCTGGCGGCCGACCGATCGGTGCCGATCCAGTGCTCGTGCGACCGGCCGGGGCTGGCGGCCCACGCGGACCGGCAGCGGTTCTCCCAGATCCTGGTCAACCTGGTCTCCAACGCGGTCAAGTACAACAAGATCGGCGGGATGATCACGATCACGTGCGGTGAGATCGGCGAGGACCAGGCCAGTGTGACGGTCTCCGACACCGGACGCGGCATGTCGGCCTATGACCTGGAGCGCATCTTCACGCCGTTCGAGCGGCTCGGTGCGGAGCAGACTGGCATCGAAGGGACGGGGATCGGCCTGCCGCTGGCCAAGGCGCTCGCCGAAGCCATGCAAGGCCGGCTTACTGCCACGAGCTCGCCGGATGAGGGCTCGCAATTCACGATCACGCTCCCGCGCGCCCCCGACATTGAGACTGCGGAGACCACGTCGTCGCCTACTCTAGATACCGAGTCGACGGACTCCGAGTCAACCGAGCCGCTGCCGCATCTTCGGTCGGCTCGTTCCGGTGAAGAGCTTCTGGTGCTCTATGTAGAGGACAACCCGGCGAATGTGGAGGTAGTTGCCAGGTACCTGCGCAGCAACCCGGGGCTGCGGCTAGCCTCATGCTCGACTGGCCGGGAAGGGCTCGACTACGCTGCCGCCCACCACCCTGACCTTCTTCTGCTCGACTTGCATCTGCAGGATGGGCACGGAGAGCAGGCGCTAGCCGAACTGAAATCCAATCGTGTGACGGCCGACATTCCGGTGGTCGTTCTCTCCGCCGACGCGAGCCCGGGCATGATCAGGCGCCTGCTCGCCGACGGTGCGCTCGCCTACCTCACTAAGCCGCTTGATCTTGGCGACCTCGGGGCGATCCTCGAGTCGCTACCAGCCGCGGCTGGTGCTAGGTCGCAACCAGCGGATCCTGACCGGTCCGTGCCGCAGCAGGGAAGCCCAGCAGATGACCACATCACGGATCGCCAGCCCCCGGAGGCCAGGCTATGACCATGACTTTGCTCTACATTGAGGACGACCCCAGCAACGTCCGCCTGGTCGAGCGCATTCTGAGGCGACACCCGGAGATCGAAGTGCACGTCGCCGTGACGGGTCTGGCGGGCGTGGAGGCGGCGCGCGCGCTCCAGCCGTCGCTGATCCTGCTGGATAACCGTTTGCCCGATGCCAGCGGACTTGAGGTGCTAGGCCAGCTAGCAGACGACGCCGCGACAAGCGCCATCCCTGTTGTCATACTGAGCGGTGACACCGGGCAGTCGATCACCAGGGAACTGCGCGAGGGGGGCGCCGCCGGGTTTATACCGAAGCCATTCGATATCCAGCTCTTCTTGTCAGAAATAGAACGGCACCTGCCCTAAGGCGGCGGCCTATCCTGTCTGACACAAATTGCCGGCCCAGCGATCCAATTTACCTGAGCTAATTTCTCAGTGCCGACGGTGGCCAAGTCCTCGAGCCGCTAGTTTTTTCTCATGAAGGCTCTGGTGCTAGCCGGGGGATCTGGCAGCAGACTCCGTCCGATCACATACACGTCGGCCAAGCAACTAGTGCCGGTCGCCAACAAGCCCGTGCTGTTTTACGGGCTAGAAGCGATAGTCGAGGCTGGCATACACGAGGTCGGCATCGTAGTCGGCGACACCGAGACCTCTATTCGCGCCGCCGTGGGAGATGGCCGCGCATTCGGGCTCGATATTACCTACATCAGGCAAGCCGAGCCGCTTGGCCTGGCGCATGCCGTGCTAATCTCACGTGATTATCTCGGCGACGATGATTTCGTGATGTATCTCGGCGATAACTTCATTGTCGGGGGAATTACCTCGTTGGTCGACGAATTCATCTCCGGTCGCCCCGACGCCCAGATTATGCTTACCCCCGTATCGGATCCGCGGCAGTTCGGCGTCGTCGAACTCGACGAGGCCGGTGATGTGGCGAGGCTGGTCGAGAAGCCGAGCCAGCCCAAGAGCGACCTGGCACTGGTCGGGGTCTATCTGTTTACCCCAGCTGTGCACAACGCGGTCCGCCAGCTCCGGCCCTCGGCCAGAGGCGAACTTGAGATCACCGAGGCGCTGCAGTGGCTGGTGGATAACGACCTGAAAGTCAGAGCCACGATGATCACCGGTTACTGGAAGGACACAGGGAACGTCACCGACATGCTTGAGGTGAACCGGATGGTGCTTGAGGGGCTGACCGCGCGGCAGGATGGTGCCGCCGACGCTAACACCGAACTGATCGGGCGGGTCGCGATCGAACCTGGCGCTCAGGTCAGGCGGTCGAGAATCGTCGGCCCGGTGATCATCGGGGCGGGCGTCACCATCGAGGACTCCTACCTCGGGCCCTTCACCTCGGTCGGCCGGGACTGCGTGATCTCGGCCAGTGAGATCGAGTACTCGATCGTGCTGCCCGGCGCGTCCATCCGCGGGGTCAGGCGGATTGAGGCCTCGCTGATCGGCCAGGGAGTCGAAGTTACCCCGGCGCCCTCGGTGCCCAAAGCGCACCGGCTCGTCCTCGGCGACCACAGCAAAGTGCAGATCTGGTCATGAGGGTCCTGGTCACCGGCGGGGCCGGGTTCATCGGATCGCACTACGTCAGGACTATGCTGACCGGCGGCTATCCGGGCTTCGAGCAGGCCGAGGTCACCGTTCTCGACAAGCTTAGCTACGCGGGCAACCTGGACAACCTGTACCCGGTCGCCGACCACGACCGGCTGCGCTTCATCCACGGCGACATCGGTGACCCCTATCTGGTCACCGAGATCATGCAAGGCCAGGACTACGTGGTGAACTTCGCGGCCGAATCGCATGTCGACCGGTCGATCAAGTCGGCAGCCGACTTCGTCGAGTCGAACGTCGCCGGAGTCCAGGTGCTCGCTCAGGCCTGCCTCGACACCGGGGTCCGCCGCCTCGTGCAGGTCTCCACCGACGAGGTCTACGGCAGCGTGCCGGTCGGCTCGGCGACCGAGGGCGCCCCGCTGGAGCCGAACTCCCCGTATGCGGCCAGTAAGGCGGGCGGCGACCTGATCGCGCTGGCCTACCACCGCACGCATGGACTCGACGTGCGGGTGACCAGGGGCGCCAACAGCTACGGCCCCTATCAGTACCCGGAGAAGGTGATCCCGCTCTTCGTCACCAACTTGCTGGACGGCCAGACCGTGCCGTTGTACGGCGACGGCAAGCACGTCCGCAGCTGGCTGCACGTCGATGACCACTGCCGCGCGATCCAGCTAGTGCTATGCAACGGCCAGCCAGGCACGGTCTACAACGTCGGCGGCGACACCGAGCTGGCCAATCTCGACCTGACCAAGCGGCTGCTCGATCACTGCGGTGCGGACTGGCAGCAGGTCAGGCAGGTGACCGACCGGAAGGGCCACGACCGCCGGTACAGTCTCGACGATTCAAGGGCGCGCGAGCTCGGTTACTCGCCTCGCACTTCCTTCGAGGCAGGCCTGACCGCGACGGTGGACTGGTACCGCGAGAACCGTCGCTGGTGGCAGCCGCTGAAGGACGGAGTCACTAGCAGGCCAGAAGTGGTCAGAAGAGTCGCCTTGGCCCGTGCGGAGCTGTGCTCGCCCAGGGGGGCGACCCCCTCGCAACCCCCGCTATGACGAGGTGGCTGGTCGCCGGGGCAGGCGGGATGCTCGGCGAGGACGTCATGGCGGGCCTGCGTTCTCGCGGTGAGACGGTACTCGGCCTGCGCAAGCGCGAGCTTGATATCACCGACGCCGGGGCCGTCAGGACGTTGATCGCTGACTACCGGCCGGGCGTCGTGATCAACTGCGCGGCGTGGACCGCTGTGGATGCCGCCGAGGCGCAAGAGGAGGCCGCGCTCGCGGTAAACGGGCGCGGCGCGGAGAACCTGGCCGCCGCCTGCGCGCAGGTCGGCGCGGTGATGGCGCAGATTTCCACCGACTACGTCTTCGACGGCCAGGCTGGTCGGCCGTACGCCGAGACTGACGAGCCCGCGCCGCAGACAGCGTACGGCCGCACGAAGCTGGCCGGCGAGCGAGCCGTGCTCAGCCTGCTGCCCGACGACGGGCTAGTGATCAGGACGGCCTGGCTCTATGGCCGGGGCGGTCCCAGTTTCGTCCACACGATGATCAAGCTGGCCGGCGTCCAGCCGGCCGTCGACGTGGTGGCCGATCAGCACGGCCAGCCAAGCTGGACCGCCGACGTGGCCGAGCAGGTGATCACGCTCGCCGCGGCCGGCGCGCGCGGCATCTACCACGCGACCAGCGCGGGCCAGACGACCTGGTTCGAGCTGGCCAGGCACGTCTTCGAGTTGCTCGGGACCGATCAGGAACGAGTCCGCCCGACGACCAGCGAGGCTTACCCCCGCCCGGCCCCGCGCCCCGTCTGGAGCGTGCTCGGTCACGATCGCTACCGGGGCCTGCCGGTCGCGCCGATCGGCGACTGGCGCCACGCGCTGCGGCGAGCCTGGCCGACGCTGTGGGTGTCCTCAGGAAAGAGCTAGCGAGTTAACGAATTCGCGGCACCTGGCGTAGTCAGGAAGCATCAGATTCGCACGGGCGACCGAGAGCGATGGCGCGGCCTGATCCTTCTCGGAAAGTATCGGCGCTGTGTCAATCGGCCATTCGATTCCAATTGCCGGGTCCAAAGGATGCACGCCATGCTCTCGGTGCGGATCATATGAAGTCGAGCATAGGTAGAAAACTTTGGCGTTATCGGTCAAGGCAGTAAAAGCGTGTCCTAGCCCCTCGGAGATGAATACCGCGCGCCCGTTGTCCTCGGTGAGTTCGACGGCGGTCCACCGACCGTAACTCGGCGAGCCGACCCGGAGGTCGACGATCACGTCGAGCACCGCCCCGGTCGGACATGTCACGTATTTGGCCTGGCCAGGCGGCACGTCGCTGAAGTGGATACCCCGAATCACGCCCCGCTTCGAGACCGAGCAGTTCGCCTGGGCGACCCGCAGATCCCGGCCAGCCACAGTCACAAGCCGACTACTAACAAACCACTCGCAAAACTTTCCACGCTTATCAGAATGTATTTCAGGCGTTCCGATCCAGGCGCCTTCTATATCTAGCGACTCCATGTGTCAGACCGTAGGACGGCTCCACCGTTCACCGCTACACTCTTACAAAGAGTGACAGGCAAATTACGTTCTGTAGCAGAGTAGGGCGGACTAATAGCTTCTGTCCGGCTTTGTGGTTACCTAAACGGCGCTTTTAGGCGCTGAATTCAGCAGATCAGGTCGCGGCTATTTCCGTATGCCAGGAAGGGAATTGCTCATGAGCGAATGGCGATCCGCCAGGATCAGCCTGCTCGAGGCCCATGACCCCGCTGTCGCCCGGCTCGTCAGCCGGCTGCTGACCGTGGCGCAGCGGACGCTCCGGCGCTCCTACCTCGGCGATGACTTCGCGTTCACGCTCAGAGGAGACGAGCTCGCGGCCGAAGGCACCAGCACCAGGTACGGCGCGATCGCCGGGCTGGGCCTTGCCTACCTGCCCGATCCGGCGCAGCGGGCGATCCTGGTCGGCGAGGACAGCGACGACCTGGTCGGGCGGCTGGCCAAAGGCCTTGACCGGGTTACCGACCGCGGTGACGCCGCCTTGATCTGCCTAGCGGCGGCCGAGTCCGGGCACAGCGAGCTGCCGCACGCGATCGACCGGCTTGCCCGCCTTGACCGGCGGCTGCTGTCCGGCCAGCTAGGCGATGCGCTCGATGTAGTCGCTGCGGCCTGGGTGGTAACCGCGCTGGTTGCCGCCAGGTCGGCCGTCGACGTTGAGCCTTACCTGGCGGCCGCGCGGCAGCGGCTGCTCGGTGCCCGCCGGGTGGCGTTCCCGCATCGGATCGGCGGGCCGCAGAAGTGGTACCGCGCGCATGTCGGGAGCTTCGCCGACCAGATCTATCCGGTCCAGGCGCTGGCCAGGCTGCACGCCAGCGCGGATGATCCGGCCGCGCTCGATGCCGCCGAGCAGGTGGCGCGGGTGATCTGCCGGGCGCAGGGGCCGGCCGGCCAGTGGTGGTGGCACTACGACGCGCGCACCGGCAGGGTCGTCGAGGGCTACCCGGTCTATAGCGTGCACCAGCACGCGATGGCGCCGATGGGCCTGTTTGACCTGGCCGAGGCGGGCGGCGAGGCGCATCTCGGCGAGATCTGCCAGGGCCTGCGCTGGCTGGCCGGACGGCCGGAGACGGCCGAGCCACTGATCGCCGCTGACAGACCGGTGATCTGGCGCAAGGTCGGCCGCAACGACCCGCGCAAGCTGGTCAGGGGGATGGCGGCGGCGCGCAGCGCGGTGCTGCCGGGTACTTCGATGCCGGGCGTCGGCCTGCTGTTCCCGGCCGGGACGGTGGACTATGAGTGCCGCCCTTACGAACTCGGCTGGCTGCTGTACGCGTGGCTGAGCGGGGGCGCCAAGGACACTCGGCAGAGCGAGGGTGCGGCGTGAGCCGGGGGCTGCCCGGGATCACGCTGGACCCGCTGAACCTAGGGCAGGCAGTCAGCCGGTGCACCGAGGCCGTCGACCAGGGGGAGTGCCTGCGGATCGGCATGGTCAACGCGGCCAAGGTCGTCACGATGAGCAAGAACGAACCGCTGCGGCAAGCCGTCTGCGGCTGCGATCTCGTGCTGGCCGACGGCCAGGCCGTGGTCTGGGCTTCGCGCCTGCTCGGCCGGCCACTGCCGGAGCGGGTGACGGGCATCGACCTGTTCACCGAACTGCTCGGCCAGGCCGCCGCCCGCGGCGACCGGGTCTACTTCCTCGGGGCGCGGGCCGAGGTCGGCCAGGCCATGATCGCCGAGGCCAGGCGCCGCCATCCTGAGCTGGTAATCGCCGGCTACCGCGACGGCTACTTCGGGCCCGAGCAGGACGGCGAGGTCGCCGACAGCATCAAGCAAACCAGTCCTGACCTGCTTTTCATCGGGATGTCCTCGCCGCGCAAGGAGCTGTTCAGCCAGAACTTCGGCGAGCTGACCGGCGCCAAAGTCGTGCACGGGGTCGGCGGGTCATTCGACATCCTGGCCGGGCTCACTAAGCGAGCACCGGCCTGGTGGCAGCGGCACGGGCTCGAATGGCTGTACCGCGCGCTGCAGGAGCCGGCCAGGCTCGGCCGCCGGTACGCCTCGACGAATTTGGCGTTCATGACGCTGGTCGCCCGGGCGGCACTCTGCCAGCCCGGCAAGGGGGAGGAATAGGTCATGAGCAACGTGGTGGTGGTCGGGCTCGGCTATGTCGGCCTGCCACTTGCGATCAGGGCGGCTGAGGCCGGGCACCGGGTAGTCGGATACGACACCGACGCCAGCCGGGTGAAGCAACTGGAGACCGGCTCCTACATCGAGGATGTCTCGGCCAGTCAGCTCGCCGCCTTGATGGACAGCGGTGCCTTTACGCCGTCGTCTGAGGCCCGGAGCTGCGCTGGCTTCGACGTCGCGGTGGTCGCGGTGCCAACCCCGCTGCGCGAAGGGCTGCCTGACCTGACCTATATCGAGTCGGCCTGCCGGACGCTCGCGCGGTACCTGCGGCACGAATCGACCGTGATCGTCGAGTCGACGACGTGGCCGGGCACCACGACGGAGAAGGTGCAGCCATGGCTGGAGGACAGCTCCGGCCTGATCGCGGGCGTCGACTTTCATCTCGGCTACAGCCCGGAACGGATCGACCCTGGCAACAAGACCTGGACGCTGGTCAGCACGCCGAAAATCGTCTCCGGCATCGACCAGGCCTCACTGGCGGTCGTGGAGGAGTTCTACGCCGAACTTGTCGAGCAGACCGTGGCGGTCTCCTCGCCCGCTGAGGCGGAGCTGGCCAAGATCATCGAGAACACGTTCAGGCACGTCAACATCGCGTTGATCAACGAATTGGCGATGTGCGCGAACGGGCTCGGCATCGACGTGTGGGCGGCGATCGGGGCCGCGTCCACCAAGCCGTTCGGGTTCATGCCGTTCACGCCGGGGCCGGGGGTAGGCGGGCACTGCCTGCCGATCGACCCTTCTTACCTGTCCTGGCGGGTCGAGCGCGCGCTTGGGCAGACGTTCAGGTTTGTCGAACTGGCCAACGACATCAACAACCACATGCCCGACTACGTCGTCCGGCGCCTGATGATGGGGCTCAACCAGCGGGCCAAGGCGGTCAACGGCGCCCGGATCCTGCTGCTCGGGCTGGCCTACAAGAAGAACACCGGCGATGCGCGGGAATCGCCGGCCGCCAGGGTGGCCAGTTTGCTGGCCGGGCTCGGCGCCGACGTCGTGGCCGCCGACCCGCATGTCGGCGAGTCCGGGCTGATCAGCAGCAGCATAGAGCGGGTCGAGCCGACCCCGGCCGAACTGGCCAGGGCCGATGCCGTCGTGATGCTCACCGACCACGACGAGTTCGACCTCGCGGACATCGCCGCGCACGCGGGCTACGCGCTGGACTGCAGAAACGTGCTGACCGGCGCCAACGTCGAGACGCTCTAGCCCGATCCCGTCAGCCCGATCCCGCCAGCCCGATCCCGCTAGCCCGATCCCTGAACCTGTGAGGACCTGCTTCATGCGAATCATTTGCGTTGTCGGCGCGCGGCCCAACTTCATGAAGGTCAAGCCGGTCATGGACGCGCTGGCCCGGCGCGGCCAGGAAGTGGTGCTGGTCCATACCGGCCAGCACTACGACCCGGCAATGAGCGAGGTGTTCTTCACCGACCTCGGACTTCGCCGGCCTGACCACTTCCTCGGGGCGGGCTCTGGCACGCACGCCACCCAGACCGCGCGGGTGATGCTCGCGTTCGAGCCGGTCGTGGCGAGCGTGCGACCCGACGTTGTCGTCGTGGTCGGGGACGTGAACTCCACGCTGGCCTGCTCGCTCGTCGCAGCGAAGTCCGGCGGGTTGCTCGGACACGTGGAGGCTGGCCTGCGCAGCGGCGACTGGAGCATGCCGGAAGAGGTTAACCGGGTGGTCACCGACCGGATCAGCGACTACCTGTTCGCGCCGTCGCAGGACGCGGTCGCCAACCTGCGGGCTGAAGGCCGGCACGACACCCACCTGGTGGGCAACGTCATGGTGGACACGCTGCTCGTCAACCTGGACCGGGCCCGCGAGCGGGACACGCTGGCCCGGTTCGGGCTTAAGCCGGGTGGATACGGCCTGGTCACGCTGCACCGGGCCAGCAATGTCGATGATCCCGCCGTCCTGCACCGCCTGCTGACCGCACTCGACGAGGTCGGTGCGATGTGCCCGCTCGTGCTTCCGGCCCATCCGAGGCTGGCCAACCGGATGGCCAGCCAGATCACCGAGGCGACGCAGGCCGGGCGGCTGCGGATCATCCCGCCGGCCGGATACCTCGACTTCATCGCGCTGCAGGCCTCGGCGCTGCTGGTGCTGACCGACTCGGGCGGGGTGCAGGAAGAGACCACCGCTCTTGGCGTTCCCTGCCTGACCCTGCGCGAGAACACCGAACGGCCCATCACCCTCACGCACGGGACTAACCAGCTGGTGGGCACCGATCCGGCTCAGATCGTCGCGGCCGCGAAGCTCGCGCTGGCCTCGCCAGCGGTTCCGCGCCGGCCGGCCCTCTGGGACGGGCACGCGGGCGAGCGGATCGCGGCCCTGCTGCTCGACGGCGATCCGAGCCG
>DASYAT010000100.1:0-20416 GCA_036501205.1 Streptosporangiaceae bacterium | reverse complement strand
GGTCCAGCAGTTCCTCCGCCGAACTGTTTACCCCGCGCATCAGTACGCCCTGGTTGCGCACGTCCCTGATGCCAGTGGCGAGCATCGCCTTAGCCGCCTTCGCGACCAGTGGCGTCACCGACTGCGCGGCGTTCACGTGGGTGTGGATCGCGATCGAGACATCGCGCTCCCGAGCCGTGACGGCGAGCCGTTCCATCCCGGACCGAACCTCGTCGGTCAGCCAGTACTGCGGCAGCCCCATTAGCGCCTTAGTCGCCAGCCGGATATCCCTGACCGACTCGATTGCCAGCAGGTCAGACACGAATGCCTCCAGCCGGGGCCAGGGCAGGTTCGCTACGTCTCCGCCGGAGACCACCACGTCCCGCACCCCGGGCGTCGAACGCAAATACGAGATCATCGCGCCGAGCCGGTCCTCGCGGGTCATCCCGAACTTGTGCTTGGCGACCAGCGGCGTCGGGTTTCCGACCAGGTCCATCCGCGTGCAGTGCCCGCAGTACTGCGGGCACGTCGGCAGTACCTCGGCCAGGACCTTGGTCGGGTAACGGTGGGTGAGCCCCTCGACGGCCCACATCTCGGCCTCGTGCAGCGAGTCCCGCGACGCATGCGGATGGGACGGCCAGTCCGACCGGCGGTCGCTGAACACCGGGATCATGTACCGGCGCACCGGGTCCGCGTACAGCGCGGCCGTGAAGCCAGGGGATGAAGGAGCCTGCCCAGGCACCATCGTGTTCAGCATCTGCGGCGTGACCAGCATCGACATCGTGGCCCGCTCGGCCTGATCGCGCTCAAGATCGGCGTAGAACGCCTCGTCCACGCCATCGCCTAGCACACCAGCGAGCTGCTTGATGTTCTTCACGCAGTGCGCGCGCTGCCACTGCGCCGACTCCCACTCCTCGGCTGTGATGCTCGCCCAGCCGGGGAATCGGCGCCAGTCGGGCTCGATGAGCTCGGTCCGCTTGTATACGTACGGCTGCTCGATCATCAACGTCACCTGCCCCGGCTCCGGTTTCACGCGCTCTAAACCGAAGGATAGCCTGTCATTCAGGTTCGCTACGAAAGAAGATGCTGTCGTTGGCCCTCGTGACAGGAAATTCTTCGTAATAGCCATCAATGCCGTAGATCGCATCGGGAAGGACCACCGGACGTGCACGAATCGGGCCGCAGGCCATCCGATCCGCTCGGATTGCACCGGGTCATAGAGCCGCCAGGGGTGCTGCCTCAGGCGGCCGCCAGGCTCGACCCCAGCCCGGAGATCTGGCCCGACGAAGTGCGAATCGCGGTCGAGCGGCTTAACCTTGACGCCGCCTCGTTCCGGCAGCTCACCCAGGCCCACGGTGATCCAGAGGCCGTCCGCCAGGCCGTCCTGGACATCGTCGCCGACCGCGGCAAGATGCAGAACCCGGTCACCGGCTCAGGCGGCATGCTCACCGGCGTCGTGCAGGAGGTCGGCCCTGACTCGCCGCTCGGGCTCAAGCCGGGCGACCGCATCGCGACCCTGGTCTCGCTGAGCCTGACCCCGCTGGTCATCACCGACGGCCTGCGCAGCTGGGACGGCGCGTCCGAGCAGGTGCCCTGCCAGGGCCACGCGATCTTGTTCGGCCGGTCGATCGCCGCGGTGCTCCCCGATGACCTGCCCGTGCCGCTCTCGCTCGCGATCATGGACGTCTGCGGTGCTCCTGCTTTGACATACCGGATAGTTAACGCATCGCTCGGGGTCTCTAGCACCCGCCCAGAGCCTGGTCAGGCAACCCGGCCTCCGGTCGTCGCGATCCTCGGCGCGGCCGGCAAGAGCGGCTCGCTCTCGGCGGCGGCCGCTCGAAGGGCCGGGGCCGGCCTGGTCATCGGAGTCGTGCCGCACGAGCGGGAGGCGGCGGCGCTCCGCGCCGCCGGCCTGGCCGACGAGGTGGTCATCGCCGACGCGACCGACCCGATCGGGGTCTCGCAGGCCATCGGTGCGGCCGGCGGCCCCGCCGACGTGACCGTCGTCTGCGTGGACGTCCCTGGCTGCGAGGGCGGCGCGATCCTGGCGACCGCGCAGCGCGGCACGGTGATCTTCTTCTCGATGGCGACGTCCTTCACCGCCGCGGCACTCGGTGCCGAAGGGGTGGCGGCGGACATCACCATGCTGGTAGGCAACGGATACTCAGCCGGGCACGCCGACCTGGCCATCGATCTGGTCAGGTCGGTTCCCGGCGTGCGGCAGATCTTCACAGCGCGCACCAGGGATGATGCGCACCAGGGATGAACGGACGCAGGGAGAGTGACAATGCAGTCCAGGGCACCCAAGCTCACAATCGACCCGCAGGTCGTCGCCGAGGCCAGGCGACTCGCAGCGCAGGCCGGTCAGCCGATCGTCGAGATGGCCAGGTCCCACACGACGGTCTCGGTCGAACGCGCCGTGCTCAGGCTGGCCGGGCTGTCCGGTGCGGACGCCGAGGCCATGCCGCTGGTCAACCGCGTCGTCGACGCGGTCCGTCAGCAGACCGGACTGGAGCACGGCGTCGCGCTGCCGGTCTGGGACGCACTGGCGACCGGCGGTTACCCCGATCTGGCTGCGCTCGCGAAAGCCACAGCGGCCGGCCAGGTAGCTTTCCAAATCCCAGAAGGCGAGAACGCGAAGCAGGCTCGCAATCTGGCGCGGCTGGCACTGGCCGGGGGTTTTGCGAAGATAGCCGCCAACCGGGCTGACCGGGAAGCCATGATCAGCGAGACGGCCGAACCCCGCAAGCCGTGGATGTACCTGATCGTGGCGACCGGCGACATCTACGAGGACATCCCGCAGGCGCAGGCGGCGGCTCGGGAGGGCGCCGACGTCGTCGCGGTGATCAGGTCCACCGGCCAGTCGCTGCTGGACTACGTGCCGGAGGGCGCGACCAGGGAAGGCTTCGCCGGCACCTACGCGACCCAGGAGAATTTCCGGCTGATGCGGGCCGCGCTGGACGAGGTGTCCCGCGAGCTCGGCCGGTACGTCCGGCTGACCAACTACGCGTCCGGGCTGTGCATGCCGGAGATCGCGTCGCTGGCCGGGCTCGAGCGGCTCGACATGATGCTGAACGACTCGATGTACGGGATCATCTTCCGCGACATCAACCCCAGGCGGACCCTGATCGACCAGCGGTTCTCGCGCCAGATCCACGCCCGGGCCGGGATCATCATCAACACCGGCGAGGACAACTACCTGACCACGGCCGACCCGGTCGACGGCGCGCACACGGTGATCGTGTCGCAGTTGCTGAACGAGTTCTTCGGCAAGGAGGCGGGCCTGGCCGACGGCCAGCTTGGCCTGGGGCACGCGTTCGAGATCGGGCCTGACGTGCCGGACTCGTTCCTGCTCGAGCTCGCGCACGCGCAGTTGGTGCGGGAGCTGTTCCCTGACGCGCCGCTGAAGTACATGCCGCCGACCAAGCACATGACCGGCAACATTTTCGCCGGGTACCTGCTGGACGCGTTCTTCAACCTGGCGGCGATGATGACCGAGCAGGAGATCCTGCTGATCGGCATGATGACCGAGGGGATCCACACCCCGTTCCTTTCCGACCGGGACCTGGCGCTGGAGAACGCGCATTACGTGCGGAACGCGGCCGGGCGGCTGGGGGAGAGCTTCAGGCCCGAGCCCGGCGGGTTCATCGACCGGCGGGCGCACCAGGTGCTCGACGAGGCGGTGGCGCTGCTGCGCAAGATCTGCTCCGACGGCCTCCTGAACGCGATCGCCGACGGGACGTTCGGCATCACCAAGCGGCCGCCGGACGGAGGCCGCGGGCTCGACGGCGTGATCGACAAGGCAGACGGCTACTTCAACCCGGCCGGAGAGATCCTGGACGGCGAGGACGAAGCGCAGCAGGCCGATCTCGTCGCCAGCCAGTCAGGAGCGCAGCTATGACCGGGGACACTATGGCCGGGGACACCATGGCCGAACCCGAACGCCAGGTCGTCCGTCCCTACGGGGACACGACCGGCGACGGCCGGGTCCAGGTCTCGTTCACGCTGCCGATCCCGTTCGGCACCCAGGACGAGCGGGCGATCGCCGAAGGCGCGGCCCTGCAGCTAGCGGCCAAGATGGGACTCGACCCGGCGATGGTGGTGCACGCCAAGGGGATGGGACGTAACTTCACGTTCTTCGTGGTGTACGGCCGGGCCTCCCAGCTAGTCGACCTGTCCGAGGTCAAGATCGCCAAGCGGGAATTCGAGCTGCTCTCGCCGGCCGAGGTGAACCTGCGGATCCGGTCCTCGCTCGGCCGCAAGCTGGTCGTGGTCGGCGCGACGATCGGCACCGACGCCCACACCGTCGGGATCGACGCGATCTTGAACGTGAAGGGCCACGCCGGGGAGAAGGGCCTGGAGTACTACCGCGAGATCAAGGTCGTGAACCTGGGCTCGCAGGTGGAGATCCCGCGCCTGGTGTCGCTGTCGCACGCCGAGCACGCCGACGCGGTCCTGGTCAGCCAGGTGGTGACGCAGAAGGACGCGCACCTCAAGAACACCGCCGAGATGGCGGCCGCGTTCTCGGCGGCGGGGCCGACCAGGCCGCTGCTGGTGATCGGCGGGCCGCGGTTCGACCCGGCGCTGGCCCCGGCGCTCGGCGTCGACAAGATCTTCGGCCGCGGCACGACTCCGCGCGATGTCGCCAGCTACCTGGTGCACGCCCTGGCCCCTGGCTCGGCCGGAAGCGCGTCGTGACCGATCCCCGGCCTGGCCTGTCGGTCAGGCACCAGCGCTACGTCCCTTACAGTCACGCGCACTACGGCGGCAACCTGGTCGACGGGGCTTACGTGCTCGGCCTGTTTGGTGATGTGGCGACCGAACTGTCGATCAGGACCGATGCGGACGAGGGCCTGTTCGCCTCCTACTCCGACGTTCAGTTCAAGGCACCGCTGCTGGCCGGTGACGTACTCGAGGTCACCGCGACGCTGGAACGGGTGGGCCGGCGCAGCCGGGAGGTGCGGTTCGAGGCGCGGGTGCTGTGCCGGGCCGAGCCCGAGCGCGGCCCCTCGGCGGCCCGGGTGCTCGACGAGCCGATCGTGGTGGTGACGGCCCTCGGCACGGTGGTGGCGCCGCCCGCCGAGGGCTGAGGATCAACCCGTGCGCCGATGCCAGCTCCGGGTTGCCGGCCTACCCTGAGCCTGTGACGACTATGGGCCCCGGCCCCGGCGACCTGCCGGCCCCCTCGCCTATGTTCAGCCGGATCGCGACCACGGCCGGCATCGCCGTGCTGGTGGTACTGACCGGCGGCGTCATCGCTGACCTGCCCGGCCGGAGCACGGCGGTCATCATCGCGGCCGTGGCCGCGATGCTGGTCTCGGGTGGCTGCGTCGTCTGGATGCTCGCCGCCCGCTCGATCAGTGACTGGCAGGCGACGATCGCCTTCGTGGCCGCCGGGGTGGGCGGCGCTGTGCTGACCTTGCTGCCAGGCGGCCCTGGTTTCGTGGTCGTCTGCCTGGCGATGGCCGGGCTCGGCATGCGCCTGGTACTGGTGCGGGCGGTGGTCTGCGTCCTCGTCGTCTTCGCCGCGGTCAACCTCGCGCTCTTGCTGTCCGGGCAGGGGCACTCGCTGGCGAGCCTGGCCGGCGAAGACGTCGGCGTGGCGTTCATCTTCGCGGTCGGCGCCTTCACCAGGGCAAACCGGATCTCCCACGACAAGGCCAGGGCCGCCCAGGCGCGGGCCGAGGAACTGCTCGAGCAGCTCCGCGCGTCCCAGCTCGCGCAGGCCCAGGCAGCCACCGTGGCCGAACGGGCCCGGCTGGCAAGGGAAGTCCACGACATCCTGGCGCACGCGCTGTCCGGCCTCGTGCTAGCGCTCGACACCATGGAGCTGCTCGGGCTCCAGTACCAAAATGCCGAAGGCGCGGGGGGTGCGAAGGGTCGTCCCCCCGCGGGCAATACGGCCGGTGAGGAGACCATGGCCAAGATGGGTGAGCAGGTCGCGCGGGCGCAGCGGATCGCCAGGGACGGCCTGGCCGATACCCGGAGCGCGATCGCGGCGCTGCGCGGCGAGGAACTGCCGGGCCCGGCCTTGCTCGACCAACTGGTCCAGGAGACGTCTGCCGCTACCGGGATCAAGGCCGTGCTCGCGGTGACCGGGCAGCCGCGGCCGCTGCCGCCGGAAATCGGGCTGGCCGTGTACCGGACCGCCCAGGAGGCGCTGGTCAATACCGCCAAGTACGCCGGTCCCGGCGCCCGGGCGGAGCTGAGCTTGCGCTACGGCACCGAAGAGGTCGAACTCGCTGTGCAGGACGAGCGGACCGCCGGGGCTAACCCGCCCGGCCCGGCTGGATTGACGTTCGGCGGCTACGGGCTGACCGGCATGCGCGAGCGGGCCGAGCTGCTCGGCGGCAACTTGACCGCCGGGCCGACCGAGACCGGCTTCGCCGTCTGCCTGCGGCTGCCCGCCGGCCCGGAGTTGTCGTGACTGAACCGCCGGCCGACCGTGACCGGCCGGTCACGGTGCTGATAGCCGATGACCAGAAGGTGGTCAGGGAAGGCCTGGTGTCGCTGATCGGGCTGCTGCCCGGGGTCAGCGTGGTCGGCGCGGCGGTCGACGGCGACGACGCGGTCCGCCAGGCCGGCGAGCTGAGCCCGGACGTCGTACTGATGGACCTCAACATGCCCAGGTGCAACGGCGTGCAGGCCACCAGCCAACTGCGCGAACGCCAGCCGCACACCGCCGTGGTGGTGCTCACCACCTACTCAGACGACGACTGGGTGTTCTCCGCGCTGCAGGCCGGCGCCCGCGGCTTCCTGACCAAGGACGCCGGCGCGGCCGAGATCCACCGGGCGATCCTCGACGTGGCGGCCGGCAACGCCCAGCTCGACCCGGGCGTGCAGCGGCGCCTGCTGGACGCGCTCGGCAGCGGCGACCGGTTCGCCGTGGCCGGCCAGGGGGCGGGAGGGCGCGCGGCGACAGCCCAGCCGCCCGGTGAGCTGACCCCGCGTGAGGCCGAGGTGCTGGCCCACATCGCGGCCGGGCTGTCGAACGCCGAGATCGCCTCGGCGCTTTTCGTCTCCGAGGCGACGGTGAAGACGCACATCAACCACATCTTCACCAAGACCGGCCTGCGCGATCGGGCTCAGCTCGTCGGCTACGCGTTCCGGCACGGACTGGCCAGCCCAGGCTGACCTGGTCGCCTTTCTCCACCCGTGGGTGGAGAAAGGAAACTCAACTTTCGGGCCGATGGCCTGGCATTCGCGGCTCCGTAGCGTTTGCGGTGTCGGCCCGCACCCCGGGCCGGTCACCTGACCAGGAGGTTCTCGCCGTGAATGCCACGGGCTACATCATCAACGCCATTCTCGTCCTGCTCGTGCTGCGGCAGATCAGGGAATCCAGGCTCGGGTTGGCGAACCTGATCCTTCCGGTGCTCCTGGTCGCCGGGGCCGCGGCATACTACCTGCGCTCGGTCCCGACCACGGGCAACGATCTCACCCTCGACATCACGCTGGCCGCCGTCGGTGCCGTGCTCGGAGCGCTGTGCGCCTTCGCCACCAGGATTCGCCGTGGCGCCGACGGGGTCGCGCTGGCCAGGGCCGGCTGGGTCGCCGCGATCTTGTGGGTGGTCGGCATCGGCGCCCGGATGGGCTTCGCCTACGCGTCCGACCACGGCGGCGGCCCGGCCATCGCCAGGTTCTCGGCCGCGCACTCCATCACCAGCGCCGACGCCTGGGTCGCGGCCCTGGTCATGATGGCGCTCGCCGAGGTCATCGCCAGGCTCGCCGTCCTGCGGCTGCGCGCCCGGCAGCTGCCGGCCGTCGGCGCCCCGGCGACCGCGGTAGCAGCCACCGGCGCCCGCGTCTAGTAATCTCGTAATCAGGTGCCAGAAGGGAGCCATTCCATGACGACCGCCCCTCGGCGCTTCCCGGCAGGCCATATGCGAGCGTCCGACGCCGACCGAGACCGTGCTCTGGCCGAACTCACCGATCATTACCAGGCGGGCAGGATCAGCACCGAGGAGTTCGACGACCGGTCAGGGCGGGCGCTGCAGGCCAGGACCGGTACGGAGCTCGCTGAGCTGTTCGTCGACCTGCCGGAGGACCAGCCAACCTGGGTAGATCCTTCCGCTGCCGCCGGCTGGAGCGGCCAGGGCGTCCCGGCCCAGCTGGATCCCAGGCCGGTCACCCGGCCGGGCTCGGGAGCCGTCGCGCCGGTCGTTCGCACCGTGACGACGGTCGCCATAGCCGCCCTGATCTTCGCGGCGCTGCTATTCGGTCATCGGGCTGGTCACCCGTGGACCGGCCTTATCGTGCCGCTGCTCGTGGCCATGCTCGTCTTTCGCCGGCTGACCAGAAGCCGCCGTTAAGAACGGCCGCTACGCGGCGCATCAAGGCATCCACTTACCCTCAGGGCCCGGGCACGGCAATATAAATGCATGCTGATGGGTCTGGAGGTCGCGCGGGCCAGGCAACGGCTCCGGATGAACGGACCCGACCTGGCCGGTCGGCCGCGTCCGCATGAGGAGCCCGGTGCCGACGGCCTCGCCAAGATCGAGCACATCGTCATCTTGATGATGGAAAACCATTCCTACGACAACTACCTGGGGATGCTGGCCGGCCGGGGCGACGGGTTCGCGCTCGGCCCGGACGGCCTGCCGACCGGCACGAATCCGTCTGGCGACGGCGATGCGGCGGTGCCGCTGCGGCATCTGCCGCAGACCGTCCAGGTCAAGCACACCCCCACCCAGAGCTGGGCCGCCGGCCACCGGCAGTGGCAAGAGGGCAGGTGCGACGGCTTCGTCACCAGCGTCAAGGACACCGTCGACGAGCCTGGTGTCGATCCCACCCTGCCGATGGGCTACTGGACCGAGGCGGACCTGCCGTTTTATTACGGCCTCGCTAAGACGTTTCCGCTGGCGACCCGCTGGTTCTGCTCGTGCCTGGGGCCGACGTTCCCTAACCGCCGGTTCCTGATCGCCGGCACCGCGAACGGGCTGATCGACGACCTGCCGTTCGGGATGATCGATTACCCGGCCAAGGGAACGATCTTCGACCTGCTGACCGCTCACAAGATCAGCTGGGCCAATTACCACATGCTCTCGCCGGCCAGATTCGGCTGGCGGCGGTTCTCGCACGCCCACGGCTTTCGGCTGCTGCGCCTGCTCGGCGGCGTCGTCGCGGCGTTCATACCGGCCGCGGTGCCAGCGGCGCTGTCCAAGCTGCAGGTCACCGCCGACCTGTACCCGCTTGGCCTGCTGCGCACGATCAACCACGTCCGCCCGATGGACGCGTTCTGGAAGGCCGCGAGCACCGGCAAGCTGCCATCGGTGTGCATCGTGGACCCGGACTTCAGCTACTGCTCGGAGGAGAACCCGCAGGACGTGCAGGACGGCGAGGCGTTCGCCGCCGAGGTCGTCAACGCGGTCATGAAGGGCCCGGCCTGGGGCAAGACGCTGCTGATCTGGCTCTACGACGAGCATGGCGGCTACTACGACCACGTGCCGCCGCCGCCGGCGGTGCCGCCCGACGACGTCCCTGGCATCAGCTCGTTCGAGCGCTACCGGGTGCTGCGCCTGCTCAAGAACACCAAGCTCGGCAAGAAGGTCGCGCGGGCCAACGACGGGCCGCGCGGCTACAGCCAGTTCGGGTTCAGGGTCCCTGCGGTCATCGTGTCGCCGTACGCCCGGCCCGACTACGTACTCGAACGCGACTATGACCACACCTCGGTGCTCAAGCTGATCGAGCACAAGTGGAACCTGCCGCCGCTGACCCGCCGGGACGAGGCGGCGATCGACCCGCTGGAAGCGCTCGACCTGGACGGCGAACCGCATTTCCTGACCCCGCCGGACCTGCCCGCTCCGGCCAAGCCGTTCACGCGGTGATCATGACCCAGCACCCTCTGTCATAGAGTGGTGGGTCGTGCATACCGACCCTGTACTGGTAACCGGCGCCCGCACCGCTGCCATCGAAGCGCTCCGCTGGGTCGCCGGCGCGGCGATCGAGACCGACGGCGGCGCGTCGTGGCCAGAGACCAGGACCGACGGCGCGCACACCGCCGATGACCTCTACGACGGCACCGCCGGCGTGCTCATGGCGTTCGCCGAAGCAGAACTGAGCGGCATCACCGGGTTCCGTGAGCCGGCCACGGCGGCGGCCGGGCGGCTGCGCTGGATCGCGGAGGCTGGGCCGGCCGGCCGGGCCGATCCGCTCCACATCCCGTTCGCCGATGAGCCTGATCCGCCGGTGACCAGCTTGTACACCGGCCTGTCTGGCATTGCCGCCGCGCTAGCCACCCGGGCGTCGTTGACCGCGGACCAGGCCGCAGCCAAGTCGGCGAGCGCGGCAGTCACCGAGATCATCGATGCCGTGATAGCCGGGCCAGACAGCGGAGCGCGCGACATTATCGAAGGCGACGCCGGGACGCTGGTCCTGCTGGCCGAAATCGGCGGTGAAGCGGCGCGCCCGGCCGCGTCGCTGCTAGCCGACCGACTGGTCGCCAGCGCCACCTGGAGCGTCGAGGGACCTGACTGGATGACCGGGTCGGGCGAGGACGAGATCCTCGCGCCGAACTTCTCCCACGGCACCTCAGGCATCGCGTTCGCCCTGGCCCGGGCGAGCGCCATGCTTAACCGGCCCGACCTGCTGGAAATCGCGGCGGCGGCCGGGCGGCGGCTGATCACCCTCGGGCTGCGGCCGGACGGGACGCTGGCCGTGCCGATCAGGATCCCGCCTAAGCCCGGCTGGCCGGAGCTTGCCTACGGGTGGTGCCACGGACCGACCGGCACGGTGCGGCTATTCCAGTTGCTCGCCCAACTGCAGGGGGTTCCGGTCTGGACCGACGCCGTGGCGGGATGCCTCGCGGCGATCAGGTCAAGCGGGCTGCCGGCCAGGCTTTATCCGGGCTTCTGGGATAACGTCGGGCGCTGCTGCGGCACGGCCGGCGTCGGCGAGCTGGCCCTGGACCGCTACCAGGAGACCGCAGATCCCGACTGGCTGAACTTCGCCGACGAGCTGGCCAGGGACGTGCTGAGCAGGCAGATCGCGGACTCGGCCGGGGTCAGGTGGTCCAATACCGAGTTCCGGGCCGACCCGCCAGAACTTGAGCCGGCTGTCGGCCTGATGAACGGCGCGGCCGGTGTCGCCGGCTGGCTGCTGCGTCTCGCGCGCGTTCACCAGGACGGTCCCGGTGCGCGCCGCGTCACCTGGCCGGACCGGCCGTGACGCCCTGACCAGCCCCGAAATACCGCCATCGGTGCCGGTGATACGTACCGTAGTTAGACGGTTGTAATTAGTAACGGTACTCTCGATCCATGGTGACGACGCGATGCCCGACCTTGATCGGCCGCCGCGCTGAGCTCGACCAGTTGACGGCCTGGCTCGACCAGGCGGACGGCACCGGGGTCACCTTCCTCACCGGGGAACCGGGTGTCGGCAAATCCCGGCTGGCCACCGAACTGGCTGAGGTCGCCTCTGCTGCTGGCCGCCAGGTGCTGACCGGCCGCGCCGCCGAGGCTACCCACCCCGTCCCGCTCCGTCCGATCGTCGAGGCGCTGATCGGGGTCGCCAGAACGGCTCCGATACCTGACGATCCCGCGCTGCAGCAGTACCGCCCGGCGCTGGCGTCGATCGTTCCGGGCTGGAGCGAGCCAGCTGAGCGCGAGCCGGAGATCTCACCGCTGATCCTCGGCGAGGCCCTGCTCCGGCTGCTCACCGCGCTGGGCGGCAAGGGCACGCTGCTGATCATCGAGGACCTGCAGTTCGCCGACCCCGAGACGCTGGCGATCGTGGAGTACCTGGCCGACAACCTCGGCGACGGGCCGGTGCACTGCCTGGCCACGGTCAGGGACGGCGGGCCGTCCGCGTCCGGCGCGATGGACATAGTCAGGTCGGTGCATGCTCGCCGGGCCGCGACCGTCGTGGAGCTGCGCCGGCTGTCTGACCGGGACGTCAGCCAGATGGCGGCCGCCTGCCTCGAACACGCCAACGTGCCCAAGCCGGTGTTGCTGCGCCTGGCCGCGGATTGCGACGGGCTGCCGTTCGCGGTGGAAGAGATCCTCGCCGCCGCTGTCTCCTCGGGCGAACTGGTCTGCGACGAGGCCGGCTGGTCGGTCGATGAGCAGATCACGACCGGGGTTCCGACCTCGATAGCCGAATCGGTACGGCGCCGGCTGTCCGGCCTGGGCCCAGAGGTCACCGATGCGCTCGTCTCCGCGGCCGTCATCGGCCGTCAGTTCGACTGGACGCTGCTGTCCCAGCTGACCGAGATCGCCGAACCGACCGTGCTCGACGCCCTCCGGCAGGCCTGTGACGTCCAGCTGATCGAGCCGCACTGCAGCCAGGTGGTCTTCAGGTTCCGGCATTCGCTGACCAGGGACGCGATCTTGTCGAACCTGCTGCCGCCCGACCTGGCCAGGCGGTCGGCGAAGGCGGCCGCGCTGATCGCCGCCGCCCATCCCGGGCTGCCAGGTCCGTGGTGCGAGCTGGCGGCCGAACTGCACGAGCGCGCCGCCGAGCCGGTGCAAGCGGCCGAGTTGCTGCTGGAAGCCGGACGCCGGGCCCTGCGCCACGGTGCGATCTCCAGCGCCGGCAGCGCGCTGGCTCGGGCCAGCGCGATGATCGACCAGGTGCCTTCGGCCGACCTGAAGCTGCGGGTCGCCATCGACGAGGCACTCACCAGCGTGTATGTGTTCTCGGGCAACTGCGACCAGCTCGTGCCGGTCGCCGACCGGCTGCTCGCCGAACTGGACGCGGTCGGCACCGAGGCAGCCGCCAAGGCGCTGGTCCGGCTGCGGGTCGCCCGGGCGCTGTCCGAAGGCGACCGGCTGGCGAGCGCCCAGCAGCAAGTGACCGCGGCCAGGGCACTGGCCAGCCAGTCACCTGATCCCACCCTCGGCGGCTGGGTCGATGCCGCAGCCGCCAAGTGCGCAATCGACGAAGGCGACCCGGACCGCGCGTTCGATCTCGCCAATCGCGGTCTGGCGGCAGCCGAAGCGGCCGGGATGGACGCCTGCAGCGCCGAGGCCGCCTGCGAGGCGCTTGAGGTCATCGGGCGCCGGGAACGGGCCAGGGACACCGCCGCGGCCAAGGTGGCGTTCGAGCGCGCCTACCAGCTCGCTTCGAGCACCGGGCTGCCGGTCAGGCAGATCCGGGCAATGCACGAGCTCGGCACGATCGAGATGCTGGAGGAAGGCGCTTATGAACGGCTGAGCAAGGCCAGGAGCCTGGCCCTCGAGTCCGGCGCGATCTCCGTGGCCACCGTGATCGACCTGCAGCTGGCCAACGCCTGGAGCCTGGGCAGCGACCTGGACCGGGCGATGGAGGCGGCTAAGCGCTGCGAACTCGCGGCCAGGCGGCTCAAGATGCGCCGGGTCGAGGCCATGGCCATCGGAGCGGCCGCCTCGATCCTGACGACTTCAGGCGACGAGGCCTACTCCAGCGCCATGGAGCTGGCCGAGCGGGCCGAGACCGTCGTGCCCGATGACCCGGGCATGATGACCTCGCTGTGGGGGGAGGTCAGGGTTACCGGAGCGATCTTCAGCAACGACCTGTCCGCGGCACTGGTGGCGAACGAGACCGGGATCAACTACGCCAGGATGGAGTCCCTGACCGCGCCCTCGCTGGCCTGGGGTTACTGGCCGCTGCTGCAAGCGGTGTCCGGATCGGACGGCGCCGCTGCCGTCACCGAGGCCAGGAAGGCCGGAGCCGAGGTGGCGTACTGGAACCGCAGTTGCCTGGCCTACGCCGAGGCCGTGCTCACGGGGCGCGACGGCGACGCCGAGCGGGCGACCCAGCTCGCCGACTATGCCAGCCAGTTCTTCGCCGGGGCCGCCCCGTGGTGGAACCACATGCTGCACCGCCTGATCGCCCAGGATGCCTTCAAGGACGGCTGGGGCGATCCGGCCCGCTGGCTGCGGGACGCGATCAGCGACCTCGAGGCCGCCGGCTTTGACCGTCTGGCGTCGGCCTGCCGGGGCGTCCTGCGCAAGAACGGCCAGCGGGTGCCGCGCTCAGGCCGCGGCGAGGCCAGCGTGCCCCGCCCGCTCAGGCAGCTCGGCATCACCAGCCGCGAGATGGACGTCCTGCTGCTCGTCGCCCAGGGCATCTCCAACGCCGAGATCGGCACCAAGCTCTTCATCTCGCCGAAGACCGTCGAAACTCACATCGGCAGCCTGATCAGCAAAACCGGTCAGGGCGGCCGCCGCGAACTAGTAGCCCACGCCGCCCGGCTCTGTTAGCTTTTCGCCCCCGACGCTGCGCTGCTCCAGCAACTGACGACAGATACATAGAGTAGCTATTTGATTACGACGGGTAGTATCGTCTCTAATGAGTTCAATGTTGTGCCCGGTGCTGATCAGCCGGGATGCCGAGTTGCGGCAGCTGGTCGGTGCGCTGGATGCTGCGCAGACCGGGCAGGGGAGCCTCGTCTTCCTGACCGGTGACGCCGGGGTGGGCAAGTCGCGGCTCGCGCGGGAGATTTGCGACCGGGCCAGCGAGCGCGGCTTTCGCGTGGTCTCCGGCCGGGCGGTCGAGTCGGCCTCGCCGTTGCCGTTCCGGCCGGTGACCGAGGCACTGATGAAGATCGCTCGCACCGACAGCGTCCCGCACGCACCGGAGATCGACGACTACCGTCCGGCCCTGGCCACGCTGGTGCCCGGCTGGGGCCAGTCAGCGGCTGACGGGGAGGCGGAGATCTCGCCCCTGATCCTGGGTGAGGCGCTGATCAGGCTGCTCTCGCTGTACGGGGGACCGGGAAGCGGAGGACCGGGCACCGGGGGATCGGGCACCGTGCTCCGGCTCGAGGACATTCACTGGGCCGACCCGGAGACCCTGGCGATTGTGCACTACCTGGCCGACAACCTGATGGGCAAGCCGCTGCTGTGCCTGGCCACGCTGCGCGATAGCCAGCCGTCGGCCGGGCTGGAAGCCATGCGGACGATTCACGCCCGGCGGGCCGCCTCGGTGGTCGCGGTGCCGAGACTGACAGCGACCGAGGTAGAGCAGCTCGCGGCGTGCTGCCTAGCGACCGACGAGGTGCCGCCGGCCTTGGCCAAACGGCTTCTCAGGGACTGCGACGGCCTGCCGTTCGCGGTCGAGGAGATCCTGGCCGCCGCTGTGTCCTCCGGCGAGATCGTGCGCGGGCCGGACGGCTGGGTGGTCAACGAGAGCGTCACCACCGGGGTGCCCGCGTCGATACTGGGGTCGGTGCGCAACCGGCTCGCGGCACTCGGGCCGCAGGTCACCAACCTGCTAGTCGCGGCCGCCGTGCTCGGCCGGCAGTTCGACTGGACGCTGCTGCCCAGGCTGGCCGCAACGACGGAGTCCGCTACCTTGTCAGCGCTCGACCAGGCCCATGAGGTGCAGCTGATCGAGCCGGTCTACGCCGGTACCGGCTTGTTCAGGTTCCGGCACAGCCTGACCAGGGACGCGATCATCTCCGATCTGCTTCCGCCCGATCTGGCCAGCCGGTCCGCGAGCGCCGCGGCCGTGATCGAGGACGCCCATCCTGGCCTGCCCGGCGTCTGGTGCGAGCTGACCGCCGAGTTGCACAAGGCAGCCGGTCACCAGGTGCGGGCGGCTAGCCTGCTCCTGGAGGCCGGGCGCCGGGCGCTGCATCAGGGGGGGCTGCACAGCGCCGCTGAGACGCTGCGAGATGCCCGCCAGGCACTTGGGCCGGAGTCCGCCAGCGAGCCGATGCTCGCCATCGCTATCGATGAGTCGCTGTCTGAGGTACTGGAGCTGGCCGGGGACCACAAGCAACTCGCGCCGCTGGCCGAGCGGCTGATCGATGCGCTCGATGCGGCCGGTGCTGATCCCCGCCGGCAGGCGCTGGTCAGGATCAGGACCGCGCGGGCCGGCTCAGATGCCAACCACGAGGATGCGGTAACCCAGCTCCAGGCCGCCCGCGCGATCGCGGACCGGCTTGATGACCCGGCGCTGGCGAGCCGCGTCGACGCGGCCGCGGCCCGCTGTGCGCTGGACGCCGGTGAGCTGGACCACGCCGAGGGGCTGGCCCGTCGCGCACTGGAGGTGGCCGAGCGTGCGGGCCAGGTCGACTGGGCGGCCGACGTCGCGTTCGGGGCGCTTGAGGTGATCGGGCGGCGGGAGCGAGACCGGGACATGGACGCGGCAAAGGACGCGTTCCACCGGGCCTACCAGCTCGCGGGCGGCGGCGAGCTCGCGGTTCGGCGGATCAGGGCGCTGCACGAGCTCGGCGCCATCGACATGCTGACCGACGGTGCCACCGCCCGGCTGACCGAGGCCAGGGATCTCGCGCACCGGGCGGGCGCGATCTCGACCGCCACCTTGGCCGACCTGCAGCTAGCCCACGCGTGGAGCCTAAGTACGGATCTAGACCGAGCGATGGCCTCGGCTCGCCGATGCGAACAGGCCGCCCGTCAGATCAAGGCACCTAGGGTCTGCGCTCAAGCGGTCAGCGTGCAGTCTTTGATCAGCGGCATCAGGCCGGAGCCGGTGGAAGCCGAAGCGACCGCAGAGCGGGCCGAGGGCATCATGCCGGGCGATCCTGAAGTTCTCTTTACTATCTGGGGTCAGGCTCGAGTGACCGCCTCGCTGTTCAACGACGATCTCGACCGGGCGATGGAGCAGAGCGTGACGGGCCGTCGCCACGCTGGGGACACCGCGCTCACCGCACCGCGGCGAGCCTGGGGTTACTACGCGCTGCTGCAGGCCATAGCAGGCCAAGAGGGACGGTCCGCTATCGACCAGGCTCGGCGAGCGGGAGCTGGAGTCGGCTGGAATGAGGGATACCTCCGCTACGCCGAGGCGGTGCTCGAAGGCCGGGACGGCAACCGCGACCGTGCGGCCGAACTGGCTGAGAAGGGCAGAGCCACGCTCGCGTCGTTCGCTCCGTGGTGGAACCACCTGGCCAGGAGGCTGGTCGCGACGGCGGCGCTGGCGGACGGCTGGGGCCAGCCGGTGTCCTGGCTGCGCGAGGCGGCGGCCGAATTCGAGGTGACCGGGCACAGCCGCCTGGCCTCGGCCTGCCGGGGCATCTTGCGCAAGGCGGGCGCCCGGGTACCGCGATCGGGCCGCGGCGAGGCCCAGGTGCCGACCCAGATGCGCCGGATCGGCGTCACCAGCCGAGAGATGGACGTGTACCTGCTGGTGGCGCAGGGGTTCTCCAACAGCGAGATCGCTGAACGGCTGTTCATCTCGCCGAAGACGGTCGAAACCCATGTGGCGAGCCTGATCAGCAAGACCGGTAAGGGCGGACGCCGCGAACTGGTCGCGCATGCCGCCAGGACCGCGCGGCGGTAACCGCGCGGGCGCCGGCCAGTCCAGCTCCTTAACTCAGGAGCGCGGCGCCGTTAGCTCAGGGTCGTCCCGATGCGCCACCCGGGTGCGGCCAGCGAACATTGGTACGAAGGAAACGCAAACAGCGCCGCCGCCCCCGCTGGCGCAGCCCGCGACCCAGGTCAGGCCGATCCTGATCACCGCACATCGCGAGCTCACCGGTC
This sequence comes from Streptosporangiaceae bacterium, assembly GCA_036501205.1. Lineage (GTDB taxonomy): Bacteria > Actinomycetota > Actinomycetes > Streptosporangiales > Streptosporangiaceae > Chersky-822. The sequence goes on along the minus strand of DASYAT010000100.1, from coordinate 3,017 downwards.
GGGGGGACTGGCAAGGAGGGACTTCATGAACTCCCATGCGACCCCGCGTGCGGACTACGCTACCGGGCCCGCCACCGACTCCCCGGATCACCGCCGGGCCCGGTTCGAAGACGAGGCGATTCCGTACATGCGCCGGCTCTACCCCACGGCGCTACGGCTGACCCGCAATCACTGCGATGCCGAAGACCTCCTCCAGGAGACCTTCGCCAAGGCTTACCTGGCCTTCCATCAGTTCACCCAGGGCACGAACCTCAAGGCCTGGCTGCACCGCATCCTGGTCACCACGTTCTACAGCTCCTGCCGCAAGCGCGAGCGCGAGCCCAATCACGTGTGGGCGGCCGATGTGCGGGACAGCGCCGACTGCCACGACCGGCTCGCGCAGGCCACCCGGTCGGCCGAGTTCGAGGCGCTCGAGAATCTCGGCGACTCCGGCGTGATGCGGGCACTCGGTGACCTGCCCGATACCTTCAAGGCCGCCGTCTACCTGGCCGATGTCCAGGGATACCACTACGCCGAGATCGCCAACATCATGGGCACCCCCCTTGGCACCGTGATGTCCAGGATCCACCGCGGCCGGCACATGCTGCGCACCAAGCTAGGCGCTCACGCCCCCGCCGAGCGCCCGCTTACGGTAGTCAGCCAGCCCCAGGCTGACGCCCCGCAGTTCGCAGAGCCGATCGCGGCGTAACAAGCAGATGGCCCCCGCACCGGAGGCCGTGCCCGGCGCATCCGCCCGGCACGGCCTCCGATTAGCTTTCTGGCCGCCAACCGCCGCTACTCGACCGCGCCGTACTTAGCGATCTCCTCGCGCTCGGCGTCGGACAGCTCCCTGGGCAGTTCACCCTTGGCTACCTTGGCGCTTTGCACCTGGCGCCGGATCGTCTCGACGACCTCCGGATTGGCCAGCGTGGTCACGTCGCCGACATCGGCGAAGTTGGACACCGACGCGATCACCCGCCGCATGATCTTGCCCGACCTCGTCTTCGGCATGTCGGCCACGATCCACACGTTCTTCGGCCTGGCGATCTTGCCGATCTCGACCTCGATCGCCTTGGTGACCTTGACGTCCATGCCTTCCGCGGGCACACCGGGCTTGAGCGAGACATACATCTCGACGATCCGGCCCCTGATGTCGTCTATCACGGGCACTGCGGCCGCCTCGGCGACCTCGTTGACGGTCAGGGCCGCCGACTCGAGCTCCTTGGTGCCGAGCCGGTGACCGGCCACGTTGATCACGTCGTCGACGCGGCCGAGGATCCGGATGTAGCCGTCGGCGGCCTCCAGCGCGCCGTCCCCGGCGAAGTACGGCCAGTCATGCCAGTCCGTGCTGTCCGGGTCCTTCCTGTACTTGCGGTAGTAAACGTCGATGAACCGCTCCGGCTGGCCCCAGATCGTCTCCATGATGCCCGGCCACGGGTTCCTGATGACGATGTTGCCCGCCCGGCCGCTGCCGGCTGGCACCTCGTTGCCATCCTCGTCGAGGATGGCCGGGTAGATGCCGAGCGCGCCGGGCCCGCAACTGCCTGGCTTCATGGGCTGCAGGGCCGGCAGGGTGCTGCCGAGGAAGCCACCGGTCTCGGTCTGCCACCAGGTGTCGGTGATCGCCGCTTCGCCCTTGCCGACCTCGGTGTAGTACCAGCGCCAGACCTCAGGCTCGATCGGCTCGCCGACCGTCGTCATGGTCTTGAAGTGGTAGCTGTACTTCTTCGGCTCCTCCGGGCCGACCTTGCGCAGCATCCGGATCGAGGTCGGCGAGGTGTGGAAGATGTTCACGCCCAGCTGCTCGGCGATCCGCCAGGGCCGGCCGGCGTCCGGGTAGTTCGGCACGCCCTCGTAAATCACGGTGGTGGTGCCGAGCGCCAGCGGGCCGTAGACGATGTAGGAGTGCCCGGTTATCCAGCCGATGTCCGCCATGCACCAGTACACATCGTCCGGGTGGATGTCCTGGTAGTACTTCGAGGTACCGGCCACGTAGGACATGTAGCCGCCGGTTGAGTGCTGGGCGCCCTTCGGGCGGCCGGTGGTGCCGCTGGTGTACATCAGGAACAGCGGCGCCTCAGCCGGCATGGACACCGGCTCGACGGTCGCGCCCTGGTGGTCGGCGAGCAGCTCGTCGACGTAGAAGTCCCGGCCCGGCGCCATCGGGGTCTGCGACGCGTACTGGCCGGCGTGCCGCCGCCAGACCAGCACCTTGTCGACTTCCTGGCCCTGCCGCAGTGCTTCCGCGACCGCCTCGTCGGCCTTGACCTTGTGGTCGATCAGGTCACCGGATCGGTAGTAACCGTCCATGGTGATCAGCACCCGGCTGCCGGAGTCGGCGATCCTCGTACCGCAGGCGTTGCCGGAGAACCCGCCGAACACCTGCGAGTGGATGACGCCCAGCCGCGCGCAGGCCAGCATCGTCACCGGCAGGTCAGGGACCATCGGCATGTGCAAGGTCACCCGGTCGCCCGCCTTGAGCCCGGCGAAGTCGCGCAGCACCGCGGCGAACTCATTCACCCGGCGCAGCAGTTCGGCATAGCTGAGGTGCTCGTGAGAATCGGACTCGAGTTCAGGCACCCAGACGATGGCCGTCTTATCCGGATTTGCCTGCGCATGCCGGTCGACGCAGTTATAGGAGGCGTTGAGCTTGCCTCCGACGAACCACTTCCAAAATGGCGGTGTCGACGAATCGAGCGTCGTGTGCCACCGTTCGTCCCAGGTCAGCAGGTCGGCATACTCCGTGAAGCACTCCGGGAACTTGTCCTCGGCGAAGCGCTCGAAGATCGCCGGATCGCCAGCATTCGCCTCGGCAGCGAGGCCAGCCGGGGGCTGGTAGTACTCCTCCTCGCGCCAGTGGACGGCGATGTGCGCCTCAGATACCTCGTCTTCCCCGGTGTCTACTTCGGCGTTCACGTCCTCGGTGTTATCTGTCACAGCTCGACCTCCTGCTGGAGAGGATTCCGCACCACGTTGATCTGGCAGCTCTGGGCAGTGGCATATACCGTTTTCGTCAAGCAGTACTCGCCCCATGGATG
>DASYAT010000099.1:0-31359 GCA_036501205.1 Streptosporangiaceae bacterium | reverse complement strand
GAGCCCCTCGGCGACGCTGCCCCGGTGCGGGTAGAGATGCATCTTGCCGATCGTGGCGGTGAGGTACCCGGCGTCGCGGATCGACTGGACGATCGTCGGCAGCGGCCCGGACATTTCGGTCCGGTTGTTCACCACGCCGTGATCTCGGACGTAGCGGCCGGTCAGCAGCGAAGTCCGCGACGGCATGCAGAGCGGCCCCATGCAATAGGCGCCGTCGAAGCTGGTCCCCTGCGCCGCCAGCGCATCCAGGTTCGGCGTCCGGATGACCGGGTGCCCGGCGGCCCCGATCACGTCAGCCCGATGCTGATCGGTCAGCAACCACAAGATGTTCGGCCCAGCCATCACCGTCACCCATCCGAATCATTACTCAGATAGTGAAAACTATATCAATAGTAGCAGCTATGCCAAAGAAGCAGAGACGGGAGTTGCGTTGCCCAGGACGGCGTTGCAGGCGGGCTGGGTCGTGTTGCGCCGGGTGCAGCGGCGCGGGTGCGGCGGTGGCAGGGCGGGGGCGGGCGCGGGGTGCAGCGGTCGTGCAGACCGTTCGGTGCGTGCTGGACAGCCTCGCGCTGGCGCACTGGCTGAAGACAGAGCCATGGACTCCTGCGGGCCGGAGTGGGATATTCCTGCAATGGCCGATTCCTTTGGCGAACTGCTGCGGCGGTTCAGGATCGCGGCCAGCCTTACCCAGGAAGCCCTGGCCGATCGGTGCCGAATTAGCCCGGCCACGATCGCGGCGATAGAGCAGGGACGAAGGACCGCACCGAGACTGTCGACGGTGCGCCTTATCGCCGCGGCGCTCGAGCTTTCCACCGCCGACCGGGAGTTGCTGGCGCGGGCGGCCGATAACGGCACCTCAGCGCACCGGCCAGCTTCGGCTGACTCCGGCGAACGGGCTGATTACCAGGACGACCTGGCCCAGGGCAGCGTCAGCCCGGCGACTGGCTGGCCCGATGCGCGCATCGTTCCGACCGCGGCCGTCACTATCGTGAGCCCGGAATTCATTGGTCGCCGGGAGGAGATCGCCTCCCTGACCGCGCTGATGAACCGGACCCAGGCGGGTGAGCCCGGCTTCGCGCTGGTCGGCGGTGAGGCCGGAGTTGGCAAGAGCCGCCTGGTGAACGAATTCGCGGCCAGCGCGGCCAGCCAGTCCGGGTTCCGGGTGCTGACCGGTCAGTGCGTCGAGCTGGGAGCTGAGGGCTTGCCGCTGGCCCCGCTGGTGGACGCGTTGCGGACGCTGAGGCGCGGCTTGACGCCCGAGACTTTGACCGAGGTGCTAGGGCAGGCCGGCGCGGGCCTGGCCCGGCTGCTGCCTGAACTTGGCCTCGTCAATCCACACGGCAATCCGCCCGAGGACCTGCAAAAGGCGCAGCTGCTCGAAATAGTCCTCGGGCTGCTACAGCGTCTCAGTGAACGGCAGCCGGTCCTGCTTCTCATCGAGGATTTGCACTGGGCCGATCAGTCCACGCTGGATCTGATCGCCTTCCTGGCCCGGTCACTGCGTGAGGCGCGGGTACTGCTGGTGGCTACCTATCGCTCCGATGAACTTCACCGGCGTCACCCGTTGCGGCCGCTGCTTACCAGGTGGGAGCGGATTCGCTCCATCGGCCGGATCGAACTGCGCAGGTTCGAGCGCGACGAGGTCTCGGCGCAGCTCGCGGCTATCCTCGGTGCTGCGCCGGCGGGCTACGTCGTGGACGTCATCTTTGATCGTTCGGGCGGGAACGCGTACCTCGTCGAGGAACTGGCGGGGGCCGTCCGGTCCGACGGCAACCTCGCCGACCTGCCGCCATCACTCAAGGACGTGTTGCTCAGCCGGGCGGATTCGCTCAGCCAGGGCGCGCAGCGGCTGCTCAGGGTCGCTTCGGTGGCGGGGCCGGCTGTTCCCGACCGCCTGCTGGCCGAGGTGGCCGGGATCGGCGAGGCTGACCTCTTCGCCGGCCTGCGCGAAGCAGTGGACAATCATCTGCTCCTAGTCGATCCGAGCGGTCAGGGTTACGCCTTCCGGCACGCTCTGACCAGGGACGCCGTGTATGAGGACATGCTGCCAGGCGAGCGGGTCCGGCTGCACGCCGCCTACGGGGCGGCGCTGGCCAGCGATCCCGCGCTGGCGGGCGATCAGGCGGCGCGGCCGGCCGCACTCGCCCATCACTGGTATGCCGCGCTCGACCTTCCTCGCGCCCTGACTGCCGCTTTCGAAGCCGCCCAGCACGCTACTAATGCGTATGCGCCGGCGGAGGCACTGCGCTATCTGGAGCGGGTGCAGGAGATCTGGCCGCAGGTCGCGGACGCACCGCAGCGCACCGGTGTTGACCATGCGGAGGTGGGTCGGCTCGCGGCGGAGGCGGCCTATCGATCTGGTGCGCTCGACCGGTCGCAGTCTTTGCTGGCTAATGCCTTGGCCGAGTTGCCGGACGGAGCTGATCCGGTACGCCGAGCGCTGCTACTCGAACGGTATGCGCTGGCCCAGCGAGACGGAGGCCGCCAGCCCGAGGCGGTTCGCTCGCTTCGGGAGGCACTCGAACTGCTTCCTGCTGACCAGCCGAGCCGCGCCCGCGCGGCCGTGCTGGCCACGCTGGCCGCCACGCAGATTCACGGCGCGGAAATGGCGGAGGCCGCCGAGGTGGCCGGCCGGGCGATCGTCGCTGCCCAGGCCGCCGGGGCCAGGGACGTGGAGGCCGACGCGGCGATCACCCTCGGTTCGGTGAGTTCCTATCTCGGCCAGGCTGAGACCGGTCTGGGTCCGCTGCACTCTGGGATGCGGCTGGCACTTGATCTCGACATACCCTTTACCGCGCTGCGCGGCTACATCAACCTGTCCGACATCCAGGAACTGCTTGGGCGCCACCTCGAAGCGGCCCAGACCGCACGCGAGGGTCTCGAAGTCGCTGAGCGAATGGGCATGGCCCGCACGCTGGGTTGCTACCTGGTAGGCAATCAGGCCGAACCGCTGTTGCGCCTCGGCCGGTGGGCGGAGGCCGACCGGCTGACGGCCCGGGCCCTTGGCTGGCAGCCAGAAGGTGTCTTTGCCGCCACTTTGCGTCAGCTTCGGTCTGAACTGGCTGCCATGCGCGGCGACTACGACGAAGCAGTTCGCGAGTTGCGAGAGTCCCGTCGCCTGGTGGGCCAGACCACCGACATTCAGTTCACGCAGCCGCTCCGATACGTCGAGGGCCTGATCGGGCTCGGCCGCGGTGATTTGCAGGCGGTCAAGGAGGCGGTGACTGCCGGGCTGGCCGATGCCGAGTTGCCGGAAGCCGCACGTTTTGCCTGGCCGTTGCTGTGGCTGGGGATGCGGGCCGAAGCCGACGAGGCGACCCGGCTTCGCGACCGGCGCGAAGCGGTTCCTTCCGAAATCGCCCAGCGCTGCACTGCGCTGGCGCAGGTCGCGGCTCGGCTGGCCAAACCGGCGGCGCCCGCGCACTGCTATCAGGCGCTGCTGGCCGCCGAGCACCGGCGAGCCGGGACCGGGACCGATGACGCGGAAGTCTGGGCCGTCGCCGTGGCTGCATGGCAACAGGTTGACGAACCGCATCCCCTGGCTTATGCGTTGCTGCGGCTCGCGGAGGCGGTCGGCGCGGCCGGCCAGCGGGAGCAGGCGGCCGAGGCTGTGCGGCAGGCGCACGCGCTCGCGAAGCAGCTCGGGGCCGCGCCGATCGCGGCTGAGGCCGTCGCCTTTGCCCGAAGGATCCGGCTAAGCCTGGATCTTGAGGCCGATCCTGAACAGCACACCGCAGAGCGCGAGCACCCCGACGAACTCGGCAGGTTCGGGCTCACTGAGCGGGAACGCGAAGTCCTGCGGCTCCTCGCCGCGGGCCGATCCAATCCTGAGATCGCGCAGGAGTTGTTCATCAGCGCCAAGACGGCGAGCGTGCACGTCTCTAACATCCTGGCCAAGCTCGGTGTGAGCGGCCGGGTGGAGGCCGCGGCCGTCGCGCACCGCCTGGGCATAGGCGCCTGAGGCTGGCCCTGACGCCTAAGGCCTGCTAAGCCCGCCCGGTCAGCTTCTGAGGCGTCAGCGTCCCCGGCTAAGGAGTTGCCCGGCCGATCTGAGGACCGGCCTCGACTCGGTTACCGCGGTCGGCCGATGCGCTGGCCACCCCCTTAGCCCGACCGTGGAAGTACTTCGGTTAAGGGAAAGGGGCACGTCAATGAATATGCAGAACCCGCCGTCCGGCACCATCAGGGCTGCGCTTAGTTATTCTCCGTTCCGCCGGCTGCTGGTGGGGCTGGCTGTGTCGCAGATCGGCGACTGGCTCTACAACCTGGCCTTGGTGACCTTGGTGTACCAGCGCACTCACTCGGCCATGTGGGCGGGCACTGCCGCAGCCGCGCGAGTGGTGCCGATCGTGGTACTTGGCCCGCTCGGCGGGGTGATCGCCGACCGGTTCGACCGCCGCCGCCTGATGGTAGCCAGCGACGTTGTCCGGCTCGCCTTGATGGTCCTGCTCGCCATTGTGGCGACCACGGACCTGCCAATCGTGATCGTCCCGCTGATCGCCGCCGTTGCGACCGCGGCGAGCAGTCCGTACCTGCCGTGCGCCGCAGCGGTCACGCCGGCGCTGGTGCCTGACGCTGACCTGCCGGGCGCGAACGCGGCCCGCCTTGCCGTCACCAGCCTCGGCCTCATCATCGGCCCGGCGATCGGCGGCGTGCTGCTGCTGCTCGGGTCGCCCTGGCTGGCCTTCGCGGTCAACGCCGTCACTTTCGGCCTGTCCGCCTTGGCCGTTCTAGCCGTTCCCGCCAACCCGGCCTACCGGCCCGCGCGTTCACAGGACCGGCCGAGCGGGCTGCTGCGGGACGTGGTCGAGGGCGCTCAGGTATTGCGCACCCACCCGCAGGTACTCCGGCTGGTCGGCGCGGACATCATGTGCAGCCTGGTCTACGGCCTGCAGACAGTTCTGCTCATCGGGGTGGCGAGCCGGGCCGGCCTAGGCCTGCACGGCTACGGCTATCTGTTCGCTGGGATCGGCGCTGGCGCACTCGTGGGCACCACGCTGGCCAGTCGCGCACTGCGCTGCCCGCATCCGCGCGCGGTTCTGCTGGCCGCGCTGACCGCCGTCGGCCTGCCGATGATGGCTCTGGCCGTGGTGCACTGGGGCCCCGCGGTGATCGTGCTGGTCGCGATCGGCGGTACCGGCGCGGTCCTGGTCGAGGTAGTCGCCGAGACCACCCTGCAGCGCACGGTGCCGGCGGATGTCTTCGGCCGCGCCTACGGCCTGGCGGTGCCAGCCTCCATAGCCGGGATCGTCGTCGGATCTCTCATCGCCCCGCTGCTGACCAGCGCGCTCGGTGGCGCCGGCGCCCTGATCGCCTGCGGCGCCGCTGCGATCGCCTACGGCGTGGCGATCAGCGCGCCGCGCCGCCAGCAGCCTCGCGTGGTTGCAGTGCAGGGTCAACTGACCTGAGTAAGTCAAGTTAGTGCGGCAGGTCAACCAAGAGCGCCCCAGTACTGTCTGGTATCGGGTGGTTTTGATGAGAATGGGCGGGTGCGACGAGAGTGACTTCCCATTCGTTGGACCGCACTTCCCATCCGTTAGCGCCACTTACCATCCGTTACCCAGCCGCATAACGGTCATTCCGGGCAGAATTACGCGGGTAATGCGGGGTAAGTGGTCGCAATGGATGGGAAGTCGCCGGCAACGGATGGTAAGTGCGTAGCTCCCGGGTGGTTGCGGTGCAGGTCAACTGACGCGGCGTTAGCTGGCTGGTTCCCCGGGGATCTGGTAGAGGGGGCGCCATGGGGAACCGCTGGCGTTGCTGGTGCTGTTCGCTGGAGTCACGCCCTGGTTGTCCCACTTGGCGACGTAACCGAGGCCGTGGAAGATCACCTTGTCACCGCCCGGGTACGACGTCCCGATCTTCCACGCCGGGTAGGTGCCCGGCGTCAGCTTGGGGATCACCGGGGCGCGGTCACTCGACAGCACCGGACCGATCAGTTCCCACGGGGTCTGATAGGAGAACTGGACGACGGCGGCCGGGTCATCGCTGGAGTTGTACCACTTGGCCGAGTAGATCTCGCCGTGTTCGACCACCTTGTAGCCGGCTGGGTAGTCCTCGGTCGCCGACCAGATCGGGTACGGCGCGTCCGACGGGTTAGTGTTCGGCGCCGGGGGCGTCGGTGCGGCTGCCAGGTCGGCGAACGCGATCGCCTGGCCGGGCAGCTTGTTGAAGATGTTCGCGAACTGCAAGGCGGATTGGGCGGTGCCGCTGCAGGTATTGGAGATCAGCCCGATCTCGGGGAACGAGGCGCCGCACTGATTGTCCCGGTTCAGCGACCACATTGAGATCCGGCCGAGCCCGGTCCGCTTGGCGAACGCGGCCAATCCCAGAGCGTCATCGACGGTGAAGTTCTCGCCCCTGATGTTGTTCTGGCCGATCATGACCGTCGCGCCGAGTCGCTGCCAGGCCTGGGCCGACCTTGGGTGCTCACCGTAGTGCTCGAGCGCGGTCAGCAGTTGCTGGTGGCTGGCGTACAGAGCGTTCTCGACCAGGGTCAGCATCGTGGTGCCCGCCGTCGGCGGGCTGGTGAAGTCCATCGTCATCAGGTTGATGCCGGAGATCGCGACCCGGTTAGCCAGCATCGCGGAGATCACCGAGAGCGCGTCGTCTTGCAGGCCGTTTGGCTCGACCGGCAACGTCAGCCAGACGCCGAGTTGCTTGCCGTGCTCTTCCGCATCGTGCTGCAGGTCGGATACGGCAGAGGCCCGGCGCTGTCCGGCGGCGACATCATCGAGTGCCGCGCCTTCGATGTCCAGGTCGATCGTGCTCAGGTGATACCTGGAGATCACCTTCTGGTAGGCCTTGACCAGTGAAGGAACGCTCTTGCAGGACACATCGAGGCTGGTGTGCGCCTGGCCGCCGAACGACACGATCGGCTGCGCACCGTCTGCCTGCATCTGCGCGATCCGCGAGCCGACCGCCAGAGCCTGATCCGCCGCCTTGAGCGGGTAGGCGGCGCCCCAATTCGGCAGGCACGGCTGGTTCGCGCTAGGCGAATCGACCACGAACCCGAGCACCGTCTGCCTGGCTGGATCGGCCGACGTGCTCTGGAACTGCAGAACCGGCGGCAACGTGACATCCACGTACGGGGCGAACCAGGTCTGGCGGATCGGCACCGGCGGCACCAGCCTGGACTTGACCACGACGTAGCCGCCGTAGCCAACGCCGGCGAACAGGACCAGCGCGACCAGGACCCGGAAGAACGAAAGCCTCCGTCGAGGCTCGTCGTCCCCGATCCAGGTGTCTTCCAGCGGTGACGGCCCCTCGTAGTTGTCGAAGCGGGGCGCGTTCAGCGGCATCGGGGAAACGTCCTGAGCCATGCCTAGGCCTCCGGGCCGTCACGGTAGATATGGCGGTAATCGGCCTCGTAGTCCGGCATGTAGTCGGCCACCGATCCAATCGAGGGAGAGGTCGGCGGGTCACCTGAATCAAGCGCCGGATAAGGATAAGCGGCAGGTGCTGGGGGCGCTGCGGATGCGGTGGGTGCGGCGTCGATCGGCGCGGCGTGCGCAGCCCGATGCCGCCCCCCAGATGGCGCCTGCGGAACCGGCGCCACCGGCGCCACCGACCGCACCGCAGCCGCCGGCACAAACCGAGCCGCCGCCGCCACCGGAGCCGCGACGGGCGCGACACGCGCGGCGGGCGTCACGGCCGCGACGGCCACAACAGGCGCGGCAACCGCAACAGGCGCGACGGGCGCGACGGCCGCAACAGGCGCGACCGGAGCCGCAACTGCCTGCCGCTGCTCACCCCGCCCGACCCGCTGCACGCTCGCACTGACCCGCCAGTGCCCAGACTCAATCGACCCAACCTGCAGCACAGAACGCCAGTCGGCCGACTCCGGCGTCGGCGGCGCCTTCCTCGACACCCGCTTCTCGGCCCGCCTCCGAGGCTGAGCCGGCTTGTAAAGCAGCGACGTGAAGTGAATCCAGCCATCCACGATCGAGTTGCGAATGCCGATGAACGCGACGGTGGCGTACACGGCCAGGATGATGTTCAGCGCCGCGTACGACATGTTCTCGACCCGGTCATGCAGGTAAGCCGAGTAGAACGTGTAGCCGGCCAGCGCGATCATCAGGTACGGCGTGATCACGAAGAACGGCGGCGCGACCGTACGGTCCCGCACCTTAGGCGTCCGCGCGAACGCGGACTTCGACGCCGTGATCCCCTGCACCAGCGACGATATGGTCCCGGCCAGGTTCACCGGCAGCAAGATCAGGTTGAACCCGTAGATCCTGGCCACGTCGATCCGCTTGTAGCCGCAGTACCTCAGGTCACTGGCCATCGCCGCGAAGTACGGCAGCGCGACCACGCCGAGCAGCGGATTGATCAGCGTCGCGTTGAACGGGAACGCCAGCAGCACCACCAGGCTGAACGAGCTCCAGCAGATCGAGGCCATGTAGTTCCAGCGCAGGAACAGCTCCCCGAACCTGGTCCGCTCGCCGCGCTTGCGCTTGGCCTGACGCTGCCGGTGCAGCTTGGGCAGGATCAGCAGGCCGCCGTTGGCCCAGCGCCGCCGCTGGATGCACAGCGAGCCGAAGTCGGGCGGGGTCGCGCTGTAGCTCAGCCGCTCGGGGTAGTTGTACAGCCGCCAGCCGTGGATGCCCATGTCGATCGTGGACTCGGTGTCCTCGATGACCGTGCGGTCCCTGATGTACTGCTTGATCTCGAAGTCGCCGATATACGAGGTCTCGGCGATCGCGTCGAGCGCCTTCTTCCTGATGATCGCATTGGCGCCGACCCAGAACGTGGCGTCGTAGTAGGTCAGGCCCTGGTGCACGATGTGCTGCAGGTCCGTGCTCGCGCCCGCGATCCGCTCCAGCCGGGTGGCCGAACCGGGGAACGCGCTATACGGCGTCTGCGAGATCGCGGTCTTGCGGTGCTCACTCTGCTCGAGCAGGTGCACCAGCCGCAGGCAGTACTCGGGCAGCAGCACGCTGTCAGCGTCGAGTGTCAGCACGTAGTCGGAGTCCGGCACGTGCACGTTGGCGTCGGCCGGGTTGGCGGGCACCAGCACCACGCCGGTCACCGTCCGCACCTCGCGGAAGCGGCCGCCCATCAGCCCGATGTAGCTGTTCAGGTTCATCGCCTTGTTCGGCTCGTGCGACAGCGATGAGTACTGCTTGCGCTCGAAGCTGGTCAGCTCGACCCGGAAGATCCAGATCAGCCGCCGGTACAGCCGCCGGATGTGCTCACGGTCGAGCACGACATCCTCGGCCGCCGCGTCCCGCAGCGCCCAGGCGACCGACTGCAGGTCACCGGCCAGCCGGTGGGCGACCTCGTTGCCGAAGAACGCGTCGGTGTGGTCGGTGATCTCCAGGCTCGCGACCAGCTGCCGCAGCCAGCTCACGGCCGCCTCGTAGTGCATGGACAGCGTGTGCATAGCGATCAGGTCGGGCCACGGCACGTTCGCGTACTTGGCCTCGAACTCGGCCGCGGCCGCGACGAACCTGGCCTTGGGCTGGCCGAGCAGCTCGGCGATCTGTCCCGGCAGCGCCCGCGCCGCATTGAGCTGATCCCGCGCCCGCCTGGTCTTCGGCACCGGCGGATCGTCGATCAGCAGCACGATGCGCTTGTGCGGGTACTCCTGCAACGCCGCCGACAGCAGCGTGTTCCTGATCACGTGCTCTTCCTCCTGGTAGGAGGGCACGATCGCGGTCAGGGTCGGCGCCTTGTCGTCGAAGAAGTGGTCAAGCGTGGCCCGGCTCGCCCGGTGGTGGCTGCGGGTCCGGTAGCAGAAGCCGAGCCGGCTAAGCAGGTAGGCCAGCGCCGATGCGGTCAGCATCGTGACGATCAGCAGGTACACGATCGACTCGGCCCGCGACGTGGTGCTCGAGTAGACCGGGTTCAGGAAGTCGGTGAGCAGCCAGATCACGAAGTAGCTGATCCAGGCGGTGACGGTGATGATGATCGAGAGCCTGGTCATCGCGATCCGCCGGTCACTGACCGGCTTCGGCACGACTGGCATCGCTTCGGTGCGCCGGTCGTGCCCCCACTGCGACCGCGGCTGCTTCGGCTTCTTGTCCGCCTGGTTCTGGCCGCCGCCCGGCCCTCGCGGCCCCCTCGGGGATTCTGGCGGTCGTCCCCTGTCGGCCGATCGCGTGCGGCTCAGCTCATGCTGCCGCGCGAGTTCCAGATCGCCGTCGACCTGCGTCCGCATACCCGAAGGCACGCCCCCCACCTTTCCTGGCGCCTAGCCGCGCTCCCCACGCCGCCGACAGCTCTGGAAGCGACATTAGATCAGATCTAGGCCCTTCTGCTGACCAATAAGGGAAACGTTCCTTGATCGGTAGTCTCACCTTTTTTGGGAGAAAGCTTTGCCATGGTCTATGACCGCGGCGACAAGATCATGGTCATCGGCCAGCTCAGGATCGAGCCAGCCGAGCACCCGGGGCGCGGCTTCGGAGAGCGGACCGCGTGCCAGCGGCGCAAGTTCGTCGGCCCGGGCATCGCTGACCGCCGCACCCAGCCCGCGCAAGTGGCACAACCACGCCGCCAGCGTCCGGGCGGCGGCCGCCGGAAGCCGTCCGGCCTGGCGTTCGGCGCGAACGACGGGCAGCACTCTGACCGGCAGTTTCTGTGATCCGTCGGCGGCGATCCGGTCCAGCCGGTCCCCGATCGCCGCGTTCTCGAACCGCCGCAGCAACGCCGCCCGATACCGGGCCGTCTCATCGGCAGGCTGGTCCAGGTGAGCAGCGGCCAGGGCCCACCACTCGTCCAGCCAGCCCTGGCACACTTCATCGGCGACCGCATCGGCCACAGTCACGTGCCCGATGATCGAGCCGGCGTAGGCGAGCAGCGAGTGCGAAGCGTTAAGCATCCAAAGCTTTCGCTTTTCGAACGGAAGTATCTCGGCGGTGAAGATTGCGCCAACGTCATGCCAACGCGGTCTTCCCGACGGAAACGTGCCGCTCAGCACCCACTCGGTGAATGGCTCGGTGGTCACCGGGCAATGATCGGCGCGGCCGGTGCGCCGCAGTACCGCGAGTTCATCGGCGGGCTTGGCCGGCGGGGTGATCCGGTCGACCATCGTGGTGACGACGGTCATCGAGGCGTCGATCCAGGCGGCCAGCCCGGGGTCGAGCTGGTCCGCGAGCTGGCCGACGATCCGGCGGGTTAGCGCGCCGTTGGACAGCAGGTTGTCGCACGGGACGACGGCGATCGGGCCGGCGTCCGCCTGGCGGCGGGCGGCGAGGCCGACGACGAGCTTGGCCGGGGCGGTGCGGACGGGCGCGGTCAGGTCGCCGCGGAGGGCGGCGAGGTCGGCCGCGATCTCGGGACGGCTGATGTCGAGCTCGCCGTTTCGGTCGGCGTAGTAGCCGGCCTCGGTGACGGTTAGCGTGGCCAGGGCGAGTTCCGGGCGGCGGAAGTAAGCCGCCAGCGCGGTCTGGTCGTCGGCCGGGTGGACCTGCGACAGGGCGTTGATCAGCTCGAACTCGTCGCCCTCGACGGTCTTCGTCACCAGGGTGTAGGCGTTGTCTTGCTCGCGGAGCGCGTCGGCCAGCTGCCGGCTGCGCCCGGTGAACGCGGCGTAGCCCCAGTCTTCGGCGTCGGGCGCGTGCTCGGTGTACCAGGCCTGATGGGCGCGGAAGAAGTTGCCAAGGCCGAGATGGACCATGCGCACCGGGGCGGCGGCCCGGCCGCGCCAGGCTGATCGCGCCACTTACCTGTGCTCCACTTACCTATATTGGCAGGCGTGACGACGATCGGCGGGCCGGGCGAGGTGCTCAGCGCTGATCAGGTGACGGGCTTCGTGCGGGATCAGCTCGCGGCCGCGCCGGTCGACGGGCGCAGCGTCTGCGTCCTGGTGCCGGACGGGACCAGGACGTGCCCGCTGCCGCTGCTGCTGTCCGCGGTGCACGGTGCGCTCGCGGGCCGGGTAAGCGCGCTTACCGTGCTGATCGCGCTCGGCACGCATGGCGCGATGAGCGAGCCCGCGCTGGCCGCTCATCTCGGATACCCGCCTGGGGAGCTGGCCCGCCGGTATCCCGGGCTGCGGGTGCTCAATCACCGGTGGGAAGACCCGGCGGCGCTGACCACGATCGGGACGATCGGTGCGGCCAGGATGACCGAGCTGAGCGACGGTCTGCTGCGGCGGGAGGTGCCAGTGCGCATCAACCGTGAGGTGCTTTCCCATGATGTCGCGCTAGTGGTCGGGCCGGTCTTTCCGCACGAGGTGGTCGGCTTTTCCGGCGGCAACAAGTACTTCTTCCCCGGGGTATCCGGCCGCGAAATGATCGACCTGTCGCATTGGCTCGGCGCGCTGATCACCAGTGCATCGATCATCGGCACTCGCGGCGTCACGCCGGTCCGGGCCTTGATCAATGAAGCGGCGGCGATGATCCCGGCGCTGCGGCTGGCGTTCTGTGTCGTCGTCGGGACTGATCACGACTCCCTGTGCTCAATGTCGTTCGGGGTACCCGAGGAGGCCTGGGCGGCTGCAGCCGAAGTGTCCGCGCAGACTCACATCCGCTACCTGGACGCGCCCGTCCGACGAGTCCTGTCGATCCTGCCCGCCCGGTACGACGAGATCTGGACCGGCGCGAAGGGCTCTACAAGGTCGAGCCGGTCGTCGCCGACGGCGGCCAAGTGGTGATCTACGCGCCGCACATCACCGAACTCGCCCGCACGCACCCGGACATCCTCAAGATCGGCTACCACTGCCGCGACTACTTCCTCAAGCAGTGGGACGCCTTCAGCCGGTACCCCCTGGCTGACCTTGCGCACAGCACGCACCTACGCGGGGCCGGCACCTACGACCCGGCCACGGGCGAACGGCTGCGAGTCACCGTGACTCTAGCTACGGGCATCCCAGAGGCCGTCGTCCGCTCGGTCAACCTCGACTACACCGATCCAGCCCAGGTCGATCTGGAGGCCTGGGCCGCCGACCCCAATACTCTCGTGGTTCCCGATGCGGGCGAACAGCTATTCCGCCTGACAACTAACGCATAATTGCAGTTCTGACTCATCTGATCTAAAACGTAATTCATGCTAAAGTCGCACCCCGATCTGCTGGTACAAGTGAACAAATCGTGACAGCATGGCGCCGACCGTCCTGCCAATGGCGGCATTTGGTCGCTGACGAGGAGCCGATATGGCTAATTCTGCTCCGCCGCTGGTCAAACCAGACGCTTTCATCCTGACCGGTTCATTCCCGGTAATCAGTCGTGATCCGCTCTATCTCGCTGAGCTGGGCCGGCGCGGTTTACAGCCTCTAGTGATCACGTCGGCGGCCTACCGGGACCGGGCGCTGGCGCAGATGGCGGTCCGCGGCGGCCCGATGGCGGCGATCGCCGACATCGCGTTCGTCGTCGGCGACGTGACCATCGAAGGCGCCTTCGTCGCCGGCGCGATCGCGGCGGCGACGGCCTGGCGGTCTAAGTACCGGATCGTCGGCGCCTACGCGGTCGGCGACGTGCTGGCCGAGCCGACCGGGCTGCTGTGCGACGGCCTCGGGCTCGCCGCGCCCGGCCTGCTGGCGAGCCGCGCCTGCCGAAGCAAGTACCTGCAGCGCTGGTACGTTCCCGATCTCAGCCCGCGCTCGGTGGTGATACCGGCCGCGCAGCGGCTAGCGGCCCGCGATAGCTGTCAGTTCGATCCTGACCTGACCGCGGCGCTGGCTTTTGTCGGTTTCCCGGCCGTGGTCAAGCCCGCCAGCCGGCACTCGAGCTGGGGCGTGGTCGCCGTGCGGGACCTCGCCGAACTGGGGTGCGCGCTGGCCGACTTCCACGACCACGAGATCGTCCTGGTCGAAGAGCTGGTCGCAGGCCAGGAGTACTCGGTGGAGAGCCTGGTGCAGCACGGGAGCATCGTGTTCGCGTCGGCGACCACGAAGGAAACCCAGGCCAACGGGCGGACGTTCGTCGAGCTCTCGCACAGCGTGCCCGAGCCCAGGCCGGAGCTGTGCGAGCTGCTGCTGGCCGCCAACGCCGAGCTGCTGGCGCGGCTCAGGTTCGCGGACGGCATCGCGCATTCCGAATGGCGGATCACCGACGACGGCCGGGCCGTGCTGATGGAGATCGCCGGGCGGACGCCAGGCGACGGGCTGATGGCGCTGTATCACCTGGCCGCCGGGACCCCGCTGGAGGTCGAGATCCTGAACGTCGCGCTCGGCGTCGAGGCCAGTTATCCGGCGCCCCGCCGGTACGCCCGCCAGGTCTATCTGGAGCACGAGCCCGGAGTGCTCGACGACGTGACTGTTGCCTGGCCGCAGGTGCAGGCGCAGTGGATAGGTGAGGGCGGAGTCTGGCCCGAGATCAAGCCGGGCGCCGCCGATGACGATCCGACGCTGCGCGCCGTGCTGGTGTTCCGGCATCGCGGCGAGACGCTGACCGAGCTGGCGAGCTCAGATGACCGGGTGGTGACGTTCTTCATCGACGCGGCCTCGCCTGAGGAACTCGATGCGCTCGAACTCAAGGTCAGGTCCGCGATCACGGTCAGCACGCACCGATGACGGCGCCGGCACAGGCTGGCAACGCCTCGGGGGGTTCCGGGGGGTCGTCCCCCCGGGGCAACACCGTCGGGATTCGGGCGGCGTTTGTCGAGTCGCCGTTCCCGGTCAAGGTCGTGCTGGTCGGGGTGCTGATCAGCCGGCTCAGCGGCTTTCTCAACCTGTTCATCGTGCTCTACCTGACGTCCAAGGGGTACTCAACCGAGCAGGCGGCGTTCGCGCTGAGCGCCTATGGCGTCGGGGCCGTCGCCGGTGTCCTGGTCGGCGGCACGCTGGCTAACCGCCTCGGCCCGCGCAACGCGACGGTGCTCAGCATGTCAGGCACCTGCCTGATCATGGGCGCGTGGCTGTACCTGCCGTCCTACCCGGTGCTGGTCGCCGCGGCCGTGATCGTCGCGCTGATCAGCCAGCTCTACCGGCCGGCCTCGGCGACCCTGCTCTCCGACCTGACCGCCGACGACCGGCAGGTGATGACGTTCGCCCTGTACCGGTTCGGGCTTAACCTCGGCGCCACGGTGGCCCCGCTGCTCGGGCTCGGTCTGTATGACCTGGCCGGGCACCAGTACAACCTGGTGTTCTGGGGCGAGGCGGTGGTCGCGCTGGGCTACGCCGTGCTCGCCTGGACCACGCTTCCGGCCAAGGGCGTTAGCCCCGCCCCCGCCCCCGAGCCGGACGCCGCTGGTGCGGGAGCTGGTGCTGAGCCGGCTGAGTCGCGCCGCTGGTCGCCGCTGTATCTCAGGATGCTGCGGGACTGGCGGTACACCCTTTACCTGCTCGCGATCGGGGTGCACTCGGCGGTCTACGTCCAGTACCTGTCCACGCTGCCGCTGAACATCAAGGCGGCGGGGATCGCGATCAGCTGGTACACGCTGGCCATCGCGCTTAACGGCCTGATCGTGATCGCGTTCGAGTTGCTGGTCACCAAGGTCACCCAGTCCTGGCCGATGAAGCTGTCGATCGCCCTCACCGTCGGCCTGCTCGGCGTGGGCGTGGCGCTGTACGGCCTGCCGTTCGGCCCGGCCGTGATCCTCAGCGGCACGCTGGTCTGGTCGCTGGGCGAGATCATCGGCGGTCCGGCCACGTTCGCCTACCCGGCCATCGCTGCCCCGGCCAGGCTCAAGGGTCACTACATCGGCAGCTTCCAGTTCATGTTCGGGCTCGGCACGGCGGTCGGCCCGGCGGTCGGCGGCTGGCTGTTCATCCGGCTCGGGCACGGCGTCTGGCCTGTGCTCGCCCTCGGCTCGGTCCTCGCGACTGTGCTCGTGCTGATCTCGGTACGCCAGCCACCCACCCCCGGGGTACCCGAGCACCCCGTGGAACCCGAGGCAGCGGAACTGCCAGGGGTGCCAGGGATGCCGGGCGTGCCCGATGCGGCGGAGGCGCCCGGCCTGCCCTTGCTGCCCGGCGGCCCAGACCTGCCCGGCGGTGCAGACCTGCCCGGCACGTTCGGCGCTCCCGGCGGGGCCGAGCTACCTGAGGTAGCCGATCGGCCCTGAGCGGCTGTCCCGGCCGCCGGAGGCGGCGATCTTGGTCAGCGCGTCGACAAGTTGATCCACCTCGGCGTAGGTGTTGTACATCGCCAGCGACGGCCGGACCGCGCTCTCCAGGCCGAACCGGCGCAAGATCGGCTGGGCGCAATGATGCCCGGCCCGGACCGCGATGCCCTCACGGTCAAGCGCCGTGCCGACCTCGGCCGGGTCGTGCCCGTCGAGTTCGAAGGTGAGCACGCTCGCCTTCTGCGGCGCCGTCCCGATCAGCCGCAGGCCTGGCACGGCCGCGATCTGCCGCATTCCGTAGTCGAGCAGCTGATGCTCGTAGGCGCAGATCGCTGGCAGCCCGATCTCGGTGACGTAGTCGAGCGCGGCCCCGAGCGCGATCGCGTCCGCGATGTTCGGTGTCCCGGCCTCGAACCTGGCGGGCCCGGCCTGATAGCTGGTCCGCTCGAACGTGACGTCGCTGATCATGTTGCCGCCGCCTTGCCACGGCGGCATTTCGGCCAGCAATTCCGGCTTGGCGTAGAGCGCCCCGATCCCGGTCGGACCGTAGATCTTGTGCCCGGAGAACGTGTAGAAGTCCGGGTCGAGCAGACCAACCCGAACCGGCAGGTGCGCGACCGCCTGCGCCCCGTCGACTAGAACGCGTGCCCCGACCTGATGAGCGGCGGCGATCATCGGGCCAACCGGCACGATGGTGCCGAGCACGTTGGACACGTGCGCGACCGCGACCAGTTTGGTCCGCTCCCCGAGCATCCCCAGGTAGGCGTCGAGCAGCAGCTCACCGTCGTCATCGACGGGGATGACCTTGATCGTCGCGCCGGTCTGCTCGGCGAGCAGCTGCCAGGGCACGATGTTCGCGTGGTGCTCGAGCTGGGAGACCAAGATCTCATCGCCCGCGCCGATGTTCGCCCGGCCCCAGGTGTGCGCGACCAGGTTGACCGACTCCGTGGTGCCCCTGGTGAAGACGATCGAGTCAGACGTGGCCGCGCCCAGGAAGTCGGCGACCGTACTCCTCGCACCCTCATAAGCGTCGGTCGCCTCCGTGGCGAGCGTGTGCGCGCCCCGGTGAATGTTCGAGTTCTCGCGGGCGTAGAACTCCAGCAGCCGGTCGATAACCGGTTGCGGCTTCTGCGTCGTCGCGGCGTTGTCAAGCCAGACCAGCGGCCGTCCGTTGACTCGCCGGGTGAGCAGCGGAAAGTCCGCCCGCACCGCGTCGATCATGAAAGCCGGATCGCCAGGGCCAGGCCCCGCTGGGCTGGTTGAGCTTGGCCCGGCGGCCCAGGCTGACGCCTGGGCCGCCGGGTCTTGACCGGCCCGCAGTTGCGTGGTCGGCGGTCCAGGGACTTCATCGACGAAGTAGTACGAGGCTTCGCCTTGGTGCGAATCGGCCAGCGGCTCCTTCGCCCCGTTCGGCGGCTGCGTCGTCGTCAGCCCGCCGAGCACGTCGCTGGCCATCCGGGTAAGCCTGGCCAGCAGCTCCTGGTCGGGCGCTAGGAACGAGTGCCCATTGGCGTTGCTGTCACCGGTAGGTGTGGGCGTACTCATGGAACTTGCCGACCTCCACGTCGTCGAGTATGGCCAGCGCGTCCGGGACGAGCACCGCGAGCGAGCAGTACAGCGACACCAGGTACGACGCGATCGCCTTCCGGCTGATCCCCATGAACCGCACCGAGAGCCCAGGCGACCGTTCGCCGGTGAGCCCGGGCTGGAACAGGCCGACCACGCCGCGGCGCTGCTCGCCCACCCTCATCAGCAGCATCTTGGTCCGGCCCTCGACCACCGGTACCTTGTCCGACGGAATGATCGGGATGCCGCGCCAGGTGATGAACTGCGACCCGAACAGGCTCACCGTGGGCGGCGGAACGCCGCGCCTCGTGCACTCGCGCCCGAATGCCGCGAGGCCCTGCGGGTGAGTGAGGAAGAACGCGGGTTCCTTCCACACCTTGGTGATCAGCTGGTCGAGATCATCGGGGGTCGGCACCCCGTTCATCGTGCGGATGCGCTGCTCCGGAGTAGCGCAGGCGATCAGGCCGTAGTCCGGGTTATTGATGAGCTCGCTTTCCTGCCGCTCTTTGACGGTCTCGATGGTCAGCCGAAGCTGCTCTTCGATCTGGTCGTACGGGCTGCCATAGAGGTCGGAGACGCGAGTATGAATATCGACGATCGTGGCGACCGAGTTCAGGAAGATCTCTCGCGGCGCCTCGTCATATCCGACGTAGGTATTCGGCAGCTCGGATTCGTCTCTCGGCGGGCAGGCGACCAGCACGGACTCCGGGTTGACGACCCGGTTCAGCCGGTAGATGCCGGCCTCGACCGGCGTCCACTGCATCATTCTGACCAGCCATCTCGGCGTGATCGTATTGAGCTGAGCGCTCGTCTTAGTGGCGTTCGCCAGCTGGCGAGCGGCTGCGTCGGTCAGCGCCATCTGAACAGGCGTCGTAGTCGGCAGCTCGACGGTGTTGGTCATCGAAGACCCTTCCGTGGACGTGTTTATCTCTGCCCGGGATTTCCGTTCTCTGGCAAAAGAAAACTGCGCCTCAGGTCAACAAACCAGCAACAGAAACGGGACCAGAAGCCAGTGGCTTACTTCCGGACGAGCGCTTAGGCGCCGATCGCGTCCAGTTTGCGGCGCTGGTCCGGGGTCAGTTCTTCGGCGACGGCCAGCGCGGTGACGTTAGACCAGACCTGCTCGGGCCTGGTCGCGCCGAACAGCACGGTGGTCACCGACGGATGGTTGAGCGCGAAGGCGATCGCGAGCTGCGCCGGGTCGTGGCCGGTCTGATTGGCCAGAGCCGCGAGCCTGCGTCCGGCCGTAACCCCGGCTTGGTACCGAGGCGTGCCGAGCTGGCCAGCCGCCCGCCCGGCCCGCTCGTCATGGTCGTACTTCCCGGTCAGCACCCCGCCGGCTAGCGCGTACGACGCCACAATCGCGATGTCGCGGGCCGCGACCACAGCCTGCATCCCGGCATCCTCGACCGCGTCCCGCTTGACCAGGCTGTACGGCGGCTGCGTCGCGACCGGACCGGGAACGCCCGCCCGATCGGCGATCTGCCAGGCCTGCTCCATCAGGTCGCCTGACCAGTTGAGCGTGCCCCACGCCCGCGCGATCCCGGCGTTGATCAACCCGGTGATCATGGCGACGGTTTCGTCGAGCGACAGGGTGTCCGGCGGCGGCTCGGAGTAGATCAGGTCGACGTGATCAAGCCCCATCCGGCCCAGCGAGCCGACCAGTTCCTGCTCAGGGCTCTGCTCCGGCCAGAACTCCCACCACAGCTTGTTCGACACAACCGTCTGATCCCGGTCCCACCCGGCCGCCTTGAACAGCCGTCCGAAGATGACCTCGGAGTAGCCGGTCGGGATCGGCGCGTGGCCGGTCTCGTCGTTGTACCGGGCGTCATCAAGAAACGTGATGCCGGCTTCGCGTGCCGCCCGCATGACCGCGACACCCTGCTCGTGGCTGATCCGCTCATAGGTACGCCAGGACCCGAGCGCCAGCCGGCTGACCACGAGCCCGCTCGCGCCAAGCGGCACAAGAGGCATAAGAGGCATGTCGGCACTAGTCACGAGGGCAGCCTGGCCGGCTATGGACGTTGATGTCTACCCGTGATCAGGACGGATGCTGACGCGCGGGTCGAACGCCACCGTCCCCACATCGACCGCGCTCGCCGAACCGTCGACCGGGATGACCGCGCCGTTCACGTACGACGCGGCGTCCGACAACAGCCAGCACACCACGGCCGCGACCTCGTCCGCCGTGGCCGCCCGCCGCTGCGGCACCAACGCGGTCACGAGGTCGTACGCACCCGGCACGTCGAGCCCGCGCTCGCCGCCGAACGCGGTCATCTCCTCATCGGCCATCTCGGTGACCGTCCAGCCGGGGCAGACCACGTTCGCCCGCAACCCCTCATGCGCGTGATCGACGGCCAGCGACTGAGTCAGCATCGCCAGGCCAGCCTTGGTTGCCGCGTACCCGCCCATCTCGGCGGCCGCCCGCAGCGCCGCCACCGACGCCACAGAGACGATCGAACCCCGCCGCGCAAGCAGATGCGGCAGCGCGGCCTTGGCCACCAGGAAAGCTCCGGTGAGGTTGATCGACACCATTTCCAGCCAGTCGTCGATCGACAGTTCAGCGACCCCGCCGGGCGAGATCACCCCAGCATTCAGCACCAGCCCGTCGAGCTGGTCAAACTCGCCAAGGACCGCTTCAACCAGCCCAGACACCGCCGCCGCATCCCTGATATCGCAGACCAGGTCCACCGCGCCGGTCGAGGCGGCCACCGCAGCCAGCGCATCACTCCGCCGCCCGCAGATAGCCACCCGATATCCGGCCCCGGCCAGCGCCCGGGTGACGGCAGCCCCGATCCCGCTGCCGCCACCGGTAACCAGGAACGCCTGGGTCACCCCGAGCTCTTCAGGTCAGCGAGCTGAGTGCTGGCCGCTTGCCGGGGCCGCAACACGAACGTCGAGGCGAAGCCGGTCACCAGCAGCGCGAGCGCCAGCCACGGTGCCCAGATCGTCGGACTGGTGACCTTGTAGAACGACCCGAAGATCGCACCGCCCGTTATCAGGATGCCGACCACGGCGCAGACGATAATCCGCACCTTGCCATCGGCGCGGCCGAAATTCCTGATTGCCCCGATCGACATCAGCAAGTACACGACGACCAGCGCGAACCCGCCGAACGTCGACCCCCAGGCGAACAGCGAGAAGTAATGCGGCTCACCCGGCAGCGCGAACAGCCCCTTCCAGAACTGATTCACCAGCAACGTCACGATGGCGGCGGCGACGATGAACCCGGCCGCACCAATCGGCGAGCCGTACCTGGGCGAGGTCCGCGCGAACACGGCCGGCACCCGCCGGTCCCGCGCCATCGCGAAGATCCCGCGCGACGCCGACACCCCGCAGCCGATCGCGACCGCGATCATGTCGAACAGCACGACCAGCTCCAGCATCCGGTCGATCCAGAGCCCGCCGAACCCGCCCGCCTTCGCCGGCGCCCCCAGCGCGAACAGCGGCGCTCCCGCCGCCGTCAAGATCGTCTTCAGGCTGTAGCCGAAGCCCGCCACCTCGACGTAGGTGGCGACCACGTAGATCACCGTGGCGATCACGGCGGTCGTCATCACCGCGATCGGGATCTCCCGGCGCGGGTTGGGCGTCTCCTCGGCCAGGTTGGCCGCCGTCTCGAAGCCGACGAACAACAGCACCCCGTACAGCACACCGAAGAAAATGCCCGACCAGCCATCGGCGGACGAGGACGGTTCAAACGGCTTGATGCTGTTCGCCGACCCGAGCTTGACGATCACGAAAATGAAGAACGCGGTCATCGCAACGATTGAGACCAGCGCGAGCGCGAGCTGGCTGCGGGTCGAGATCTGCACGCCGAAGTACATGATCACCCCGATGAGTGCGATCAGCACCAAGGTCCAGGCCCACGATGGCAGCGGGTTGATGTTGAACTCAGAGGCCAGCGTGCCCTGGATGTAACCGCCGATCAGCAGCAGCAGCCCGGTGAGCAGCACGGTCACGCCGCCGTAGTACAGCCACCCGGCCGCCGTCCCGACCCGCTGCCCCAGGCCCCTGGTCACGTAGTCGTACAACGATCCGGCCGCATGAATCTGCTTGGCATAGCTGGACACGATCCAGCCGAGCGCGAACACTCCGACCGCCGCGATCAGCACGGACAGTGGCGCCGCGACCCCGCCGCCCTTGCCGGACGCGCTGATCACGCCGACAACCAGCGGGATCACGAAAGCGGAAGAGAACACCGGCCCCATGAATCCGACCGACTGGGCGATCACGTCCGGCAATGAAAGCCGCTTCTCGCCCAGCCGCTCGTAGCCCTGATCGGGACTAGCCATAAGTGCTCCTATTTTTCGGCATAACGCTTTGCGGGCGCTGAGTCAGGCAGGCAGGCCGAGCAGCCTCAGGGCATTTCCGGCGAAGATCGCCGCGGTGTCAGCTTCGGCCAGGCCGAGGGAGTTGATGTCGGCGATGGTGTCGGCAACCACGTTCGGGCCGCCGAGCGGCATGTCGGTGCCGAACAGCACGTGATCGGCACCGAAGAAGTCCACGGCGCACCGGACCGCGTGCGCGGCACCGAACATCGCGGTATCGGCGTAGAACTGCCTGAAGTAGTCCATCGGGTCGCGCCTAAGCGAGCCCAGGATGTCGTCCCGGTCCGGGTCCTCGAGCGGCGAGGCCAGCCGCCCGGCGAAGTGCGGTACCATCGCGCCGGCGTGGTGAGTGATGATCTTCAGGTCGGGATGCCGGTCAAAGCAGCCGGAGTAGACCAGCCTGGCCATCGCGACCGAGGTCTCATAGGGCCAGCCGAGCGACCACCAGATGCCGTACTTGGACTGGGCTTCGACCGGGTAGTCCGACCAGATCGGGCTGCGGGTCGGGTGAATCCAGACCATGCCGCCGTGAGCGTTGGTGACCTCGAAGATGACGTCGAACCGGGGCTCGTCGAGCGGCGCGCCGCTGACGTTGGAGTGCAGCTGCGTGCCGACCGCTCCAAGCTGGCTCATCGCCCGGTCCAGCTCCTCGGCGGCGGCCTGGGGGTCGTTCATCGGCAGAGCGGCGGTGAAGCCGGCGAACCGGTCCGGGTACCGGGCGACGAGGTCTGCGAGTTCGTCGTTGGCGGCGCGGGCCAGCTCGAGAGCGACGGAGGCGTCGCCCAGCTCTTCGAGCGGCGGGACAGCCAGCGTGAGGATCTGGCGGTAATCACCAAACGGCTCGATCGTGCGCCAGCGTGCGTCCAGGTCGATCAGCGCCGGATCTTCATGGATCCAGGGGCGGTAACCCAGGATACGGTCGCTGATCGACGGTCCTGAGGTAATCGCCTCCATGCGGGCGGCATAAGACGGCGGAAGTATGTGAGCGAAGGCATCGATCTTCGTCACGGGCGTCCCTTTCGGGCGGGTGTATTGCCGGGATCGTATGGATGCGAACGATCTCGTGTCAAGGCCTTGCCTGGCGCCGGTCGGGCGGGTTGCCGGCTCGTGCGGGCGGGTCTGAGACCTGGCTTCGTGTCGGTCGGGCGGGTTGCCGGCTCGTCTGGCCGCCTGCAACGGCTTGCCGGACGAGATCGGACATCCCGCCATGCGAGACCGGCCAATCTAGCTGTATCGACACCCCGATGCCAGCGCAGCCGGCCTCCCAGCTCTCGCTGGGGCGCGGGTCGGCCTCCCCAACTCCTGCCGAGGTGTCCCTTTAGTCGCACCAGTCCCGACAGCACCACCAGACACGGAGTCTCTCTTCATGATCATCATGACTTACCGGATGAATGCGCATATTCATCAGGAACCCAGGGTGTGAATATGCGCATTCATCTGGTCGGCCGATCGAGTGCGTCGTCACATTCGCCCCAACCGCAACATCAGCCCAGTGCGGCGACCCGCCGCGCCCGCCCTCACGGCGCTGGCCTCTGGTTAGGCGAGTTGGGAGACCTTGGTTACCAGCTCCTGGCAGAAGGCGGGGAGTTCTGACTGGTTATCGATGAACTGGGAGGGCTTGATGCAGATGGTGGAGAAACCGCGCTCTAGCTGGGCTGGGATCGCAGCCAGGGCTTGGTCGAGGCTCGCAGGCTGGTCTGGGTTCGGGAACTCGCCGCGGGTGCCGCCGACGTACTCCAACTCGCTGGGATCCCTGCCTGCCGCAGACATTGCGGCGGCCAGTCTTGCCAGGCCCTCCTTGCCTGGCTGGCCTAGGGGGTTGAAGCCCTTGCCGTACCGGACTAGGCGGTTGAGGAGCTTTTCGTGCACGGTTGAGCCGCCGAACCAAAGCGCCGGGCCGCCAGGTGTGACTGGTTGGGGCTCTAGCCATACGTCCGTGAATCGGTAGTGCTTGCCCGTGTAGGAGGCGGGGGAGCCTGACCAGGCTCTTGACCAGATCTCCAGTTGCTCGTCGAGCAGTTCGCCGCGTTTATGGAACGGGACACCTAGCGCGTCGTATTCGGCCTGGTGCCAGCTCACGGTGGGGAGGACGACCAGTCTGCCCTGGCTCAGGCGGTCCAGGGTGGCTAGGTCTTTGGCTACGGCTAGCGGGTGGCGGAGGGGGGTGATCAGGGCGCCGGCTATCAGGCGGAGCTTGGTGGTGGCGGCGGCGATTGCGCTGAGGAGGACGATCGGGCTGGGCCAGGGGGTGGCGGGGTCCTGGTTGCCGGGGAGGGCGTAGTCGCGGGGGTTGGCTGGTTCGCCGTTGGCGTTGGCGGCGGGTCCTAGGACAATGTGCTCGCTGACCATGATGCCGTCGATGCCGGCCTGTTCGGCGATGCGGGCGAACTCAACCAGGTCGGTGACGTCGGGGGGCGGACGCATGGTGTTGTTCTCGGTCAGGATCAGCAGCAGGCGGATCATAGTTGCGCCCGGATGGGGAGTTCCCGCAGGCCGTTGGTGAAGTTGGAACGGATGCGGCGGGGGTCGCCTGCCAGTTCGAAGCGGGTCACCTCGCGGGCCAGTGCCCTCAGGACGATCTTGATTTCCAGGCGGGCCAGGTGGGCGCCCAGGCAGAGGTGCGGGCCGCCCCGGCCGAAGCTGAGGTGACGGTTCGGGGACCTGGCGATGTCGAACGTGTCCGGGTCGTCGAACTCGGTCTCGTCGCGGTTGCCTGAGATGTACCAGAGCACGACCTTGTCGCCGGCCTTGATGGCAGCGCCGCCCAGCTCGGTGTCGACGGCTGCGGTGCGGCGCATGAAGTGCGTGGGGCAGGTCCAGCGCAAGACTTCTTCGGTCGCCGAGTCGATCAGGTCTGGCTCGGCCCGCAGCTTGTCCCACTGTTCTGGGTACTCGCAGAAGGCCAGGACACCCTGGGCGATCGCGATCCTGGTGGTCTCGTTGCCGGCGATCACCATGATCGAGAAGAAGTTATCGATGTCGGTTTCGCTGAGACGGTCCCCATCGACCTCGGCCCTGAGCAGCATCGAGAGGAGGTCGGTGCCGGGAGCTTGGAGTTTTTCCCTGACGATGTCGCGGCCTAGGTCCCACAGTTGCTTGCCGTACGGGCTTCTGAACGGGTACCGCCGGTAGGCGTCGGTGTCATCGCGGCCCCAGACCACATCGGTGATCTCTGGGTCGGTGTTGGCGATCAGCTTGTCACCCAACGAAATAAACAACGGCAAATCTTTATGCGGAAGGCCCATGATTTTAGCGAGCACCCGGATCGGGACTTCCTTGGCGATCGCGTCGACGAAGTCGAACGGCGCGCCGTCGCGGGGCAGGCCGGTGGCGAGTACCTCGTCGGTGAGGCCGGCCACGAAGTGCTCCCAGACGGCGGCCGCGCGCTGGGTGAAGCTGCCGGAGAAGATCTTGCGCAGCTTGGTGTGGGCCGGCGGGTCGGTGTCGATGATCGTGCGGCGCGCGGCCATGTCCTCATCGGTCGGTTCTTCGAACGAGATGCCGCGCGACGAGGAAAACGTCGCTACGTCGCGGGACGCCCTCATGATGTCGGCGTACCCGCACACCGACCAGAAACCGGAATTAGGGGCCGGTTCCGGCATCCACGCCACTGGCGTATCGCGCCTGAGCCGGGCAAACTCCGAATAGGGGGCACCGCGCACCCACAGGTCTAGGTCGGTCAGGTCGACGGCTGCGGCCATGGCAGATAGTTTGGCACCAAACGAACTCCATAGCAACGAGCCCATAGCAACGAGCCCATCGCAGCAAGCACAGTGCAATGGTCGGCCCGGCATCGAGGAGAGCCCCGCAATGCGAGTAGTCGTGATCAGGCACCACAACGAGGACTATCCGGGCCTCATCGAGGAGGCGTTCAGGGCTCGCGGGGCCGAGTTGATTACGCACCTGTTCCTTAACGGCGGTGAGCTGCCGTCGCTGGACGGAGTCGATCACGTGGTGCTGCTCGGCGCGATGCCGTCGGTGAACGACGACGGACCGGGGTTCGAGTGGATCGGGCAGGAACTCGACTGGCTGCGTCGAGCCGGGGAGGCCGGGGTGCCCGTGCTCGGCATCTGCTTTGGCGCGCAGGCGCTGTGCGTTGCCTTCGGTGGCAAGGTCGAGGAGATGCCGGTCAAGGAGATCGGCTGGAAGGTGATCAAGTCGGCCGATCTTGAGCTGATCCCGGCCGGTCCGTGGCTGGACTTTCATGGCGACCACTGCCTGCCGCCGCCCGAGGCGACGATCCTGGCGACCAGCGACCAATGCGTCCAGGCGTTCGCGCTCGGGCGGCATCTGGCGGTGCAGTTCCACCCGGAGGTCGACGGGGATCAGTTCGCGGGCTGGCTACGCAACGGGGCCAGCCGCGAGGCCGATGCCGCTGGTCAGGACCCCGACGCCCTCCTCGCGCAGGCGTACGCCGAGGAGCCGGAGTCGCGGCGGCGGGCCGACCGGCTGGTGGCGAGCGCGCTGCGGGTGGCGGCGCAGGCGGCCGGGGCTCACTCCTCGATCGCGCCGCCCGCTGCCCTGAGGTGATCGCGGAAGGTCAGCGCCGGCTTGTGCTCGCGGGCGGTTAGGTAGTCGGCGAACCTGAGCTGGGAGCGGAGAGTTACCCCGGAGTTGATCAGGTCGGCTTGGGCCCGCTCGGCGGCGCGGATGTTCTCCGCGAGCTCCATGAGTTCTGTGACCTTGGCGGCGGGCACGGCGATGACTCCGTCGTCATCGCCGAAGATCACGTCGTCGCTGGTCAGCGTCCAGTCGCCGATCGACGCGGCGGTGAGTGCGTCGGCCGGCCAGGGGTCAAGTCGTTGCGGTCCGGTGGGCAGGTGGCCCTGGCTGAACACGGGCAGCCCGATGGCCTTGATGTCGGCCGTGTCGCGGTGCAGGCCCCAGATCACGACTCCGGCCAGCCCGGCGGCCTTGGCCTCAAGGACCACGAGGTCACCGACGCAGGCTTCGTCGCGGCCGGTGTTGTCGACGACGAGCACGTCGCCGGCTTCGGCATGCTCGAAGGCCTCCAGGAAGACATCGACGCTGCCCGAATGCTGAGCCGGCAGCACCCGTCCCGCCAGGCGGCTGCCGGGGATGACCGGGCCGATCAACGGGTGGCCGCAGCGCACCGGCACGTCGGCCCTGATGCAGGCGTCGGCGACGTTCGCCGTGGAGATGGTGCTGAACCGCCTGGCTAGCTCCGCATGATCCATTTCTGTCATCCTCTCGTCGCCGACGTCGTTGTCCGCGCTCTGAACTTATCTCCCGGCGGGACTGGCCTCGGTCTGGGCGGCGGGCTCGCTGGGCGATAGCGTGCGAGCTGTGGCAGCTTGCGAAGAGTGCGGTTACGGTTATGACTCGCTCACCCGGCAGCAGATTCTCGCTGTGTTGCCGGACCTGGCCGAGCAGATCTGCTCGATCCTGACCACCGTCCCGGCGCCCAGGCTCCGCGCGCATCTGCGGCCGGCCAGTTGGTCGGCGCTTGAATACGGCTGTCATGTGCGCGACGTGTTGCGGATCCAGCGCGAGCGGGTCCTGCTAGCGCAGGTCGAGGACGTGCCCAGGTTCTCCTCGATGCGCCGCGACGAGCGTGCGATCGAGGAGAGGTACAACGAGCAGAACCCGGCGGCCGTGGCGACGGCGGTTCAGGCTGGCGCGCATGACCTGGCCGAGACGCTGGCCGGCCTCGACGATTCTGGCTGGCTGCGCATCGGCATCTACCCGTGGCCAGAATCCCATGTCCGCACCGTCGAATGGATCGGCCGCCGCACCGCCCACGAACTAGCCCACCACTTGTTCGACTGCCGTCGTCTGCTCGAACCGCCCCGCGTAACCTGACGGCCCGCCCGCGAAGCTAACAACAGCGGCGGGCCAGCGCCTCCGCCAGGACAACGGTCGCGGGTCAGCGCTGTCGTTGGGCGATGGCGGTCAGGAGTTTTCGGCGGAGCGAATGATCTTGCGGAGGAGCGCGGCGAGTTGCTCCTTCTCGGGTTCGGTCAGGCTGCTGCTCATCAGCGCCTCGCCCATGTTGAACGCCGGGAACAGCCGTTCGATCACAGCAACACCCTTGGGCTCGAGTCCGACCAGCACGAGCCGCCCATCCTCGTCATGACCGCGCCGCCGGGCCAGGCCACGCTTCTCCAATGTCTTGAGCACGCCGGTCAGCGTCCCCTTGGTAACCCCCGCCTCCTCAGCCAGATGCCGAGTCTGCTGGTCACCCCAGATCCACAACACGAACAGCACGGTGAACGCCGCCCACGACAGATCCTCGTCGGCCAGCACCTTGCGTTCCATGTGATTGCGGATCACGTTCGCGGCCCGGTAGATGTTCGACACCGCCGCCATCGCCGCGAAGTCGAGCGGATGCTCCCCGATCCGGGCCCTGATGTCGCGCTCAGCTTGCACAAGGTCGCTCGCACTACCAGCAGCAAGGCGACGCGACATGCCACGATCGTACTGGCCCGCTCCCGCCGGCCCCACGCCCGGAGCCAGCAGCAGCGCTTATTTGGGCTAAGCGGCCTGGAGGACGAGATCGTGCGTCATGCCAGCAATCGCGGGCACTGTTGACTCAAAGGCATCTCTCATAGCTGCTGCGGCTTGGGCCTGGGCAGTCCATGGATCTTCGGTGTCGACAATCACCGAGATCTCAATCCGCACTCCGGACTCAGTCCGGACCGTGTTGACAGACGGATCGATCACGCGGGTGTCGAGGTAATCGATCACAGCAGCGATCAGATCGGTCAACTCGTCATCGCTCAAACCCGCCGCAGGCACAAGCGTCGCTGTGGCATCTACCGTCAGCATCACGATTCGTCCTCCGGCTGGATCGAGCATTGACCGGTCATCCACGACACCTTCTGCTTGAAATGATTCTGCAGCCGGGGCGTCTTGTGCAACGTCGTCTGGTGGCTACCGCAAGCGCAGCGCATCACGTAATACCCTCGGGCGGTCTCCCTTGCTACCGTCCATCCGTGCGTCGCAACCGCGCGAACAGCCCAATCGCGTTCCGTCGCTTGGCCGCTCACGCCGGTGGCCATATTTCTAATTGCAAGAGTACACGTGCAGGTGGCGCTAACGCCCGGTCAGTGTTGATCATCGGCGGCTCCGCAATGAGGTATTCAGCCAGAAGCTAATGCCCAAGATAACGAGAGCCACTGACATGAATTGGAACCCAGCTCAGCGGGCTAGTTCTTCCAGGCGGGCGTGGAGCCAGGGGATGTGGGGGTGGGACTCGGGTTTCATCAGGACGCTGCGGAGGATTCGGGCGCGGTGGCGGTCGGCGGTGATTTCCGGGTGACGGCGTGCCATCGCGTCGGCGGTGACTGACAGGGTGCTGACGAAGACCGGCCGCTCGGGATCGTTCATTCCGTCGGCCATGACCCGCGCCGACACCTCGTCGATCGAGGCCAGGCTGGCCGGCGAAGTCACCGGGAAATAGGTCACGATGTCCAGTTGCGGCGCCTGGTAGACCTTGAGCACCTCCGAGGATCCCAGCAGGTCAGCCCAGTCCAGCGCCGCTTCCCGGCAGGCAGCCAGCACGGCCCCGAGCCCGCCCTCGCCGGCCCGCAACGGCAGCAGCCGCAACGTCAGCCACAGCGCCGCCGCCGTTGCCCCCGCCCGGGAGCACTCCAGGCTGATCTCGCCCAGATGCAACTCGCTGGACGTGAAGTAGGTATAAGGAGAGTCGTGCGCGTAGAACCTCCCGACCGCCGGATCGGTAAACAACACCGCCCCGCACCCGTAGGGCTGCAGCCCGTGCTTGTGCGGGTCGACCACTACGGAGTCGCACTCGGCGATCGCCCGCCAAGGCGCCGGATCGAGGCTAGCCCTTCCTTCAACTCCGGCCAGCAGCGTGAAGAACCCGCCGTACGCCGCATCCACATGCACCCGCACCCCGTGCCGCCGGGCGACGGCAAGCACCTCGTGCACCTGGTCGATCGCCCCGAGGCCGGTCGTCCCGGTCGTCGCGACCACCGTTCCGATCGATCCGCCCGCCAGCAGCTCGTCGAGGGCGTCCAGGTCAATCTGGCCAAGCCCGTCCACCGGGACTTCCGTGCCGGGCACGCCGAGCAGGCCGCACATCCGGGAGTGCGTGTCGTGCGCGTCGGCGCTGTAGGCGACGCCGCGGTCGGGATGGAGTTCGCGCGCGACGTACAGCGCCTCCAGGTTGGCGATCGTGCCGCTGCTGGTCAGGTGACCGAGGTGAGTGGCCAGCCCGAACATCGCGGCCAGCTCGGCCACCGCCTCCTTTTCAAACTCCGAAGTGATCTTCCCGCCGTCAAGCGCGTGATTGTTCGGGTTGACCAGCATCGCGGCCAGGTAGCCGGCCACGGCGGCCGGGTGCGGCGGCTTCAGCATCTGCCCCGCATAGCTGGGGTGGAAATACGGATAGTTGCCGCGCATTCGCTGGGAAAATTCTTCAAAGGTGGAGGAAAATTTGTGGTGGTCTACGCGTAGTGACGCATGCTGATCGAACGCGGGGTAACTGGACTGCCATTGCGCGACCGAATCAGCCGCCATCCGCAGCCACTCATTGAGTTCCACTAGACAGTCCTTCCGTCCCGCCCGCCCGGAGCCCCTAGGGCTTAATCGGGGGCCTGATGCCCCGGAACTCCCAGTCTCCGCCGAGCGCGGTCGACAGCACTTCCTCGCTCGCGCTCGGCTGCGCGCCATAGCCGGCCGGGACCTCCGCAGGACCGGCCACGACGTGGTTCCTGAGCCGGCCGAGTCCGTCGACCTCTACCTCCACCACATCACCAGGCTGGACTGGCCGGGAGTTGGCCGGGGTCCCCGACAGCAGCACGTCACCCGGGTACAGCGTGATCGTCCTGGCGATGTCGGCCACCAGGTAGTGCATGTCCCAGGTCATCTCGTCGGTGCTGCCGTCCTGGGCCAGTTCGCCGTTGACATACGTGCGCAGCCGCTTGCCACGGAAATCCCAGCCCGTCACCAGCCCGGGCCCCAGCGGCGCCATCGTGTCCGAGCCCTTCACCCGCAGCATCGAGCCGGCGTCGGTGTCGCGGAAGTCGTGGAGCCCGAAGTCGTTGCCGATCGTGTAGCCGCCGATGTAGTCGCCCGCTTCGGCCGGTGAAACCCCCCTGCAGGTCCGGCCGATCACGATCGCGACCTCGCCTTCATAGTTCAGGTACTGGCAGTTCGCGGGCCTGACCACCGCGCCGCCGTGCCCGAGCAGCGCCGAGATCGGCTTATGGAAGTACGTGGGCGCGGGCGGCAGCTTGGCGCCGAACTCGGTGACCCGGCTTCGATGGTTCAGGTGCACCGCGATGATCTTGGTCGGCTGCACAGGCGGCAGGTGCACCGCCTCGTCGACCGAGACCTGGCGCCCGTCCCCGGCTATCAGCCCATAGCCGTCGCGCCGTACCTGTACGGCCGCGCCGTCCAGCAAGATCCTGCGGTACTCAGCCAACGAGCCGCCTCCCAATCTCCACTAGTACGTATGTACTAGCACTAAGGCGCACGTACTGACTCTAGGACGCGCGTACTAGCGCTGACGCGCACGTGCTGACGCTAG
>DASYAT010000098.1:0-20408 GCA_036501205.1 Streptosporangiaceae bacterium | reverse complement strand
CGCTGACCCCACTCCACCCAGAACCCCCGCGCACCCACCCAGCCCACGAGCCCCGCGCACCCCCCTTACCTGCGCGGAAAGAACGCCCGCAGGGTTGTTGAATGTTCTACAATCAACAAGTCCCCGACTTCAGGAGCACCTAGATGCCGCTCGATGCTGACACCGCCCGTCTTGCCAAGAGCAAGAACCTCGCGACGGTCGTCACCCTCATGCCCAACGGCCAGCCTCAGGCCCAGCTCACCTGGATCGACACCGACGGTGAGAACCTGCTCGTGAACACCGAGCCGGGACGGCAGCGCTCAAGGAACATCCGCCGGGATCCGCGCATCACCGTGCTGCTGCACTCCAACTCCGACCCCTGGGACTGGGCCGAGGTTCGCGGCCAGGTGATCGACACGATCGACGGCCAGCAGGCCAGGGATCACATCGACGAGCTCGCGCAGCGTTACATGGGCACGGACTACTCAAGGCCGGTCGGCCCGGACGGCCGCGTGATCCTCGTGATCAAGCCCGACAAGATCAACACCCCGCGCTCGACCGGCCGCCGCTAACCAGAGGCCGGTCAAAGCCCAGGAAAAGCCAAAGCGCGGCGCCGGCCCGAACCCTGGCCGGCGCCGCGCCCCGCTGAGCCTCGCCTCACACCAGGCTCGCGAGCACCTTCCGCTCCTTCTCCGGGTCAAGCCCGTGCATCGGCCGCCCCTCCCTGGCCGGCGGATCACCCTCGGCCTGCAACCACCGCCACGTATCGGTCACCGTCTCTTCCACCGGCCGGCAGACCAGCCCGGCCGCGTAGATCGCCGACACATCCCCGTCGTGCAGCGCGCCGCCCTCGCCCTCGGGCGAGATCCAGACCGGCAGCTCGGTCCACCCCTCAATCTCGGCCGCGTCGATGACCGCCGGATCCGCCCAGACCAGCCTGGCATCGGACCCGATCGCGGCGACGCAGGCGTTCAGCAGGCTCTCCATCGTCGCGTGACCGGGCCGGCTCACCGTGTTGAACGCTCCGCTGATCCCCTCATCGGCCGCGTGCAGCATCCAGATCGCGAGGTCCCGGCAGTCGATGTACTGCAGCGGCATGTCGCGCGGGCCGGGCGCGAGTACGTCACCGCCGCGCTCGATCCGGCGCAGCCACCAGGGCATCCGCCCGACGAGCTCGTAAGGCCCGAGGATGAGCCCGGCCCGGGCGAGCACTGACCGGCCCTCGAAGTACTCCAGGGTCGCCAGCTCGCCGCCCCGCTTGGCGGCCGCGTAGTCCGAGCCGTCATCGCTGCCCGCGTCGCCCTCGACGACCGGGGCGCTCTCGGTGGACCGGGACGGGATCGGCCAGGCGTAGACCGACCGGCTCGACACGTAGCCATAGTGCCCGACCCGCCCGTCCAGCAGCTTGGCCGACTCGCGCACGATCCGCGGTTCCCGGCTCCAGGTGTCGATCACCGCTTCCCAGCTGCCGTCTCCGAGGGCCGCGCTCAGCTGCCCGGGTTCGGTCCGGTCGGCGATGCGTACCTCAGCGCCCGCCGCCGCTACCCCGCTGACGCCGCGGTTCACCATGGTGACCTCGTCGCCCCGAGCCAGCGCTTCCTCGACGACCGCGCGTCCGACGTGATGGGTTCCGCCCAGTACCAGAAGTCTCATGTCACCCATCGTGGCCGACCGCCGCAACTCAATGCCAACGTGTTCATCGATGGCGTATTCAGGCGCTTGCTTTCAGCGACCGCTTAATAGGCTTGCGCCCGTGCCTGACTAAACACAGCCTGGCCGCACGGCGTCGTGTCATAGCCGGGCAGGCTGGCGAGCTGATCGAGCA
Source organism: Streptosporangiaceae bacterium (assembly GCA_036501205.1). Lineage (GTDB taxonomy): Bacteria > Actinomycetota > Actinomycetes > Streptosporangiales > Streptosporangiaceae > Chersky-822. The sequence goes on along the minus strand of DASYAT010000098.1, from coordinate 18,604 downwards.
GCCAGCGCGACGACAGCACCTTGATCAGCGCCTGCACCTCGCGGCTGGCGACCCGCTCGGCCGGGATGACCAGATCGAACTGCTCGGCCGCCAGCGGGATGAACGCCAGCCCGTAGGCCAGCGCGGCCGGCTCGCTGGCGACCCCGAACTCGGCCAGGCCGGCCGCGACCGCGTCGGCCACCTGCAGATGGCCGGTGACGACCGCGTCATAACCAGGCACGTCGTCCCCGACCAGCCCGAGGCCGGTCAGCTCCCGGTCAAGCACGCTCCGCGCCTCGGACCCGAGTTCCCGGTTCACGACCCGCAAGCCCGCCCGAGCGACATCCGCAAAGTTTTCTACCTGAAGAAGGAGATCAGGGCGCAGCACGACCCCTTCCCGCCACGCGCTGAACCCGATGACCTCGCCGCCCTGCGCCAGCAGTTCCGCTGCGGGCCCGGTGCTGTAACCACCGGATTCGCCCATCAGGTGCACCCCGGCGACATGCACCAGACCCTCGGCGGCCAGCCGCAGCGCCTCCCGGCTGCCGCACGGCCACCAGCTGAACGCGATCGGCGGATCGAGCAGGCTGAGCGGCTCTTCGAGCAGCGGCAGCGCCGGGTCGCAGCCGGCGATCACCAGCGTCGTCCGGGGCGGCCCGATCGGCTGCACCACCAGCTGCCCGCCCGACCCGACCAGCCCGCCCTGCTCGTCCTGCTCGTCCCGCCGGTCCTGCTCGCCCCGGCCGCCCTGCTCGGCGACCAGGCCGCCGGCCGGCAGGAAGCCCGCCTTGCTCACGGTCGGCCCGGACAGCGGCAGCGCGACGAACGAATCCCCGATCGGCGCCAGGGTGACCCGCTCGCCCCTCGGCCGAGCCGCACCGGTCCTGACCGGGCGGGCCGTGACGGTCGGCACCGCCGCCTCGGCACCGAACAGCTCGTCGACCGTCAGGCCGAGCGCCAGGGCGAGGGCGAGCGCGACCCGCAGCGAGGGGTCAGACTGGCCGGACTCAACCGCCGAGACGGCCTGCCTGGACACCCCGGCCATCCCGGCCAGCTGCTGCTGGGAGAAGCCCCTGGCCTGCCTGGCCAGCCTGAGCGTGGTCCCGCTATTCACGCTCCGCCCTCGATGATTCGGCTTCGATCGCGGCCCCGCCCGGCCAGAAGAGCGGCGGGTCGGTGGCGGTGATCACCAGCGGCTGGCCGACCGAGGCCGGACCGGGCAGCCGCGCGGTGACGATCTCCTCGCCGCCGGGTTGGCCCGTACTGGCAGTGCGGAGGTCAATCTCGAACAGCGCGCCGGCCGGGCGGCACCCGGTCACCGTGCCTTCAATCACGAGCCCGAGCGCGGGGTGGCTGCCGCCGACGATCCGGTCCGGGTGGATCCCCGCGACCGTGCCGTCCCCGGCCGGAACGAACGCCGGGTACCCGACGAGCTCCGCGACCCGGCAGGAGGCGGGCCGCTGCACGATCTCGCCTGGATCGCCGAGCTGAAGCAGGCTGCCCCGCTCGAGCACGGCCATCCGGTCCGCGAACGCCTGCGCCTCGGCTAGCTCGTGGGCGACGAGGATGGCGGGCACGTTGCGTTCGGCCACCAGGGTGATCACCAAGTCGGTCAGCGTCCGGCGCAAGCTGACGTCCAGGCCGGTGTAGGGCTCGTCGAGCAGCAGCGCGTCGCAGCGGGACAGCAGCAGGCGGCCGAGCGCGACTCTGTGCGCTTGCCCGCCGGAGAGCCGGGCCGGCATCTTGCCCAGCAGCCCGTCGATGCCGAGCGTCTTGGCCAGCCGACCGAGCTCATCGCTGTCTCCCGTCACCGACCTGCTGTACCGCAGATTGTCCCGAACCGACAGGTGCGGGAACAGCCCGGGGTCCTGCCGTAGCAGCCCTACCCCGCGCCGCCACGGCGGCAATCCGATCACCGGTGAATCCGTGCTGGTCAGCAGCTTGCCACCGAGCATGATAACGGCCCGGCGCGGCTTGGTCAGCCCGGCGATGACCTCAAGCAGCGTGGTCTTGCCAGCCCCGGACGGGCCGAACAGCGCGAGCCGCTCCCCCGCCGCGATCTGGAGGTCAGCGCGCACGGTGAACTCCGGTCGGTCAACCTCGACGTCGACCTCGAGCACGGGCGCTCCAGACATAGGCCGCGATCGGCAGCGGCAGCGCGACAACCAGCAGGACGAGGGCGAACGGCAGCGCGGACGGCAGCCCGGTCTCCTGCAACGTCGTCCAGATTTGCAGCGGAAGCCCATTAGGATGGTAGGCAATGATAACAACCGCACCAAATGCCCCCATTGCCCGAGCCCACGCGATGGCCATCGCCATCGCCAGCCCAGGCGAGGCCAGCGGAACCGTCACCCGCCGGAACACCCGCAGCGGCGAGTCGCCCAGCAGCGCGGCCTGCTGCTCGAGCTTGGGGTCCACGCTGGCGAACGCCGCCTGCGCGCCGAGCACGTAGTACGGAGCCGACTCGTAGACCTGCGCGATCACCAGGGCCAGGAACGTGTTGGTCGCGCTCAGGTTGAAGTGCGACAGGAACTGCCCGAAGAACGTGAACGGCCCGACCAGGAAGATCAGCAGCAGCCCGACCACCAGCGGCGGCAGCAGCAAGCTGGCGAGCACGCCGATCTCCCACACGCGCGGGAACGGCAGCGTGCCCCTGGCCAGCGCCCAGGCCAGCGGGGTTCCGACCAGGAGCAGCACGGCCAGCGTGATCGCACCGGATTCAACCGAGACGACCAGCGGGTCCCAGGCCCCTGGTGCGCTGAGCGAGCTTTTGATCGCGCTCCACGACAGATGGGTCGCCAGCGCGATGACCGGCGCGAGCAGCGCGATCCAGATGATGCCGGTCCCGGCGACCCCGAGCCACCCTCCGATGGAACGCAGCCGTTGGGCTCCGGCCGGTCCGAGCGGGGTCAGGTCCGAGCCTGAGCTAGCCGCCCAGCTCACTGGTTATCGCAGACGGCGCGCCCGTGCCGGTCAGGGCCGGCTTGAGCAGCCGGTATCCGCCCTGCTTGTAGAGGGCAAGGCCAGCCGGCGACAGCACGTACTTGACGAACGCGGTCGCGGCCGGGGTCGGCGTGCCGATCGTGGTGATGTCAATGGCGAGCGGCGATCCGGTCTTCGCCACATTGCCTGTAATGGTGATGTGCGCCTTGGCATAGTTCGCCGCGTCGGCCGGGTTGGACAGGTTGATGTCGTCCGGCAGCGTGATGTACGGCAAGTGCAGTTCGATCGCCTGGTTCTGGTAGGCGCTCGACGCGTCAAGCTGCCCGGACTGCAGCGTCGACTCGAGCGAGGCCTCGGCGAAGACCTCAGGGGACTTGGCGTCGGCGAGCGGGCCGCCGAGAATCTTCGTCACGATCGACGACGGCAGGTGGTACTTCATCTGGGCCAGTTCGAGCATGTAGATGAAGGCCCGGCCCTGCGGGTCAATGTTCGGGTCGGTCCGGCCGAGCTTGAACCCGGGCGTGGCCAGCAACGGGTAGAGCTTCGACAGCGGTTCCTTGCCACTCGCGATGGCCTTGAACTGCGAGGCGTACTTACTCTTCGGGTTGTAGGCCAGGACGATCGAGGTCGTGGCGTATTGGACGTACCACTTGGTGAACTTCGGCTCGAGCGGCGTGATGTTGTCGCCGCCGACCGACTCGAACACGTTCGGGCTGATCTCACCACCCGCGATGTCGGCTTCCAGTTCGCCGGAGGCGCCGGCCTGGCCGGAGTACTTGAAGCCCTCCGCTTTTTCGAAGGCGGGACCGAAGGACTTCTCGTTAAGGAACTCAATCGAGGAGGCGTAAGCGACGTTAGCCGTGCCAGATGGCTTGGCGGCGCTTGACGACGAGTGAGAAGAACCGCCGCTAGGGGTCTTGCTCGACGAGGAAGAGCTGCATCCGGCCGCTGCCACGCCGATACACGCAAGCAGTACGAAACCGCCACGCCAGCTCAGGGTTTGCTTAACAGTCATGACTTGGACCATAGCCACCGTCAGTTGCGCAGCGCAAGAAGTCGTGACACGGGGCGACATCAGCCTCACGGCTGGTCAGCCTCAGCCAATTCAGAGGCAACCTTCAGCCTGTGACGGATGTCATAGCCATGCCTGCGGCAGGTAATCTACTGACGAGCTACGTATGACCGGTAAGCACGACCGCTAGGTACGACAAGGACAGGACACGAATGGGTAAAGCGCAGCGAAACCGCGAGGCGAACGCCAGGCAGCGCATCGCCATTGCTCAGGCGACGGCCAGGCGGGCCGAGGCCCGGCGCAGGATGCTGGTGGCGGGCGGTAGTGCGCTCGCCGTGGTGATCATCGTGGTCGGCCTGATCGTCGTCAGGACGATCACCTCGAACACGGCCAAGGTCAACACGACCGCGTCGAGCAATCAGACGGTGTTGCACCAGATCACCAACGTGCCGGCCACGGTTCTCGACAAGGTCGGTGCCGGGCCGACCGGGTCCACCGCGGTCGCGCCGCTGAAGACGATCTCTAGCCCGTCGCTGTCGCTCGATGGCAAGCCGGAGGTGCTGTATCTCGGCGCCGAGTACTGCCCCTATTGCGCCGCGGAACGCTGGGCGATGGTCGAGGCGCTGAGCCGGTTCGGCACCTTCTCCAACCTGCACTTCATCCACTCGACGTCCAACGACGTGTACTCGAACACCTCGACGCTGACCTTCTATAAGTCGAGCTATACGAGCAAGTACCTGACCTTCCGCCCGCTCGAAACCTTCACGGTGGACAACAAGCCGCTGGAGAAGGCGAGCACGGCGGAGGACGCGCTGCTGCAAAAGTACGGCCAGGGCAGCTTCCCGTTCGTGGACGTCGGCGGTAAGTACGTGGTCAGCGGCGCGCAGTACCTGCCGAGCGTGCTTGGCACGACCTCGACCCAGGACCCGACCCACTTCGGTCTGACCTGGGCGCAGATCGGCAAGGACATGCAGAATCCGAGCAGCCCGGTCGGGCAGGCCATCATCGGATCCGCGAACCACATGACGGCCGCGATCTGTAAGGTGACCAACGACCAGCCGGCCAGCGTGTGCAAGTCAACTAGCGTGACCTCAGTAGGCGGGAACATCTGATGGCCCCACAAAAGCAGGCGAAGCGACGCCGCAATGCAACCAGCGCGAGGAAGAAGGCGCCGCACGGCGGTAGCCAGGGCCGCCGCACGGTCAACCTCGACGACACGGTCGTAACCCCGGCGAACGGCTCCAAGTCGCGCGTTAGCCCGGCCAAGACGACTGTCAGCGGCCAGCGGCCAGCCCCGGTGACCGACGACGCGGCCCTTGATGAGGTCGCGCCTGCCCGCACCGGCCCATTCGGCTGGGTGCGCGCCAATCCGCTGAAGTTCACCACCTGGCTGCTGGCGCTGATCGGCTTCGGGGTGTCGATCTACCTGACGATCACCCACTACGACACCCACATCGTGATCGCCTGCTCCGACAACGGGCTGGTCAACTGCCAGAAGGTCACCACGAGCTCGCAGTCCATGGTGTTCGGCATCTTCCCGGTCGCCGTGCTCGGCCTGGCCTTCTACACGTTCATGGTGGCGATCAACTCGCCGCTGGGCTGGCGGTTCAACCAGCCACTAGTGCGCTGGACGCGACTCGGCTCGGTCATCGTCGGCATGGGCTTCGTGCTCTACCTCGTCTACGCCGAGGTCATCCAGATCGGCAACATCTGCCTGTTCTGTACCAGCGTCCACGTGGTGACCTTCCTGATGTTCGCGCTGCTGATCTACGACGCCACCTCGTGGGGCCTGAACAGCACGGCGGCACCAGCACCAGCACGTCGGTAGCGCCCGCCCGGCGCCACTACAATCCGTCGGAACGCAAACCAACCTCAAGGACACGGCACCAATGGGTAAGGCTCAGCGGAACAGGAACATGAGCGCGCGAGCGCGGATCGCAGAGCAGCAGATCGTGGCGCGCAAAGCCGAGCAACGGCGCCGGATCTACGCGGTCGTCGGCTCGGCGGTCGGCGTGATCGCCATCGTGGTCGCGATCATCGTCGTCAAGAGCCTGCAAACCAGCGCCAAGCAGGGCGGCACCAGCTCAAGTTCGTCGACCTTCAAGGGCGTCACGACCGTGCCGGCCGCCACGCTGAACACGGTCGGAGCCGGGCCGCTTCCGGCTTCCGGCCTGCCGATCAAGCCCATCACCGACACCGTGCTGACCAGCGCCGGCAAGCCGGACATGCTGTACATCGGCGCGGAGTTCTGCCCGTACTGCGCGGCGATGCGCTGGTCGATGGCGGTGGCGCTGAGCCGGTTCGGAACGCTCGGGCCGCTCACCGGGATCCACTCGAACAGCACCGACGTGGACCCGAACACCGCGACGCTGACGTTCTTGCATCAGCAGTACTCCAGCAAGTACCTGACCTTCACCTCGATCGAGAACGAGACCGTCAGTCACGGCCCGCTGCAGAACCCGACCAAGGCGCAGCAAGCCCTGTGGGCCAAGTACGACTCGTCCAACGGCGGCCTCGGCTACCCGTTCATCGACTTCGGCGGCAAGGTCGTGCTCACCGGGCCGCTGTATGACCCGGCCGTGCTCAAGGGCCTGTCCTGGTCGCAGATCTCCAACCAGCTGAAGAACCCGAACAGCACGGTGACGAAGAACGTGCTCGGCGCGGCGAACTACGTGACGGCCGCGATCTGCAAGATGACCAACGACACGCCTTCTACGGTCTGCAAGTCCGGCGCGATTCCTTCGATCGAGTCAAAGCTCTAAAACCTGGCTTGATGGCAGTAGGGCGGCACGCCCGGAATGCTGGCTGGCTGCGCAACGCCTGCATTCCGGACATACCGCCCGACTGTTATGCCAGCCCAAGATCGACGCACCCGATCGAGCGCCCGCCCGCCTACCCGCACCGCCGATTCCAACCGCATCGCTGACCCGTTCCTGCTGTTCAGCTCGGCAAGCTACAACATTGCTGACTCCGTGCTGTCGCAATAGCAACACCTCAGGGTCAACAATGTCGTAGCTCCGAGGCCGGTCACAGCATCGCTGACCCGTCAGCGTCGTCAAAGGCGCCCGGCCCGGCCACCGCCGACCTGCCGCTCTCCTAGTCGCGCCCTCCTCGCTGCCCCTTTGCCTCGCCGTCCTCCCACGCGCACCCTGCCATCTCCGGCTAACCCGCACCCTCCTCGCTGCGCCCTAGCCTCACCGTCCTCCCACCCGCGCCCCGCTGGCCTGCGCGCCATCCCCATCCCGTCCAGGAATTTGTTAGCCTCAGTAGTTGTTAGCCAACCGAACTTTAAGCGCGGCGTACGAAAATGCGCGAAGGGCAACAAGATGGCTGGATCGGTCTCGGCGGTTAAGCCGCTGGACAAAGCACTCACGGCTGATGCCGCGCTCACCCTCATCCGGTTGTTCCGGTCGGCGGAGCGGGTGGACGCCGGGCTGACTCCGCAGCAGTACCGGGTGCTGAAGCTGATCGGCGCCGGCGGTGAGCGCTCGGCCAAGCTGGCCGAGCGACTGGCGGTCGCCAAGCCCACGCTGACCAGCACCGCCGACGCTCTGGTCGCGGCCGGGTTCCTGCAGCGCGAGACCGAGATGAAGGACCGCCGGGTGGTACGGCTGGTTCTGACCGAAGCCGGCCAGGAAGCCGTCGCCCACGCCGACGACGTGTACGCCGACTGGCTCGGCGAACTGCTCGGCACGACCCGCGACCCTGAGCGGTTGCTGGCCGATCTCGCTGAGCTCGATCACGCTCTGGACGAGGTGCTCAGGACAAGGCGCGCGGCCAAGGCAGCCGCCGCCACGAAGTAAGGAGACTGATGACAGGCCGAAGGCGCGGGGGGTGCGGGGGGTGCGCCCCCCGCAAGCCAGCACTGAAGACAGCCGACCCGCACCAGCGCTGGCTGCGACGGCTCATCGGATATTGCTGGCGGCACCCCCGTAATCTCACCCTTGCCCTGCTCGGCTCCTTGTTCGCGACGCTGATCGCGGTGATCATCCCGCTGATCCAGCGCGACATCGTCAACAACGCCATCTTGACCAGGCACCAGCCAATCTGGATCGGCGCCACCGCGCTGCTGGTCGCGGCGGTCTTCAGCTTCGGCGGGGTCTTCACCAGGCGCTATTTCGGCAGCAAGGTGTCCCTGGATGTCCAGCACGACATCCGCACCGAGATGTTCTCCTCCCTGTCCGCGCTCGACGGCGCCCGTCAGGACCAGTTGCACACCGGCCAGGTAGTCAGCCGGTCGATCTCCGACGTGAACATGGTGCAGGGCCTGCTCGGCCTCACTCCCCTGCTGTTCGGCAACGTGCTGCTGTTTTTCCTGTCGCTGGCGGTCATGCTCGTGCTGTCGCCGAAGCTGACGATCATCGCGCTGGCCGTCGGCCCGGCGCTGTTCGTGATCTCCTTGGTCTCCCGCAACAAGCTGTTCCCGTCCAGCTGGGATGCCCAGCAGCAAGCCGCCAACGTGGCCGGCGCGGTGGACGGCGCGGTCACTGGCGTTCGCGTGGTCAAGGGCTTCGGCCAGGAAGAGCAGGAGATCGAGCGTCTCGAAGGCGCGAGCAAGCTGCTGTACGCCGCGCGGGTGCGCACCGTCCGGCTGACCGCGCGGTTCAACCCGACGCTTCAGGCGGTGCCCGCGCTCGGTCAGGTCGGAGTGCTGGCCTACGGCGGCTGGCTGGCCATCCACGGCGAGATCAACCTGGGCACGTTCTTCGCCTTCTCGTCCTACATCGCCCAGCTGGTCGGCCCGGTTCGGGCCCTGACCGGCCTGATCACGATCGGCCAGGAGGCCAGGGCCAGCGTGATGCGGGTGTTCGAGGTGATCGACTCCCGGCCGGTGATCAGCGACAAGCCCGACGCGATCGAGCTGCCCGCAGGCTCTCGTGACATCGAACTCGACGACGTGACGTTCGGTTACCTGCCCTCCGAGCCGGTCCTGCGCGGGCTCACGCTGAGCGTCAAACCGGGCGAGACCATCGCGGTCATCGGCACTTCAGGATCGGGTAAGTCGACGATCTCGCTACTGCTGCCCAGGTTCTATGACGTGACCGGCGGCGTGGTCAGGATCGGCGGGCACGACGTGCGCGACGTTACGATGGACTCGCTGCGCGCCTCGATCGGCCTGGTGCTGGAGGAGAGCTTCCTGTTCTCTGACACCGTGCGGGCCAACATCTCCTACGGCCGGCCGGACGCGACCACCGAGCAGATCGTCGCCGCCGCCAAGGCGTCAGAAGCGGACGAGTTCATCCGGGCTCTGCCGGACGGCTACGACACCGTGGTCGGGGAGCAGGGCCTGACCCTGTCCGGCGGCCAGCGCCAGCGGGTCGCGCTGGCCCGGGCGCTAATCACCGACCCGACGATCCTGGTGCTCGATGATGCCACCTCTGCGATCGACGCCCGGGTCGAGGCGCAGATCCACGAGACCTTGCGCCGGGTCATGGCCGGGCGTACCACTCTGCTGATCGCGCACCGGCGATCCACCTTGCAACTGGCTGACAAGATCGCGGTGCTCGACGCCGGCCGCCTGGTCGACCTCGGCACTCACGAGGAGCTGGCCGAGCGGTGCCCGTTGTACCGGCTGCTGCTGTCAGGCCCCGGCGAGGACGCCGAGGGTGTCGACGCGGGCGAGCTGGGCTACTACGAGGACAGCGACGACCGGGTCACGGCCGCGAGCAAGATCAATGCCGATGGCATCACGCCGAGCCTGTGGCCGGCGCACCTGGCACCGGACGCGGCCGATTCCGCCGCCAAGCCCGCGCAGACCGGCATGCAGCTGCTCGGCGCAGCCAGCTCAGCGATCGGGCGGTCAAGCGGCATGGGAGCCGCGGGCCGGGGCCGAGCGGCCGCGACGGCCAGGTTCAACCTGTCCGACGGCGGCATGCTGTCCGGCTTGCCGCCCACCCCTGAGCTGCTCGCGAAGGTGGCCGCGCTGCCGCCGGCGACCGACCAGCCCGAGGTCGATCAGGCCTTCAGCCGCGCACCTGACCCGAAGTTCAGCCTGCGCCGGCTCCTGAAGCCGTTCATGATCGCGCTGATCGCCGGGCTGATCCTGGACGGGCTCGACGCGATCGCCGGAGTCGCGCTGCCCTGGCTGATGCGCGGCGGCATCGACCACGGCATCGAGACCAAGGCCTTCCACGTGATCATCTTGGTGTCGGCGGCCGCGCTGGCGATCGTGCTGGCGGACTGGGTCGTCAACGCGGTGCAGACCGTGGTCGTCGGCCGCAACGGCGAGCGGCTGCTCTACACGCTGCGAGTCAAGATCTTCGCTCAGCTGCAGCGGCTCGGGCTCGACTTCTACGAGCGCGAGATGACCGGCCGGATCATGACGAGGATGACCACGGACGTGGACGCGATGTCCACCTTCCTGCAGACCGGCCTGATCACGATGGTCAACTCCGCTCTGACCTTCCTCGGGGTTCTCATCGCCCTGCTGCTGATCAACGTCAAGCTCGGACTGATCCTGTTTACTGTCCTGCCCGTGCTGGTCGTCGCCACCGTCTGGTTCCGCGTCAAGTCGGCCAAGGCCTACGCCGAGGCCCGCGAGAGGGTCTCGGTGGTCAACGCAGACCTGCAGGAGAACGTCGCGGGGCTGCGCGTGGCCCAGGCCTACCGGCGCGAGCAGGTCAACCATGCCAAGTTCGCGGGCCTGTCCAGCGCCTACCGCCGGTCCCGCATGCGGGCCCAGCGCTACATCTCGCTGTACTTCCCGTTCGTGCAGGCGCTGTCCACCATCGCGGGAGCGCTGATCCTGTTCACGGCCGCGAGCGAGGTGCACAGCGGCATCCTCACCGCCGGCGGCCTCATCGCGTACCTGCTCTACATCGACATGCTGTTCGCGCCGATCCAGCAGATGTCCCAGGTCTTCGACGGCTACCAGCAGGCCTCGGTCGGCGTGGACCGGATCTCCTCGCTGATGCGCACCCAGACGAGCACGCCAGAGGCTGAGCACCCGATCCAGGCCGGGCGCCTGCGCGGCGAGGTCGAGCTTCACGACGTGCACTTCAAGTACCGGCCGGACTCAGCCGAGGCGATCAGCGGAGTCAGCCTGCGGATCGCACCCGGTGAGACGGTGGCGTTCGTCGGCCAGACCGGAGCCGGCAAGTCCACCCTGGTCAAGCTCATCGCCAGGTTCTACGACGTGACCGCGGGCCGGGTCCTGATCGACGGCGTCGACGTCCGGTCCTACGGCCTGTCCAGCTACCGCCGCCACCTCGGCGTCGTGCCCCAGGAGCCATACCTGTTCCCCGGCACGCTCAGGGACGCCATCGCCTACGGCCGCCCGGACGCCTCGGACGCCGAAGTCGAGGCCGCCGCCCGCGGCGTCGGCGCGATCGAGATGATCGCGAGACTCCCGGGCGGGTTCTACCACGAGGTCAGTGAGCGCGGCCGCAACCTGTCCGCCGGCCAGCGCCAGCTGATCGCGCTGGCCAGGGCCTACCTGGTCGACCCGGCGATACTCCTCCTCGATGAAGCCACCGCAGCGCTTGACCTGGCCGCCGAGGCCGAGGTCATCAAGGCAACCGAGCACCTAGCCGCCAAGCGAACCACCTTGCTGGTAGCCCACCGGCTCACCACCGCCGCCCGCGCCGACCGCATCGTCGTCCTCGACGGCGGCCAGGTCACCGAGGTCGGCACCCACGCCGACCTGCTAGAGGCCAACGGCACCTACGCCACCCTCTGGGCCGCCTTCATCGGCGACACCGCTCTAGCCGCCTGACGACGGCCGGCCGTAGAGCACCTCAAGCGGCACCAGCATCGCCTTGCCGTGGCTGCCGACGGCTTCGTCGATGAGTTCCTGGGTGAAGCCGCTGGCACTGAAGAGGCCGAGCGCGGCGTCGGCAGCATCATGCCCGGCTGCGGTAAGCAGTTCACGCAGGTGGTAGAGCCTGCGAAGTTCGGTGAGGCCAGGCCTGCGGTCACCGTGCTTGGCCTCACCGATGAATGCGACCGGCGCCCCGGTAGTTCGAGGTCGGGCACCGCGTGCGAGCGCCAGAACGTCGATCTCGTGGCTGGTCCTGTGCTCGCGGCAAGCGATGACAGCCTGTCCGACCGGGCCGACCAGCAGCCCCGCCTCCAGCGCGCCGTACCTGGCGACCCAATCGGCGGCGAGCGCCTCGAAATGCGGCCCGAAGATCTTCGATTCGACGGTGTGCGTCACTTCGGCCCAGATCTGATCCGCACGGCCGGCCTCAAGGTCGGCCAGGTAGGGCTCGATCACAAGCTGATGGAATCGCACCATCGGGTCCGCGATAGTGATAACTGGCCGACGGTCCAGAAGCAGGTCATGCCGCCGTTCGATGAACCCGGCCGACTCCAGCGTGGACAACTGATGCTCCAGCGAATTCGCGGGGCGCCCCAGCAGACCGCCGATCTTCGTCGGTGACGACTCACCTGCCGCTACTGCGGCGAGGACCGAGCTATAGCCGGCCGTGTCACGAATCCGCGGGTCCTCGTGCACGACTCTGCGGGCCTCGTCGAACAACGGCATGGACGGCCGCAGCACGTTCCGGGCCAGCCAGCCACCAAGCCGGGACGGATCTTCGGGAACGCGCGGGTCAGGGACAAGTTCTCGGTAACCGGGAGTACCGCCGATCAGCGAATGGTGCGCGAAGGCTGTCGTCAGGTTCTCGATTCCCCAGTACTCCCGGGTGTCCCGGTAGCCGAACGGCCGGATGCGCTGTTCGAGCGCGGCTCGACCGCGCAGCGCCTTGGTGCCGGATAGCAAGTCGCCCATAACCGAGATGGCCGACCCGCAGAGGATCAGCCGTAGCGGCAACGCACCGCCAGGGCCTGCTCCTGGCCCCAGGTCGTCGTACAGCGACTGCACGATGGACGGGAGCCCCGCCGTCTCCTGGGTTAGGTAAGGAAACTCATCGAGAACCAGCAAGGCCGGATCACCAGGACGCGCCGTCGACCCGGCACGGTTGGTCAGCACCTCGGCAGCAGTTCGCAGCGCTTGTTCCCAGTCTCCGAACCCGAACGATCCGGCCGGCAACCTGGCCCAGCTCGCGAGTGAGTCACCGAACCGGCGCAACGAGACCAACTCGGCCTGCTCAGTCGCCAGGTGATAGAGCCCGCCAACGCCGTCGGTCAGCCGACGGAGCAGATAGGACTTGCCCTGCCTGCGCCGACCGTAGACGACCGCGATCCGCATTCCAGGCGAAGGCGAAAACACGAATTCGGCGAGGTCGACCCATTCCGCCTCACGATCAAAGACATCCGCCGGCTTGCTCAGCGCCTCGCTGTTCAGTCCAACTCCCACTAACTCGACTGTACTTATACTAAGCATAGTCGAGCTAGCTCGCAGCCTCACCACCGACCTCTTGCTCACTATCCGTAGCCATCAAAACGGGATCGATAACCGATCCAGCGGGCCCGACCAGATGAATACGCGTATTCATCCTTCAGAATCCTGATGAATACGCATATTCATCCGCTAACCACATGATCATGGCCGTGAAAACCGTGTCCAAAGGTTCAGATGTGATTAGCGATGCGGATGTTATAACTACGGAACGCGGCGATGATCCCCACGATCAGCGCCGCCTCCAGCCCCTCGCGCAGCCCGATCACGAACGTCGGCAGCAAACTGTGAATGCCGAAACGCCGGCCAGAAGAAGCTGCGTCAGCAACTCCCCTGGCCGGCGCCGGGCTCGCGAGACCTACGCGTCCGCCGTGGCCAGGTCCTCGATGAGGGCCGCCCTGGCTGGCGCACCAGCCAAGTCGATCCGCTCGCCTTCGATCCGCTGAGCCTCGATCCGCTGAGCCTCGACCGCCTCGACGACCTCAGCCTCAACGACCTCGGCCTTGACGGCAGAACGCATCGTCCGGATCTCGCGCGGGATCAAGGCCAGCACGGATGCGACCAGGATGATCGCGGCCGCGCCGTACTGCGTGGCCGAGACGCCCACCAGCGCGGCGATCGGGCCGGCCACCAGTGCGCCGGCCGGCATGCCCATCGTGCTGCCCAGGGCGTCGTAGGCCGACACCCGCGCCAGCATGTCGGGGGGAATGTTGACGGCCATGGTGACCGTCCAGACCACCATCAGCGCCTCAATCGACACGCCGATCACGAACGCGATAATGCAGATCACCGCCAGCGGCAGCAAGAGAGCCAGCGCCAGCAGCGACAGGGCGATGGCCGCACCGCCGAGCACGACGAACACGATCGGCCGCCGCGGTGTCCACCGCAGCGAGACCACGCCGCCGACGATCAGGCCCACGCCTTCCGCCGCGGTGATCAGGCCCCAGGCCTGGGCGCCGCCCAGGTGAGCCCGCGCCACCGCCGGCCCGAGCACCTGGAAGCCGCCGTACCAGGCCGCGAGCACCACGGTGTACTGCAGCACGGTGACCCACAGCCACTTGTGCGACCAGAACTCCGACCAGCCTTCGCGCAACTCCCGCACCATGCTGGGCGCAGCCGCCGGCTCCCCCGCCTCCGATGCGGAAGCCGAAGCCGGCCCGAGCCGGATCGCCAGCATCAGCGGAACGGCGGTGAACATGCCGATACCGCAGACCGCCAGCGCCCACCCGGGCCCGAATAGCGCCACGCACTCACCGGCCAGCGCCGCGCCGCCCATCATCGCGACGTTCATCACCAGCCGGCTGATCGCGCTGGCTTCCTGCAGCTGACTAGCCGGGACCAGACGCGGCACCAGCGCGGTGGACGCCGGGTAAAACAGCGCCATGCCGGTGCCGGTCAGGAACTCAAGACCGAGCATGGTCGGCAGGCCAGGCCGGCCGAACAGCACGAGCAGCCCGAAGGTGCCCTCGCCGACCGCGATCATGATGTTCGCGACCACGATGACCAGCTGCGGCGCGATCCGGTCGGCGATGACGCCGCCGATCAGCATGAACAGCAGCGACGGCGCGATCTGCGCGGCCAGCACGTAGGACAGGTCGGCGGTTGATCCGGCTGGATGCGCCGCCGAGGTCGTCGCGGCGAGCACCGCGAACGACACGCCCACCAAGGAGAACGAGAACGCCAGCGGCGCAAGCAACCGGTCGGCGAGCAGGAGCCGGAAGTTGCGATTCGCCAGCACTGGATAGCGGCGCGTCAGCGCACGCGTAAACATGACTAAAATCCTTTTCTATCGATACTCAACCGGGCGATCCTATCCGCCCTGGTCAGAGCCGCCCAAATGATTTTCGGGCCGACGCCAGGCTGGGCACGCCGCCCAGCAGGGTATGCACAGCCCCCTAGAGGGCAAACCCGGCCAACCCGCCCAACATTCCCGTCCAGCCAACCGGGGCCGACCTCGGTATCCTGCGCTGACATAGGTAAAGTCGCGTTCACCACTGTTCGAGAGAGGGCTAGTCGCCGATGAGCATCCTTGGCACCAGGGTCCTGCGCACCGAGGACCCGAAGTTCCTGACGACCGGGGGCGTCTACACCGAAGACGTGACCGACGACCGGCTGACCGGCGCCTGCCATGTGTTCTTCGTCCGCTCGCCGCTCGCGCACGCGCGGATCACCGGCATTGACGCCAGCGCCGCGCTCGAAGCGCCCGGCGTTCTCGCCGTCTACACCGGCGCCGACCTGGACACCGCCGGCCTGCCGAAGGTCCCGCCCGCGATCCCTGGCCTGTTCAACCCGGACATGCTCCGCGACCTGATCTGCACCGACGTCGTCAGGTACGTCGGCGACATCGTGGCCGCGGTCGTGACCGAGGAGCTGTACCAGGGCGAAGACGCGATGGAACTGGTCAGCGTCGACTACGAGCCGCTTCCCGCCGTGATCGACCTCGACGAGGCCCTGGCCAACAAGACGATCCTGTTCGAAGCCGCGGGCACGAACGTGGTCGCCGAGTTCGGCAACGCCGACAGCCTGAAGGCCGACCTGTTCGACGGCTGCGAGGTCGTCGTAAGCCGCACGTTCACCAACCAGCGGGTCGCGCCGGCCCCGATGGAGGGCCGCTCGTCCGCCGCCGTCTGGGGCGAAGACGGCCGCCTCATCGCCTGGATCCCCAACCAGGGCGCCCAGGGCACCCAGGGCTCGGTCGCCAAGATGCTCGGCATCGAGAAAACCCAGGTCCGGATCATCACCCCGGACGTCGGCGGCGCGTTCGGCGCGAAGTTCGGCGCGGACCCCGAGCACATCGTGGTCTGCTGGGTCGCGAAGCAACTCGGCCGCCCGGCCCGGTGGACCGAGACCAGGTACGAGAACCTGATCGCGATGACGCACGGCCGCGCCCAGCGGCACAAGATCACGATCGGCGGCTCGAAGGACGGCAACGTCGAGGCCTACCGCATCGAGGTCATCCAGGACTCCGGTGCCTACCCCCGCCTCGGCGCCGTGCTCCCCAGCCTCACGATCCTGATGGCCATTGGCCCGTACGAAATCCCGAAGGCCGAGGCGATCGCCGTGTCGGTCGTCACCAACACCACGCCGACCGGCGCCTACCGGGGCGCGGGACGACCAGAGGCCACCGCCGCCCTGGAGCGCGCGTTCGACCTGTTCGCCGCCGAGATCGAGCTCGATCCCGCCGACGTGCGCCGGCGCAACCTGCTGCCGCCGTTCACCGAGACGCACACGACCATGTTCGGCGCCGCCTACGACAGCGGGGACTACGTCGCCGCCCTCGACCTGGCCCTGGAGGCGGCCGGCTACGCCAAGCTGCGCGATGAACAGGCCCGGCGCCGAGCCAACCACGACATCGTCCAGCTCGGCATCGGCGTAGCCAGCTACGTCGAGATCACCGGCGGCGGCGACGGCGAAGACGAAGGCCCGGGCGAGAACGCGACCGTCGAGGTTCACCCGGACGGAACCGCCACGATCCTCACCGGGACCTCACCGCACGGTCAGGGCCACAGCACCGCGTGGGCGATGATCGCTTCGGAAGAACTAGGAATCCCCGTGGAAAATTTCACCCTAAAATGGGGAGATACTGACCTTATTCCCGAAGGTGGCGGAACCGGCGGATCGCGCAGCCTACAGCAAGGTGGCGCGGCGGTGCAGAAGGCATCGCGCGAGCTGATCGACATAGCGAAGGAACGCGCTGCCGCCGCGCTCGAAGCGAGCGCGGCCGACCTGAAGTTCAACGTCGAGCGCAGCGCGTTCGAGGTGGCCGGCGACCCGGACGCGGCCGTCCGGCTGACCGAGCTGGCGGAGACCGAGCGACTGTTCGTTCGGACCGTGTTCACCGCGCCGGGCGCGACGTTCCCGTTCGGCACCCACGTCGCCGTGGCCGAAGTCGACACCCAGACCGGCAAGGCGACGCTGCGCAACGTGATCACCGTCGACGACGCCGGCATCGTGCTCAACCCGCTGCTCGCCGAGGGCCAGCGGCACGGCGGCATCGCCCAGGGCGCGGCCCAGGCGCTGTGCGAGGAGGTCGTGTACGACGCCGACGGCAACCCGCTGACCGCAAGCTTCGCCGACTACCCGATCGTGTCCGCGACCGAGTTGCCCAGCTATGACCTGGTCACGATGGAGACGCCCACCAGCTACAACCCGCTCGGCGCCAAAGGCATCGGCGAAGCCGGCACGATCGGCTCGACTCCGGCCGTCCAGAGCGCGATTGTCGACGCCGTCGCTCATCTCGGCGTCCGCCACGTCGAGATGCCCACCACCCCGATGCGCATCTGGCGCGCGATGCAGGCGGCTAAGGCCGAAGAAGCGAACAAGCTTCAGGGAGAAAGCTCTGCGGGGGCTTCCAGCGCAGCGGAAACGGAGAGTGCCTGACATGCGAGTCGAACTGACCGTCAACGGCGAGCCGAGGTCGGACGAGGTCGAGCCGAGGTTGCTGCTCGTGCATTACCTGCGCGAGGTCTGCGGCCTGCGGGCAGCGAACATCGGCTGCGACACGACCTCCTGCGGCGCCTGCACGGTCCTGCTCAACGGCGAATCGGTGAAGTCCTGCACGGTGCTCACCGCCCAGGCGAACGGTGCGGAGATCATCACTGCCGAGGGGCTGGCGTCGGACGGGGAACTGCATCCGGTGCAGCGGGCGTTCCGCGCCGAGCATGGCCTGCAGTGCGGGTTCTGCACCCCGGGCATGGTCATGGCGACAATCAGCCTGCTGAAGGAGAACCCTCATCCGACGGAGCAGCAAGTGCGCGAGGGGCTCGAAGGCAATCTGTGCCGGTGCACCGGTTACCACAACATCGTGCGGGCGGTGCTGGCCGCTTCCGGCGAGGACCGCGCGGGGGGTTCCTGGGGGTCGTCCGCCCGGGCGAACACAGAGGTGACGGCATGATCCCGGCGCAGTTCGACTACGTGCTGGCCGAGTCGGCCGAGCATGCGGTCGCGTTGCTGGCTGAAAATGGAGACGATGCGAAGGTACTCGCCGGAGGTCACTCGCTGCTCCCCATGATGAAGCTGCGCCTCGCCGCTCCCGAGGTCCTGATCGACATCACCCGCGCGGGCCTGTCCGGGATCAGCGCAGACGGCGACGAGCTGGTGATCGGCGCTACCACCCGGCACGCCGATATCGTCTCCTCCGACCTGATCAGGGCCGACGCTCCCCTGCTGGCCCACTCCGCCTCGCTGGTCGGCGACCCGCAGATCAGGCACCGCGGCACGATCGGCGGCTCACTCGCGCACGCCGACCCGGCCGCCGACCTCCCGATGGCACTGGTCGCGCTCGGCGGCTCGGTGGAACTCCGCGGCCCCGACGGCACCCGGGTCGTGCTGGCCGACGATTTCTTCACCGGCTACTTCGAGACGTCGCT
>DASYAT010000097.1:0-6295 GCA_036501205.1 Streptosporangiaceae bacterium | reverse complement strand
CCAGTCGCAACTGATCGCCTACGCCAAGTCAGCCGGGTACTCGGTCTCCTCGTGACCAGGACTCTGGCCAGTCCCGTGACTGCCGGCCGCCGCTCCGCGGCGGCCGGCCCCGGGCCAGGAAAGTCGGGCGGCGGCCAGTCGCAGCGAGCCGGACTCGCGATGAGCGGCCCGTTCCTCGTCCTGTACGCGCTGTTCTTCTTTGCGCCGTTCATCTACTCGATCGTGCTGAGCCTGCGCAATCCGCAGACCAACGCGTTCGCCGGCCTGTTCAACTACCGCAACGTGGTCGGCAACGGGGAATTCTGGAGCGCCATCGTCCGGATGGCGTACTTCGGCGTCGTCCAGGTCACCGTGATGATCGCGCTGGCGATCGGGCTCGCGCTGCTGCTGGACAGTCCGTTCATCAGGGGCAAGAAGCTGTTCGCGCTGGCGTACTTCTTTCCTTACGCGGTGCCGGGCGTGATCGCCGCGGTGATGTGGGCGTTCCTGCTCCAGCCCGACCTGGACAGCGCACTGAAGGTGCCGCATGCGCTCGGCCTGGCCTCGGGCGCGCTCAATCCGCTCGCGTATCGCTTCGTGATCTACGCGATGATGCTGATCGTCACCTGGGAGTGGACCGGCTACAACATGACGATCCTGCTCACCAGCCTGACCAGCGTGCCGCGTGAGGTACTTGAGTCGGGAAAGATTGACGGTGCCTCCGAGCTGACGCTGGCCTGGCGGATCAAGCTGCCGATGATCCGCCGGACAGTCGCGTTCATCACGGTGATCTCGGTCATCGGCACGCTCCAGCTGTTTAACGAGCCGGTGATCCTGAACGACATCGCGAGCATCGGCAGCTCCTACAGCCCGAATCAGCTGATCTTCAACACGGCGTTCTCGTTCGGCAACGAGCAGCTGGCGGCGGCCCAGTCGATCGTGCTCGCGCTGATCACCATCCTGGCCACGGCGTCGTTCTACGGAATCATGCGTCGTCGCTTCAGCTTGTTCGGCGCGGTCCAGGGAGGCCGGCGATGAGCATCGCTTCCCAGACTGCGGGAGGTTCCGCGGGGTCGTCCCCCCGGGCCAGCGCGGCAATCAGCGACCCGCGCGCCGCCAGCCGCCGGGCCCGCCGCGCGCACCGGGCCAAGACCACGATCGCGACCGGCCTGGCCGCCGTCGCCGCCGTGTACGTGCTGGCCCCGATCTACTGGCTGGTCGTCGCCTCATCGAAGAACACCGGCCAGCTGTTCTCGTCTTCGACTTTCTTGCCGGCGAGTCACCTTTCCTGGCTATCAAACTTCCGCATGCTTTTCACCGTAGATGGCGGTTACTTCAAATACTGGATCCTGAATTCGATCCTGTATGCCGTACTCACGGCCGCCTTGGCGACGGCGGTCTCCACGTTGTGCGGCTATGCCCTGGCCAAGTACCGCTTCCGCGGGCGGCGAATGGTGCTGAGCCTGGTGCTGGGGTCGCTGCTGGTGCCCTCGACCGCGCTCGTCGTGCCGTTGTTCCTGCTCGAGCACGACAGCGGGCTGATCAACAGCTACCAGGGGGTGATCCTGCCGCTGCTGGTCTATCCGTTCGGCGTCTACCTGATGTCGCTGTTCGCGGCCGATGCGGTGCCGGACTCGCTGGTCGACGCGGCCAGGGTGGACGGCGCCGGGGAGTTCACCGCGTTCTGGAGGGTGAGCCGGCCACTGCTGATGCCCGGCATGGTGACGCTGTTCCTGCTGTCGTTCATCGGCACCTGGAACAACTACTTCCTGCCGCTGGTGCTGCTCGGCACCAGCACCAAGTTCCCGATCACGGTGGGCCTGTCGGCCTGGGCGAGTGACCTCAATCAGGCCGGCGCGGGCCAGCCGCTCTATCCAGAGGTGATCTTGGGCTCGCTGGTCTCGGTGCTGCCCATGCTGATCTTGTTCCCGTTCCTGCAGAAGTACATCGCGCGCGGGCTCACGTTCGGCGCGATCGTCGGCGAGTGAGACGAGGTGGCAATGCAGCAGCAGGTGTATTACGGCGGCGACTACAACCCTGAGCAGTGGCCGGCTGAGGTCTGGGCCGAAGACGTACGGCTGATGGGCGAGGCCGGGGTCAACCTGGTGACCGTCGGCATCTTCTCCTGGGCGCACCTCGAGCCGACCGAAGGCAACTTCGAGTTCGGCTGGCTCAGGCAGGTACTGGACCTGATGGGCGCGGCCGGAATCCAGGTCGACCTGGCTACGCCGACCGCGGCACCGCCTCCCTGGCTGACCACCCGCTATCCGGACGTGCTGCCCGTCGACGCCCGTGGTGCCAGGTACAGCCACGGGAGCCGCCAGCACTTCTGCATCTGCAATCCGACCTACCAGCGGCTGGCGCTGCGCATCGTCGGGCAGGTGGCCGATCGGCTCGGCGGGCACGAGGCGGTGCGGATGTGGCACGCGCACAACGAGTACGCCTGCCACGTGCCTTACTGCTACTGCGAGCACCACGCGGCCGCGTTCCGCACCTGGCTGGAGCGCCGGTACGGAACGGTGGCCGCGCTGAACGACGCCTGGGGAGCGGCCTTCTGGAGTCAGCGCTACAGCGACTTCGCCGAGGTCACACCGCCGCGGATGACCCCCACGTTCGCCAACCCGGGTCAGGAGCTTGACTACAAGCGGTTCTCAAGCGAGGCCTTCCTTACCGAACTGCTCGAAGAGAAGCAGGTACTGAAGGCGGCCAGGCCGGACATCCCCCTGACCACGAACTTCATGGGCTTCCTCAAGGCGCTGGACTACTTCGCCTGGGGCAAGGAACTGGACCTCATCTCCACCGACAACTATCCCGACCCAGCCGAC
The DNA here is from genome assembly GCA_036501205.1 of Streptosporangiaceae bacterium. Lineage (GTDB taxonomy): Bacteria > Actinomycetota > Actinomycetes > Streptosporangiales > Streptosporangiaceae > Chersky-822. Next base: position 3,491 of record DASYAT010000097.1, on the reverse strand, counting down.
CCGAACGCCACGGTGACCTCAGCGATGCACTACGACCTGATCAGGTCGCTGAACAAGGCCGCGCCCTGGGTGGTGATGGAGCAGACGCCCTACCGGGTCAACTGGCGCGAGCGCAACGTGCCTAAGTCACCCGGTCAGATGCGCGGGCTCAGCTACCAGGCGCTGGCCAGGGGCGCGAGCGGAGTGCTGTTCTTCCAGTGGCGGGCTTCCCGGTCTGGGGCCGAGAAGTTCCACTCGGCGATGTTGTCGCACTCGGGCCAGGCTTCGCCGGTCTGGGCCGATGTGACGGCGCTGGGCGCCGAACTGGCGGCGGCGGACGGATGGCCGGGCGCGCCGGTGCGTACCAGGGCCGCGGTGGTGTTCTCCTGGCCGAACTGGTGGGCGGTCGAGAACCCGGCGAGCCCGGCGCACGATTTCAAGATGCTCGACCAGGTCGCCTGGATGTACCGGCCGCTTTATGAGCGGTCGGTGACGGTGGAGTTCGCGGCGCCGAGCGAACCGCTCGACCGATACGAGGCGCTGGTAGTACCCAGCCTCTACCTGGTCACCGAGGACGAGGCCCGCAATCTGATGTCGTGGGTGGCTGGCGGCGGTACGGCTGTCCTTTCGTTCTGGACGGGCATCGTCGATGAGCGCGACCAGGTCTACCTGGGACCGTACGGCGGACCGCTGCGGCCGCTGATCGGCTGCGACGTAGTAGACGTGGCTCCGCTCCCGCCCGGCGAGACGGTCGAGGTCGAGTGGGAGGACGGCAGCCGGACAACGGGCAGCTTCTGGGTTGACATTGCCCTTGGCGACAGCGCGGGGGTCGCAGGGGGTCGTCCCCCTGCGGGCAACGCCGAGCACGGCGACGGCGCGCGAGTTCTGGCCCGGGTGGCCAGTGGTCCCTGGGCGGGCTCTCCGGTGGTGGTCCAGACCTCCTATGGCGACGGCACCGCGTACTACATCGGCACCCGGCTCGACCCCGACGGCCTGCAGCGGATCTATGACCGGGTGCCGGCCCTGCGGGAGGGCCTGGCTGACTTCTCCGACGGCGTCGAGCGGGTGGTGCGCGCCACGCCGGAGACCGAGTACGAGTTCCTGATCAACCACACCGACGGCGACCGCAAGGTCATGCTCGCCGGGCCCGGCTACGACGTGCTCGGTCGACGAGAGGCCGACGGCACGCTGGCGCTCGGCCGTCGCGGCGTGGCGATCGTGCGCCGTGATCTCCACTCGAAAGGACAGGCTCAGTGACTGGCTTAATCTCAAGGAAGCCGCTGCTCTGGATCGGCGCGCTGGCCTTGCTGGCAGGAACTTCAGCGACCGTGGCGGCCGGGCGGGCCGAGGCCGGGCCAACCGGCCACCTGGCGCATACGGTGGTCAAGCACGTGCCGCCACACCACGACGGCCAGGCGCTGACCATCAACTGGGCCTTGTCGGGCACCGCCACGGCGGGCTCGTCGCAGACGGCCAGCCCGCCGGCCGACGCCATCGACGGCAACGCCGCCACCTCCTGGTGCACCAACTCCTACCCCGACACCCTCACCGTCGATCTGGGCCAAGTCCGCAACCTCAACGGGATCGGCGTCACGCTCGATAACGCCAGTTCCTACGCCAACGCCCAGATCTCGCTGGCGACCACACCCGGTGACTGGACCGTCGTGCCGACGGCCAAGAACGTTGCGCTCGATCCCGGCAACCCGATGTACGTGCCGCTAAGCCAGGGCGCCAGGCAGCCGAGGGAACTGCGCGCCCGCTACGCCCAGATCGAGGTCTGGGACAGCGGCGCCACCCCGGTCTGCGTCGGTGAGTTCCGGCTCTTCGGGGTCGATCCCGCAACCTCGGACATGATGCTCGGCTCGGATCTCTCCTTCACTCCGCAGGAGGTCGCCGCCGGAGCCGTCTTCACCGACCACGGCGTCGCCGCGAACCCGGCCAAGATCTCGGCCGACAACGGCGCCAACTGGGCCAGGATCCGGCTCTGGGTGAACCCGCCCGCGGGTTATAGCGATCTGGCCGATGACCTCGCCTTCGCCAAGACGCTCAGGGCCGACGGCCTGAAGATCTACCTGGACCTGCACTACTCCGACTTCTGGGCCGACCCCGGCAAGCAGTGCATCCCGGCGGGCTGGCCGACCGACCTGACCGGACTCACCGCGAAGGTGCAGTCCTATACCCAGCAGGTGATCTCCGCGTTCGCCAAGCAGGGCACCCCGGTGGACATGGTCTCGATCGGCAACGAAGTGACCAACGGCATGCTGTGGGCGCCATCGACCTCGCCGCCCGGGGTCAACTCCGGCTGCTCAGGGCCCGGCGTCGGCGGTCTTGACTGGACCACCAACACCACGGCGACCGGCTGGGCCAACTTCACCCAGTTGCTCAAGGCCGGCGTGTCCGGCGCCCAGGCCGGCAACCCGGGCGGGCACAAACTGCTGATCGCCATCCACACCGACCTCGGCGGCAACAACGCCAGGGCCCAGGTTTTCTACTCGAACCTGGAAGCCAATCACGTGCCGTTTGACGTGATCGGGCTGTCCTACTACCCGATCTTCCAAGGGCCGCTGTCCGCCTTGCGGGCTAACCTCGACGAGCTGGCCGGCCAGTTCGGCAAGCCGATCATCATCGCCGAGAACCAGTACTCCTGGACGCTCGCCAACGGCGACCAGCTCGGTAACAGCACCTGGCAGACCAGCCAGCTGATCGACGGCTACCCGGCCAGCCCGGGCGGGCAGGAGTCGATCGTGAACGACGAGCTGTCCATGCTGGCCGCGCTGCCGCACGGGCTCGGGGCCGGCCTGTTCTACTGGGCGCCGGAGTGGCTACCAGGCGTCTCGTGGGCCCCCGACGCCAGCCCGCCCGGCACCCCTGATGACAACGAGACCCTGTTCGACTTCACCGGACAGGCACTCCCCTCGATCGGGATCTTCCGCAATCCAGTCGAGATCTGTACCCAGTCGAACCCCTACACGGTGCCCTGCGTGATCGGCTCCTGACTAACCTTTTCTTCCCGCCCTCCCGGGCCATTTCCCTTCCCCCGGAAAGAGAGCGGGTGGCGGCGCGCGGTGGGCGCGCTGCCACCCGCTCGCAATTACCGAGCCGTTATCCGCACGGAACGCCGTGGGTCAGATCGCCGTCGGCGATCCAGCCGGTCGCGCCGGTCTCATCGTCCATGCCGAAGCGCCAGGACCCCTTGACCTGGCTGTTGAAATTCTCGAAGGTATCGCCTACATGGGCGCTACCGGTCTTCGTTGTGCCGCCGGCGGTGCTGAACGTCGATGTGGCCCGGAACACCGTCCAGCAGGTCGTCTGGGGTACCACGGCCGAGGCCGGCAGGATCGGGCCGATGAGTCCGATACCAAGACCGACGATGGCGGCTAACGGCAGCAGGCGTTTAGGTGACATGTATTCCGACCTCCGGTAATTCACCGAATATTTCATCCAGCCCACCGCACGCCCGTCGGCTGGTCAACCCGCTGATGTCCCGGACTAGGCTCAGGCACCGGCCGGGT
>DASYAT010000096.1:0-3071 GCA_036501205.1 Streptosporangiaceae bacterium | reverse complement strand
CGTGTCTCGGGTTCGGCGACCGTCGCCTATGACGCCAGCACCGGGCAAGAAATCTGGATAGCCCGGATGCCCGGCGGAACCGGACCTCTGAACGGCAACGACATGGCGGCCGTCACCGTAAGCCCGGACGGGTCGACGGTGTACACGACCGGCCAGGTCAGCCATGAGAGCAGTTCTGCCTACCTGACCGCGGCCTACGACGCCGCCACCGGGGCCCAGCTCTGGCGAACCGTCTACAACGGTCCGACCGGGTCCAACGCGGCTGACGCGGTCACCGCCAGCCCGGACGGGAACACCGTGTACGTCACCGGGGAAGCCGACCCCTTCGTCGCTGGAACGACCACGATCAGGGCCTCGGACTACGCCACGGTCGCCTATGACGCCGCCACCGGTGCCAGGCTCTGGGCCACTATCCGCCAGGGTGCCAGCGGACAGCACCTGGTAGCGGCGCGATCGGTCGCGGTGAGCCCGGACAACAGCACGGTCTTCGTCTCCGGTTACGCCAACGGCGCCATCGTCACGCTCGCCTACCAAGGCTGAAATCAGCACGCAGGCACGCTCAGAATCTGGATGACCTGAAGTCTTGCTGTTACCGTCGGGTACAACCGGGAAGTAACTTCAGCAAGGCAATTCGGTAAACGGGTTCAGGGAGTGCTGCGCAATGACACACGTCGACGAACGCCAGGCCAGGCAAGTAGCTGAAGAGGCGAGGGAGCAGACGTGGAAGCAGCCAAGCTTCGGCAAGCAACTGTTCCTGGGTGACCTGCAGCTCGACCTCATTCACCCGTATCCGCAGCCCACCGAGGAAGCACGCAAGCGCGGCGAGGAGTTCTGCGCCAAGATGCTCGAGTTCGCCGAGCAGCACATCGACGGCGCGCTCATCGAGCGTGAGTCCCGCATCCCGGACGAGACGATCAAGGGCCTGGCCGAGCTGGGCGCGTTCGGCATGAAGATCGCACTCGAGTACGGCGGCCTCGGCCTCAGCCAGGTGTACTACAACCGTGCGCTGATGATCGCTGGATCAGCGTGCCCCGCCATCGGCGCGCTGCTGTCGGCACACCAGTCGATCGGCGTGCCGCAGCCGGTGAAGCTGTTCGGCACCGAGCAGCAGAAGAAGGCCTTCCTCCCCCGCTGCGCGCGTGGCGAGGTCAGCGCGTTCCTGCTCACCGAGCCGGACGTCGGCTCAGACCCCGCCCGGCTGCACACCACGGCCACGCCGAGCGAGGACGGCAAGGAGTACGTGCTCGACGGCGTCAAGCTGTGGACCACCAACGGCGTCATCGCCGACCTGCTGATCGTGATGGCGCGGGTGCCCAAGAGCGAGGGCCACCGCGGCGGCATCACCGCGTTCGTGGTCGAGGGCACGGCCGAGGGCGTGACCGTCGAGCACCGCAACGCGTTCATGGGCCTGCGCGGCATCGAGAACGGCGTGACCAGGTTCTACCAGGTCAAGGTGCCGGTCGAGAACATGGTCGGCCAGGAGGGCCAGGGCCTGAAGATCGCGCTCACCACGCTCAACACCGGGCGCCTCTCGCTCCCGGCGAGCTGCGCGGCGGCCGCCAAGTGGGCCCTCAAGATCGCCCGTGAATGGTCCAGGGAACGTGTCCAGTGGGGCCGTCCGGTCGGCGAGCACGAGGCGGTGGCGAAGAAGATCGCATTCATCGCGGCAACGACCTACGCCCTGGAGACCATGGTCGAACTGACCAGTCAGATGGCCGACGACAACCGGAACGACATCCGGCTGGAAGCCGCCATCGCCAAGCTGTTCTGCTCGGAGATGGGTTGCCAGGTCGCCGACGAGCTGGTGCAGATCCGCGGCGGCCGCGGCTACGAGACGGCCGCATCGCTGGCCGCCCGCGGCGAACGTGGCGTGCCCGCCGAGCAGGTCCTGCGTGACATGCGGATCAACCGGATCTTCGAGGGCTCCAGCGAGATCATGCAGCTGTTCATCGCCCGCGAGGCGGTGGACGCGCACCTGTCGGCGGCGGGCGAGCTGATCGAGCCGGGCGAGCTTCCGGCCAAGGCCCGCGCCGCGGTCAAGGCGGGCAAGTTCTACGCCAAGTGGCTGCCCACCCTGGTCACCGGCCAGGGATCGGTGCCAACCGCGTACTCCGAGTTCGGTCCGCTGGCCACCCACCTGCGCTACGTGGAGCGCACCAGCCGCAAGCTGGCCCGCGAGACGTTCTACGCGATGGCCCGCTGGCAGGGCAAACTGGAGCGCAAGCAGGGCTTCCTCGGCCGGATCGTGGACATCGGCTCGGAGCTGTTCGCGATGAGCGCGGTCTGCGTGCGGGCCCAGTATGAAACGGTTGAGGGCACCGACTCAGCCCGCGGTGAGGGCGGGGTCGAACTGGCCGACGCGTTCTGCCGCCAGGCCAGGGTACGCACCGATGCGCTGGTGGCCAGCCTGTGGCACAACACCGATGCGCTCGACGTCAAGCTGGCCAACCGGGTCCTCGAGGACAACTACACCTGGCTGGAGGAAGGCGTCGTCGATCCCTCCACCCCGGGCCCCTGGATCGCCGCGGCCGACCCGGGACCGTCTGAGTTCGAGAACGTGCACCGCCGCCCCAGCTGAGGCACGGACGCCGCGGGCGCCATCAGGATCGTTCCTGGCTGGCGCCCTCGATTCCCTGACCGGCGTCGCCAGTCTCAGTGGTCATCCCGTACGGTCTGAGGTCGGCGATCAGCGCGTCGCGCTCATCCAGCGCCGACCGAAGATCGTCCCGCTCGGCCTCCAGCTCGCGCACTCGCGCCTCGAGTTGGAGCACCCGGCCGATCGCGGCCAGCGTCAGCCCGTCCTGGACCAGCCGGAGCACGTAGGCGACCTTGGTCACCTCGTGCCGGGTGTAACGCCGCTGCCCGCCGGCCGACCGGGACGGGCGCACTACGCCGTACTCGTCGAGGCGGCGCAGGAACGCGTGCTGCACCTCGAGCGTGGCGGCGACCTGGCCGACCGTGAACAGCGGCAGGTTCTCGTCATCTATGGGCAGCGAAGGCACGGCAATCTCCAAGAGAGCACGAGACTATTATTCAAAACTTACTGGAGGTTCGCTCCCTCGGGCGGTGAC
>DASYAT010000095.1:0-5427 GCA_036501205.1 Streptosporangiaceae bacterium | reverse complement strand
AAGCCGGCGACGCTGGCCAAGGCGGAGGCCGCCGGGCGGGCCTTTGCCGCGAAGGCCGGCTGCGCTGGCAATACGGCCGCGTGCCTGCGCAAGGTGCCGGTGACCAAGATTCTGGCCAGCCAGAATCAGGCGGGGGCGTCGGCTGATATCGACGGCCTGGTGCTGACCCAGCCGCTGGCGACGGCGCTCACGACTGGGAAGTTCAATCACGTGCCGGTGATCGACGGCTCCAACCACGATGAATGGCGGCTGTTCGTCGCTCTCGCGGTTTTCGAGGGCCACAAGGTGACGGCGGCTAACTACCGGTCCAGGATCGCGTCGACGCTGCACGTCTCGTCGGCTATTGCAGGGGCCATCGTCATGCAGTATCCGCTGAAGCGCTACCCGAGCCCGGCCCTGGCCCTGAGCGCGGTCGGCACTGACGCGATCTTCTCCTGCCCGACGCTCAAGCTGGACCAGGAGATGTCCAAGTACGTGCCGACCTACGCCTATGAGTTCAACGACGAGCACGCGCCCGCGCCTTATCCGAGTCCGGGTTTCCCTTACGGCGCGACTCATGCCTCGGAGTTGCAGTACCTGTTCACGCTGCCGAACTCGACGCCCGGGCTGATGTCGCTGTCCCAGCGAGGGCTGGCGGCGCTGATGAAGCAGGAGTGGACTGGGTTCGCTAAGTCCGGGGTGCCGTCAGCGTCCGGCGTTCCGGCTTGGCCCGGTTTTAATGCCGCGAGTCAGTCGATGCTGTCCCTGATTCCGCCGAAGCCCAAGGCGGAGACGAACTTCTCCGCCGAGCATCATTGTGGTTTCTGGGCGCTCGGCGGGGACTGATTACTCGGGAGTGCCAGTGCCAGTTTTAGTCGATTAGGGCCAGGGCTTCGATCTCCAGCAGCAGGTCGGGGAAGACCAGCGCCGCTACCTGGACGGCGGTGCTGGCTGGCAGCGGGCCGGTGCCGGTGCTGGTGCCGAGGAACTCATCTCGCACCGTCCTGATCGCGGGCATGTGCGCGACGTCGGTGACGAAGTAGGTCAGCTTGATCACGTCGTCGAAGGAGGCTCCTGCCGCCGCCAGGCAGCGCTGGAGGTTCTCGAACACCTGCCTGGCCTGCGCAGCCGGGTCGCCGACCCCGACGACCGCACCGCCGGAGTCGAAAGCGACCTGGCCCGAGATCGCCACGACCCGGCCCGTGCCGATCACCACGTGCGTGTAACCCCGGCCCGGCGCCACGCCCTCGGGAGCCTGTATGTGCGTCAGCCGTCCTTGCCGTCCTTGCTGTGCATGCTGTGCTTGCGTCATGATCACATTTTCTCTTAGCCGCGATTCGGGTCGGCGTCTGGTTGCGGACGCGGAACGTCCGGAACCCGGTTTAGCGTGGGTCTCATGACTAACAGCGACTACCCGTGGGAACCACCGCTGGCCGGCACCGAGGCGGAGCACCTGTTCGGCGCCCTTGACCGGATGCGCACGACTTTCCGGTTTAAGGCCGACAATCTCGACGCGGCTGGGCTATCGCTTCGCATCGGAGCTTCCTCAATGACCCTCGGCGGGCTGCTCAAGCACCTGGCGCTGTGCGAGGACTTCATGTCCACCAAGAAGCTGACCGGGGACCCGATCGGCGCGCCGTGGGAGGACATGCCATCTGACGACGACGACTGGGAGTTCACCTCGGCCGCCGATGACAAGCCGGAGGAACTCTACGCGCTGTGGGATGGTGCGGTCGTCCGGTTCCGGGAGCGGTTCGACGCGGTCCTGGCCAAGGGCGGGCTCGACCAGTCGGTCCACATGGCCGGCATGGACGGCAAGCACGCCAATGTCCGCCGCCTGATCTGTGACTTCATCGAAGAGTACGGACGTCACACCGGCCACGCCGACCTGCTCCGCGAGGCCGTCGACGGCGTCGTCGGCGAAGACCCGCCCGCAGGCTGGCGCCCGGCCATCGGTCAGCCACCCTGGGATACGACACCGCAGGCGAAGTAAGCGTCACCGTCGGGCCGATAAGTCCAACAACGGTAAGACTGCGCTCAGAACTCGTCCGAATCCCGCGTCGCGAATTCGCAGAGTGAAATTCACTCCACTATCACCGGGCAACTCCTCGGTTTTTGGGCGGCACCGTCGGGGGCATTTCGCTCGGGCACGATATTCGTAACGGCTCGTAACTTAAATTCGACAGGCCGTGACTTATCGCTCGCGAGTTCGCTCTTGTCGTCCGTTGGACACGACTTTCCGTGCGTTGCAGTGACGCTCCGGCAGATGAATGCGCATATTCATCCCTTCGATTCCAGATGAATATGCACATTCATCTGGAAAGAAGATGATCACGAGTGGCACGGCCCTCGCGATTGCGCGGTACATCGCGCGGGCGGCCTGGTTGAGGCGGGCGCCGAGGGAGTTCAGCGCGGCGCGGAGCAGTCGGTGGCCTGGTCGGCGTCCGGCCAGGCTGTTGCGGCGAGCAGGACCGGAGCGAACAATTCGTCCATGATCGGGCGGGAAAGGCTGAGCTTCGCGGGGGCCGGCCTCTGGGAGCTTGGCAGAAAGCCCGCGTAATGCTTTCTCACCCGTTAGAGAAGTTTTTATGGGGATTAAGTGCCGATTCGACTAGGCCTGTGATCGGAGAAGGGCTCGGCTTTGGCGGGCGGGGTGATCTCTGCCTCGACCAGGGCGATGATGGTGCACTCGAATGCGGCGGCTGCTGGCCCGGGAGATGCCGGGGATGCCGCGGCTGGGCTGGTCGACGGTGGACGTGCGGGATCTGGCGGTCGCGCACCGGCTGGCGATGGAGCGGCCGGAGGCGACCGGGAATTGGTGAGCGCGAATAAGGCGCGACGGGAGCTGGGCTGGGAGATGCGGCCGGCCTCCGAATCGCTGCTCGATACCGCTGCCAGCCTTACTGACCAGCAATCTGGGGTCGTGAGGCCCAGCCCCGCCTGCAGGCGGCAGGGAAGGGACGGCGGGCCGCCGGCGTTAGCCTGCACATGCAGGTCGAAATCTGGTCCGACGTCGTGTGCCCGTGGTGCTACCTAGGCAAGAGGCGGTTCGAGCAAGCGCTCGCCGCGTTCGAGCACCGGGACGAAATCCAGCTTACGTACCGGTCATTCGAACTCGACCCGACCGTTCCGAAAGGCGTCACCACGCCCACCGCGCAGATGCTGGCCAGCAAGTACGGGATGACCGACCGGCAGGCCGAGCAGGCGCAGCGGCAGATGGAAGAGCGAGCAGCCGGAGACGGCCTGGTCTTCAAGATGGACGGTCTGCTCAGCGGCAACACCCGCGACGCTCATCGCCTGCTTCAGCTAGCCAAGGCCAGGCAGCGTCAGCCCGAACTGATGGAGCGGCTGCACAGCGCCTACTTCACTGAGCAGACGTCGATCTTCGACCACGACGCGCTCACGACGCTGGCGGTCGAGACCGGCCTCGACAAAGATGAGGTCGGGGCCGTGCTGGCGAGCGAGGAGTACGGTGCCGAGGTGGACGCGGACGAGGCTACGGCTCACGAGCTCGGCGTGACCGGCGTCCCGTTCTACGTCATCGACCGCCGCTACGGGGTCTCTGGCGCCCAGCCGGCTGGCACCCTCACCCAGGTACTGGAAAAGGCCTGGACACAGGGCGCAACTGACTGACCTGGTCATGCGACCATAGGTGAGCCGGAGTCGGGGTGCTGGAAGGAGCTCATCTATGAGGCGTACACGGGCAATGGTCGGCGGAATCGCCGCGCTGGCAGCGAGCGCTGCCATGATGGCGGGGGTGCCGGCGAGCGCTTCTCCCACCGCAGGCGGCGGCAGCCTGTACTTCGTGCGGGGCGTGAACATCATGGTCGTCTCCGTCAACGGCGGAACGGCGCACAAGATCACGAAGGCCGGCACCGACAGCATCACCGGGATGACCATCGCGAGCGGCAAGGTGTTCTGGGTAACGCTCACCGGACTGCGCGACAACATTAGTTTCGCCGCCAAGAACGGCGGTTCCGCGCACGTGCTCGTCCGCAACCTGAACGGCCCGATGGGCCTGGTCTCCGCCGACGGCTGGCTGTTCTGGGTCGACCAGAACGCGATCGGCCGGGTCCGCCCGAACGGCACCAGCCTCAACCGCAAGTTCATCAAGCTGCCGCAGGAGGTCGGCGGCGGCGTCGCCAATGGCCTGGCTGCTGACGGCCACCACCTGTTCTTCAGCCGCTGCGAGGGACACGAGATCGGCCGGGTCGACCTGTCCGGTGCCCACAAGAATCTGTCGTTCATCAAGCTCTCTGCCAAGGCCTGCCCGCAGGGCCTGGCTGTCGGCAACAGCCATCTGTACTGGGCCAACCTGGACGGCTTCGTCGGCCGGGCCGCGCTCAGTGGCCACGGTGCCAGCAACAACTGGCTCAACATCAGCTCCGCTGGCGAGGGCCCGTTCAACGTGGCGGCCGACAACGCGCACGTGTTCTGGGACTGGGGCGGCGCTGCCAGCAGTCCGGTCCACGTCGGCCGGGCCACGGTCGGCGGCACCGGGCTCAACAAGAGCTTCCTGACCGGCCAGGGCGCTTTCACGCTCACGTCCCCGGGCGCCAACTCCTGACCGTGTTCGCGGCGGTCGACGTCTGCTATCCGGCCAGCGGCGGCGCGTGCGCCGCCGCTGTGCTGGCCGGTGACGCTGCCTTCGCCGAGGTCACGGACGAGCGGACGGCCTGGCTGCCGGACGTGGTCGCCTACGAACCAGGGGAGTTCTACCGCCGGGAACTCCCCGCCTTAAGAGCCGTCCTGACCGGCGTCGTCGGCCTGAGCCAGCTGATCATCGACGGCTACGTCGACCTGGACGCGGCCGGCCGGCCTGGTCTCGGTGCCCACGCCCACGCCGAGTTCGGCGTCCCGGTAATCGGCGTGGCCAAGACAGCGTTCCACACGGCCACCCATGCGATCCCGGTCCTGCGCGGCCTCTCGGCCCGGCCGCTCTACGTCACCGCGATCGGCCTGTCGCTAGCTGACGCGGCCGACCAGGTGCGCACCATGACCGGCCGATTCCGCCTGCCCGACGCCATCCGCCGAGCCGACGCCCTCGGCCGGTCCGCGGTCGCTCGCCCAGCGGCAGGTCTGGACCTGGCGCGATAACGTGGCTCCTGTGGCGACAATCGACGATGTAGCGGTGATGGCGCTTGAGCTGCCCGAAGTCACAGAGGGTGAGCGGCACGGAAACCGGTCCTGGTCCGTCGCCGGCAAGGTGTTCGCCTGGGAACGCGGTTTCAGCAAGGCGGACCTGCGCCGCTACGGCGACGAAACCCCGCCGGACGGGCCGATCCTCGCGGTCAGCGTCGAGGACCTGAATGAGAAGGAGGCCGTCCTCGCCGCGAACGAGCCTGCCTTCTTCACGATCCCGCATTTCAATGGCTTCGCGGCCGTGCTGATCCAGCTCTCGAAGGTCTCAGGCCAGGCCCTGCGGGACGCCCTGACCGACGGCTGGCT
>DASYAT010000094.1:0-12896 GCA_036501205.1 Streptosporangiaceae bacterium | reverse complement strand
CGGTGTCGCTGGCGGTGCTGAAGGGCGCGATCTCGTGCTGGCCCAGATTCGCGTTGCTTAGGGACGGGCAGCAGTTCATCGCGCCGCTGGTGCTCGCCGAGTCGATCGGGCTGGCGGCCGGGGTCGCGGCGGTGATCGGCGCGGCTCAAGAGCGGGCCGCGCCGGAGCGGGAGCGGGCCGGAACCGGGCGGGAGCGGGTCGGGCGGGAGCCGGGCGGGCCGGGAGTTGTGCTCGCGGTCTTGGCGCTGCTCGCGCCGGTGCTGCTGCTTCCGGGGCTGGCCTGGGGCGCGGTCGGGCGGCTTCGGGCGGTCGAGTACCCCGCGGACTGGGTGGCGGCGAGCAAGCTGCTTGATGGGAGCCGGGAGCCGGGATCGGTGCTGTTGCTGCCGTGGGCGCAGTACCGGCGGTATCCGTGGAATCACGACGAGCCGGTGTTTGACCCCTGGCCCCGGATGCTGACCCGGCCCATGATCTGGAACGATGCGCTTCGAGTTGGCACCACGACGGTCGCGCCCGAGAGCGAGTCGGCGCGGCAACTGGGGCCAGCCGTCACCTCTCCTGGTCCGATGACATTCAGGCTGGTCGCGGCTGGGGTCAGGTACGTCATCGTCGACGCCGGTCCGCTGCTGGGCCAGCCGCGGGCCCGGGTGGCGACGCTGGCCCGCCTGCCAGGCGCCCAGGTCATGCTGGCCAGCCCCGACCTGATCATCTTCCGCCTCCCGGCCTATCCCCCAACCTGATCTCAGTCGCCGACGGGATCGCGTCGGCGGCCGAAGCGGACCTGCGGCAGTTGGTCAAGCGCAGCGGCCTGCCCGAGCCGATGTATAACCCCGACCTCTACACGGCGTCCGGGTTGCTGGCCCGGCCGGACTCGTGGTGGAAGGACGCTGGCGTCGCGGGCGAGGTCGATTCGCGGGAATGGCACCTGTCGCCTGAGCAGTGGGAGCTCGCGTTGGCGCGGCACAGCCGGATGACCGCCCACGGGATCTTCGTCCTGCACTTCACGCCCACCGCTGCCGATCCGCACGGAACCGCCTAAGTAGGCCGCCAACCTGACTGGGGTGCTGGTTACTATTTCGCATCGTCGTGGCGGATGATGTCTGGATTCACTACGCTTGCGCTGATGTCTACTGACCAGACCTGTTATGGTCAGGCTTTGTGCGGGTAGGCCGAGGAGGATCGTTGTGACGCGACTGTGGCTGGTGGTCATCGCCGGCGTTGCCGGAGCTGTGGTCGCCGTCGGTGCGACATTCACTGTGACCAGCGTTGTTGCCAACACCAACTCGAGCCCGGTTAACCAGCAGCTCTATAACTACGGCCAGCGGTAACTGTTACCTCTCGCCTTCGGCTAGCCTGACGCTTCGGCTAGCTCTGTGGCCAGGATCGCGCCTAGTTCCCAGCATGCTTCCAGGTCCTCACGTGTCGGCTGACCGGTGACCCGCACCGGGGGTCTGACCTGTTGCCAGTTCAAGCCAGTCGTAATCGACTCAACCGCTCTGATCGCGCCGGTCGGGTCACTCGCGCCATGGACGTACAGGCCGTAGGGGCGGCGCTGAGTCGCTTCGAGGCACGGGTAATAGATGCCGTCGAAAAAATGCTTCAGCGCGCCCGACATGTAGCCGATGTTGGCCGGCGTGCCGAGCAGGTAGCCGTCGGCCGCGAGCACGTCGGCCGCGCCTGCGGTCAGCGCGGGCGCGACGACGACTTCGACCCCCTCGATCTCATCGGCGCGCGCTCCGGCCAGGGCTGCCTCGAACATCGCCTGCATCGCAGGCGACGGCGTGTGATGAACGACCAGCAGCCGGCGCATGAGCCCGGAGCATAACCGCATCGGAGCCACGGCAAAGCTCCGACCTGGGTGCCAGCCACCCCAAGCCCGCCACCAGCCACCCGGGTCGGCGTTTGCGGCTGGTACTGGTGCTGCGGCTGGTACTGGTGTTGCAGTTGGCGCGAAAGCGACGATTGCGGGCGAGACGCCTGGCCGATCCGACCAGATGAATATGCGGATTCACACCCCGGATCCCTGATGAATATGCGCATTCATCCGCCAATACCATGACGATCACAACACTAGGGTATGAATGGTGATGCTACCGGGGACTATGTGACTAAAGTGACACCGGTGCGCCGGGACGGTAGACCGCGCCGCCACAGAGAAAGCCCGAGCACCGACTACCGAGGAGGCCGACCGCGCCGCCATCAGGAGCCCAGCGCCGGCCACGGATGGCAAGTGAAAGCGGGTGCGACCTGGGTCCTAGCCGCTGCCGATCCTTGCGGGACCGTGCGGGCACCTCTTAGACTGAACATTCAGTCAATACTCCGTAGGGAGTCGAGAGTCATGGCCGACAAGAAGGCCTCGTCCAGCGAAAGCGCACCCCACATACCAGCCCGAACTCATGGCGCCGCCAACATCTCGGCAAGCCGATCCGCCCCCGGAGCCCCCGGAGCCCCCGGAACCCCGAGTGCCCCCAGTACCCCCGAAGGGAAAGCGACCGTGGCCGGTCAGCTGACCCCGGCTCATCCGACAGCCGGTGGTCACCCCCAGGTCGCTGGGACCGGCCCCGGCCGCCGTCCGGCTACTGCGACTAGCCCAGGGCGGCCGGTGACGCCGCGCGGATCATCGCGGCCGACGGCCCGGCCGAGTCTGGCTGACATCATCAGCGAGCAGGAGCGCATCTTCATCAAGCGGCAGCCTGAGTCCGGCCGGCTGGCCAGCCAGGCCAAGGCGGTGCTGGCGGGCGGGGTAACTTCAAGCTGGCAGATCTCCCGGCCGCAGCCGGTGTGGCTGAGTCATGGCAGCGGCTCCAAGCTCTATGACGTCGACGGCAACGACTACGTCGACCTGCACGGCGGGTACGGCGTCTCGCTGGCCGGGCACGCCCATCCGGCGATCGTCGCCGCGGTGCAGCACCAGGTCGCCAGGGGAACTCACTTCGCCCAGCCGACCAGGGACGCGATCGCGGTCGCGACCGAGTTGTCGCGGCGGTTCGAGCTGCCGCAGTGGCGGTTCGCCAACTCGGGCACCGAGGCCACGATGGACGCAGTGCACCTGATGCGGGCGGCCACCGAGCGCGACCTGATCATCAAGGTCGAGGGCTGTTACCACGGCCATCACGACTCGGTGCAGGTCTCGGTCTATCCCGAGCCCGATGAGATGGGCGAGGCCGACCGGCCGGCCAGCGCGCCGGCCAGCACCGGTATTCCGAAGGTGCTAACCGACCTCACGATCATCGTCGGGTTCAACAACCTGGCCGTGGTCGACCAGGTGCTGCGTGAGTACCCAGGTCAGATCGCCGGGATGATCCTTGAACCGATCATGATGAACGCAGGCATCATCCTGCCCGAGGCCGGCTACCTGGCCGGGCTGAAGGAACTGCTGCACAGTCACGGCGCGCTGCTCGCGTTCGACGAGGTCAAGACCGGCCTGACCGCTGGTCCGGCCGGTGCGATCGGCGTCACCGGGGTCACCCCGGACATCATCTGCCTGGCTAAGGCGATCGGCGGCGGCATCTCGGTCGCGGCGATCGGCGGCACGGCCGAAACCATGGGATACGTGGCCGACGGTACTTACGAGATGGTCGGCACGTTCAACGGCAATCCGCTGGCGATGGCGGCGGCCAGGGCCATGCTCTACGACGTGGCCACTCCCGAGGCCTATCAACGGATCGAACGACTGCGGGTCCAAGCCGTGGCGGGCGCCGAGCAGGCGATCGCAGAGCACGACCTGGCTGCCCGGGTGGTGTCGATCGGGGCCAAGGGCTGCATCGTGTTTACCAACGAGCCGGTCCGGGATTTCCGAAGCTTCCTGGCCATTAACGACTCCTATAGCCATGCGCACTGGCTGCTCCAGCACAATGGCGGGGTCTTCCTGCCGCCCTGGGGTAAGGCCGAGCAGTGGCTGATCTCGGTGCAACATGACACCGGGGACATAGATCGGTTTAACGGTAACGTTGCGAGATTCGCCGCAACCATCGCCAGCGCGGCCAAGGTGCTAGATTCCGCCGGGTGAAGGCAGGCACACCATCAGCTCTGTCGAGGCGCGGCTTTCTGAGCAAGGCCCTGACCAGGACCGCGGGGGTCGCTGCCGTCAGTCTGACGGCTGGCGGCCTCGGCAGCCTGCTCTCCGGCTGCGATGTGGGGGCGCTCGACGCCGGCCTGCTGCGGGATCCGAAGCCGCCAGGCCCGTACCACCCGATCCTGTGGCCAGTCAGGGTGGACAACCGGCCGATCCCGGGCGGGCAGGTCCACGAGCAGGACGCGACGCTGCGGATCTACACCTGGCCAGGCCGGATCGCGAAGAAGTGCCTGGACAACTTCGCGCGCAGATACGGCTGTACCGTCGAGGTCACGACCTTTGACACGATGAGCGACGCCATGACGATGGTGACCAGCGGACACGCCAGATACGACGTGTTCTGCGGCGTCGATGTCCGCGTCCTGGGCGCGCTGATCGGCGGCAACCTGATCCAGCCGCTCAATCACGACTACGTGCCGAACATCGGCGAGGTGTGGCCGACCTACACCAACCCTTTCTATGACCAGCAGTGGCTGTACACCGTGCCGTACTCGATTTACAAGACCGGGATCGGCTGGCGCAAGGACCTGGTCGACGTCGACCCCTACACCGTGCTCAACGGCTGGGACGTCCTGTGGGAGTCCAAGTTCGCGGGCAAGATCGCGATCATCGACGACTACCGCGAAGGCGTCAGCCTCGGCCTGCTCAAGACCGGGGTGACCAACCTCAACACCCCTGACCCGCTGCAGATCGACGACGCGGCCCGCGCGCTTTCCGACCTGGTAAAGCAGGTCCAGCCGAGACTGGACAACAATGCTTACACAGGCCTGGCTACCGGCCAGGCCTGGATCCAGCACGCCTGGTCAGGACAGGTAGCCGGGGCGGCCAGGTTCCTTCCTAAGGGCACTCCGGTCGAGGCGCTCGGCTACTGGTTCCCGCCGAACGGCTCGGGACCGGTCGCGAACGACACCATGGTCATCTTGCGCGGCGCCAGGAACCCGGTGCTCGCGCACCTGTTCCTCAACTTCATGCTCAAGCGCAAGAACGCGATCGCCAACGTCAAGAGGACCGGCTACATGCAGCCGCTGTCCTGGATGACGCCGCAGCGCCTGGTCAGCCACGGCGTGCTGCCGGAGAGCCTGATCAGCACCGCCGTGCTCGAGAACGACTTCTACCGGGGACTGAAAGAGCTGCAGCTCACCGTGGTAGCCGACGCCCTGTGGCAGCAGGCCTGGCAGTCTGTGGCGGGCAAGATGACCTTGATGCCACCTTCATGACCGATTCGTCATGACCGATCTGTGACCCAACCGATCTTGTGCGTTCGGGGGCGTAGTAGTAATGAGATGTAGTAACTGATTGACTGTTCAGGCGACGGAGGCACGGCATGCATCCGAAGGAAGGCTGGCACGCAGGACGGCCGCCGATCCCTGGTGAGCCTGCGGGGGGAATCGGGGGGTCGTCGCCCCGGGCCAGCGCGGGGCTGTCGCGCCGGGGTTTCCTGAAGCGCGGAGCCGGTGCGGGCGCGCTCGCGCTCGGGGCCAGCGGCGCCGGCGGCCTGCTCTCGGCCTGCAGCGGCGCGCTCGCTACCGGCCCGGTCGGCAAGCCGCTGCCGCTGCCCAGGCCGAACAACCCGGTGACCTGGCCGATGTACGCGGACAACCAGCCGATCAAGAGCGGGCTGCTGCCGGAGCGCAACGCCACCCTGAAGGTCTTCAACTGGGTTGCCTACATTAACCCGCAGAGCCTGAAGAACTTCGCCAAGAAGTACAACTGCCAGGTTGAGCTCACCAACTTCAACACGATGACCGAGGCCCTGGCCAAGCTCAGCAGCAAGCAGGTCAACTTCGACGTGTTCATGGGCGTCACGGCCGACGTGATCGGCAAGGCGGTCGCGGAGAAGCTCATCCAGCCGCTCAACCACAGCTATCTGCCGAACGTCGTGCACCAGGCCTGGCGGGAGTACCAGAACCCGTTCTACGACCAGCACTGGCAGTACACGGTGCCCTACACGATCTACACGACCGGCATCGCCTGGCGTAAGGACCACATCGCCGAGGACCCGGCGAACTGGCCCAACGGGTACGCGTTCCCGTGGCAGTCCAAGTACGCCGGCAAGGTGGCGATCCTGGACGACTACCGCGAGTCGCCCTGCCTGGCGCTGATGAAGCACGGCATCTACGACCTGAACACCACGTCCAGGAGCCAGCTCGCGGTCGCCCAGCGTGAGCTGAAGGACCTGGTCAAGCTGACCAACGTCCACATCGACAACAACGACTACACCGAGATCCCCTCCGGCCAGATGTGGATCCATCACGCCTGGTCAGGCGACATGGCCGCCGCGGCCAGCTACATGCCGAAGGGCGTGCCGGTGGACGTCGTGGGCTACTGGTTCCCGGCCGACGGCAAGGGCCCGACCGCGAACGACACCAACACGATCCTGCGCGGCGCCCAGAACCCGGTGCTTGCCCACCTGTTCCTGAACTACCTCCAGGACCTGGACAACGCGCTGACCAACATCAGCTACAACGGCTACATGCAGCCGGTCTACGGCGTCACCGAGGACCGGTTGGTGCATGACGGCATTCTGCCGAAGTCGCTCACCTCGACCGTGGTCCTCGAGGAGAACCTGAAGCACGGCTTGTGGGAGCTTCAGCTTCCGGTCGAATCCGACCTGGCCTGGCAGCAGGTCTGGCAAAACGTCAGCCTAGGGATCTGAGGGGGCAGGCGATGGCAGCACCCACGAGCTTGCGGCCTACGCGGCCCGCCGGCCAGCGCAACGGGCGCAAGCGGGGCAAGGAGCACAACCGGTTCTTCTACATGCTCCTGGCCGCCCCGGGCATCATCTGGCTCGCGGTGCTGTTCATTGTCCCGTTTTACGACGTGGTGGCAATCGCGGGCGGACGTCTCAACTTCCTCACCGAGTCACCAGTCGCGGTGTACAACCCGCTCAACTGGTCGCACGCGAACCTGGTGGACACCTGGCACGCCATCTTCGGCGCCACCTCCTTCCTGCTGCCGATCATCTGGCGCACGATCTGGTACACGGCGGTGGCCTCCGCGCTGTGCATTCTGATCGGCTACCCGGCGGCGTACTTCGTGGCCAGGTTCGCCGGCCGCCGCAAGGCCATGTTCCTGGTCTTGCTGATCGCGCCGTTCTGGATCAGCTACATGATGCGGATGCTGGCCTGGATCGGCCTGCTGCAGACCAACGGGTACCTCAACAAGGCGCTAGGAGCCATCGGCCTGCCCGACAACACCAACTGGCTCGGCGGCCACTGGCTCACCGTGGTGCTCGGCCTGGTGTACGGCTACATCCCGTACATCATCCTGGTGCTGTACGCCGGGCTTGACCGGATCGACGGCTCGCTGCTCGAGGCCGGCCGTGACCTTGGCCTTAGCCGGGCCGAGACGTTCGTCAAGATCACCCTGCCGCTGTCGAGGCAGCCGATCCTCACCGGCCTGCTGATCACCGTGCTGCCGATGCTCGGCGACTACTTCACCAACCAGCTGCTGTCCGGCACCCCGGGCACGGCGATGATCGGCAACGTGATCCAGAACCAGCTGGGCACCAACGGCTTCGAAGGACAGGGCGCGGTGCTTTCCCTGCTCGTACTCGCCGTGCTC
Source organism: Streptosporangiaceae bacterium (assembly GCA_036501205.1). Taxonomy (GTDB): domain Bacteria; phylum Actinomycetota; class Actinomycetes; order Streptosporangiales; family Streptosporangiaceae; genus Chersky-822. The sequence goes on along the minus strand of DASYAT010000094.1, from coordinate 5,257 downwards.
GTTATCCCGATGGTCTATTACGTGCGGGCGACCGCCAAGTCGGCGAGGGAGGCGTCATGACAGCAGCGGCCACCAGCCGGTCCACTTCGGCGGCCACCGGCACAGCGGTCAGCACCCAGGCGGGGCCACCCAGATGGTGGCGTAACCCCTGGCGGCGCCCAGTCCTCTTGGAGAGCTTCACCTGGCTCTACCTGGTGTGGTCGCTGGTGCCGATCGCACTCGCCGTCCTGTTCTCGTTCAATAGCGGCAAGTCACAGGCCGTCTGGCAGGGCTTCTCGCTGCGGTGGTACATCACCGACCCTGTGCTGTCGGTCGCACACAGCAATGTGCTGCAGCTGGCCGTGCTTCAGACGCTCAAGCTGTCCGCCTACACCACGTTGATCGCGGTGCCGCTCGGCGTGACGTTCGCGCTCGGCATCCATCGCTGGCGCACCCGTACCGGGGCGACCTTCAACTTCGTCATGCTGCTGTCGTTCGTGATCCCCGAGCTGATCTTCGGCGTCGCGATGTTCTTCGTCTTCACCTCACTGTTCAGCGGAGTTGGCCTGGGCACGCTAGCCGAGACCCTCGCCCTGGTGACGTGGAACGTCTCCTGGCCGGCGGTCATCGTCCAGGCCCGGCTGGCCACGATCGGCAACTCCTACTCCGAGGCGGCCGCCGATCTCGGCTGCAATCCGTTCCAGGCCATGCGCCGGGTCATACTGCCGCTGCTGTCGCCCGCGATCTTCGCCAGCGCGATCCTGGTGTTCTCCACCGTGATCGACGACTTCGTGATCGTCGACCTGCTGAGCAACTCGGCGTCCAACACCCCGATGTCGGTGTACATCTACGCGACTCAGCGCGGCGGCAACGGCGGCCCGGCCCTGAACGCGCTCGGCACGATCATGCTGGTCATGTCATTCGTCATCGCGATCCTCGGTTACTTCGGCTACCGGCTGATGACCAGAGGCGAGCGCGGCACCTCGGCCGACGCGCTGGCCACCATCGCGGGCAACTGACCGGCATGGCCGCACCGGACGGCGCGCTGCCGAGCCGCGCCCAGGTCGTCATCGTCGGCGGCGGCGTGATCGGCTGCAGCATCGCCTATCACCTCGCCCACCTCGGCTGGACCGATGTCGTGCTGCTCGAGCAGCATCAGCTCACCGCCGGCACGACCTGGCACGCGGCCGGGCTGATCACCTCGGCCGGGATGACCGACGAGACCGCTCTGTTCTTCAGCCGGTACTCCCGCGACTTGTACGCCAAGCTCGAGGCCGAGACCGGCCACTCGACCGGCTTCCGCCCGGTCGGGCACCTGTCGCTGGCGACCAACCCAGAGCGGCAGGCGGCCCTGCGCCGCGAGGCCGCCTGGATGCACGGCTTCGGCGTCGAGGACGCGGAGATCTCGGCGGCCGAGATGGCGAAAATGTGGCCGCTGGCCAAGACGAGTGACGTGCTGTCCGCGTTCTACGTGGCCGATGAGGGGCGGGCCGACCCGGTCGGCGTCGCCACCTCACTCGCCAAGGGTGCCCGCCAGCTAGGCACCCGCGTGGTCGAGGGCATAGCGGCGACCGGCGTCCGAACCAAAAACGGACGAGTCATCGCCGTCACCACCGAGCAGGGCGACATCGAGACCGAGCTCGTCGTCAACGCCTGCGGGATCTGGGCCCGCCAGTTCGGCGCGCTGGCCGGAGTGCACGTGCCGCTGCAGGCCGCCGAGCACTACTACCTGCTCACCGACACGGTGCCGGGCATGGATCAGGACCTGCCGGTGATCGAGGACCCGGAGAGCTACGGCTACTACCGGCCAGAAGGCGACGGGATGCTCGTCGGCCTGTTCGAGCCGGTCGGTGCGCCGTGGTCGCTGGACGGCGTACCGCGCAACTTCTCCTTCGGCAAGCTGCCGCCGGACTGGGAGCGGATGGAGCCGTTCCTGGCCAAGGCGATGGAGCGGATCCCTTCGCTGGCCGATACCGGGGTCAGGACGTTCTTCTGCGGGCCGGAGTCGTTCACCACCGACGTCAGGCCGCTGCTCGGTCCGGCGCCCGAACTGGACGGCTACTGGGTGGCCGCCGGCCTGAACTCGCTCGGCATCCTGTCCGGTGGCGGCGTCGGCAACATGATGGCGCACTGGATCACCGGCGGGGTGCCGCCAGTGGACGCGACCCCGGTCGCCATCGACCGGACCGCCACCTACGAGACCTCGCGGAAGTTCAGGAAGGAACGCACCGTCGAGCAGCTCGGCGTGCTCTTCGGCGACGCGATCTGGCCGTCCTGGCAGCCCAGGACCGGCCGCGATGTACGGCGCTCGGTGCTGCACGACCGCCTGGTCGCCCAGGGCGCTCACTTCGGGGTATCGGCCGGCTGGGAGTTCGCCGAATGGTTCGACCCGGCCCGCGAGAACCCGGCCCCCACCATGGGCTACAAGCGGTCGGCCTCACACGAGATCATCCGGCGCGAGCACAACGCGATCCGCGAGGCCGTCGGCGTGATCGACATGAGCCTGATGGCCAAGCTGATCGTCCAGGGCCCGGACGCGGCCGCCGTGCTCAGCCGCCTGTCCGCGAACGACGTCGCCCGCGAGCCCGGCCGCCTCGTCTACACCCAGTGGCTCAATACCGCCGGCGGCATCGTCACCGACCTCACCGTGACCAGGCTCGCCGAGGAGAAGTTCCTGGTCATCGCCAGCGATATCATCCACCGCCGGGTCGAGCCCCTGATCCGCCGCGAGAGGAAGCCAGGCGAATTCGTCACGGTCACCGATGTCACCTCCGCCACGACCTTGCTGACCGTGCAAGGTCCGGCCTCGAGGGAACTCCTCGGTCGGCTTACTGATATTGATTTGTCAAACTTTGCGTTCCCCTACTTGTCGTGCCAAGAGGTCCATGTCGGTTACGCGCCTGTGTTGGCGATGCGAGTCACCTACGTCGGAGAACTCGGCTGGGAACTGCACGTGCCGACCGAGTACGCGGCCGGTGTCTACGACGACCTGATGTCGGCGGGTGCCGATCTGGGGATCCGCCCGGTCGGCCTGTCCGCGATGTCGAGCCTGCGCCTGGAAAAGGGCTACCGCGACATGGGCATCGACATCGACAACACCGACAACCCGATGCAGGCCGGCCTCGGCTTCGCCGTCGCCTGGGACAAGCCCGGCGGCTTCATCGGCCGGGACGCGCTGCTAGCCGCCAAGGCGGAAGGACCGCCCAGGGACCGGGTGGTCGGCCTGCTGGTCGATGACACAAAGGCGGACCTGTTCGGCAACGAGCCGGTGTATCTGGCCGGCACCAGAGTCGGCTACGTGCGAGCCGCCGCTTACGGCTACACGGTCGGCGGCCCCGTCGCCCTGGCCCAGGTCACCAACCCCGACGGCGTCACCGCCGAGTGGCTCAAGTCCGACGGCTTCACCGTCCACACCGACACCACCCACTGGCCAGCCAAGCTCCAAATCGCTCCTTTCTATGACCCCAAGCGCCTCCGCATCCTCGCCGAGTAACCCAGATTCAGGCGCCGTGGTAGAGCCGGTCGAGGTCCACCAGGACGATCTCTGAAGAACGCGCTTCTAGGTCCCGCAGTTCGTCGGTGAAGCCGGCTCCCGAGAAGAGCGCGAGCCTGGTGTCATCGGTCACCTGAGCGCTCGATTGCTCCCGGAGTGCCTCCCTGATCCGGATGAGGCGGTCAAGATGGCCGACTGTCATAGTCGTGTTCCACTTGGCCTCCCCGAGGCACAGTACGCTCGGGCGGCTCGCGTCGTCCCGGCTCAGCGCGACGACGTCGGCTTCCATCAGTGCCCGGGCTGACCGGTCGCTGAAGGCACCGGCGCCGACCTTGGACGGGTAACCTCCGACCGTCTCAGGCGAGGCGTACCAGCGGATCCACTCCCGGCACAGTCCCTCGAAGTGCGGTCCGACAACCTTGCTGGTGAAGGTCTGCCGCATCCGCCGCCATACTTCCGCGCCGCGACCAGGTCGCTCAAGGTCTCCCCAGGCTGGCCTCATGACGGCGTGATAGAAGGCGACCAGGGGCTCGGCGATTCGGTAGAACGAGCGATTCGCGCGGAACATATCAACCTGACGGGAGATCAGGCCCGCATCCTCAAGAATGCCAAGCGGATGGGCGAGATCGGTGGCCGGGCGGGCCAGGTAGCTCGCGATCCCGCCCCTGGTCGTGTTGCCTTCCGCGATCGCCGCGAGCACCGAGTAGTACACGGCGGTGTCCCGCACTCCCGGTTCCTCGGCGAGCAGGTATCTAGCCTCCCGGAAGAGCGGCCGGGCTGGATTGAGTACCGCTCGCACCACCCAGGCGTCGAAGTCGCCTGGCCCCGCCGGAGTGTCGTCGGAGGAAAACTCCCGTCGGTACGCGGGAGTGCCGCCCACGACGGCGTTGGCCAGGACCGCAGTCCTCGGATCGGCTATCTCCCAGAATCTCGCGGCCAGCCGGTAGTCGAAGGTCGGGACGATGAGTTCAAGCGCGGCCCGGCCCCGAAGCGGAGCCCCACCGGAGAGCAGCCGGCCCATGAAGGTCATGGCCGATCCGCAGAGCAGCAGGCGGATCGGCCCGGCTGTCCTTCTGGAGGCCGGATCGAGTTGCCGCTGAATCAACGACGGCAACTCCGGCGCCTGCGCGACCAGATAGGGGAACTCGTCAAGAACGGCCACGGCGGGGGCTTGCCCGGATCCGCCTCGCAGAAGCTGCGAGAGAGCCTCGTTCCAGTTCTCGAATCGGTAAGGCGCCGGCTCGCTCCTGTACTCCGCCAGTGCCGTCCCGAACTCGCGCAGCGACTCGGGTGCCGTCGCCTCCGTAGCGGTGAACATGAAGCCGCCGGACGCGCGGACGAGCGCATCGAGCAGATAGGTCTTGCCTTGCCTGCGACGGCCGGACACGATTCCGAGCGTGGGCCCGCGCGCGTCCTGGCCGGCGAATCTGGTCAGTTCGCCCCACTCGAAATCCCGGTCGAACATATCCTCCGGCTTGTCGACAGCTCCTCCTGGACAGATTCGAGGTTTGTATAACTACACTTATAATAAATGTAACTATACAAGTCACCGCTGGTCGTCGTCCACTCTGCTCGTGCTCGATCGATCAGGACCGTACCCAGGTAGGTCTAGGCCCACCTGAGCTGTAGGCGGCAAGCCATTACGCTCGGCGGCTGGTGTAGGCCACGATGAGATCGCTGCCCAAGCCCGCACGAGTCTCTGGGAGTTAGCGATGAACTGGATGTCGGCCGCCGTCATACTGCTGCTCCTTGTCGGCTACGCGATCTGGTTTGGCAGAGTGGCCC
>DASYAT010000093.1:0-23249 GCA_036501205.1 Streptosporangiaceae bacterium | reverse complement strand
AGCAGCTCACGACCCTCGAGATCGCCGGGTACATCGAGATCCGAAAGAGCTTCGTCGGCAAGCGCCCGCGAACCTCAGCCCAGCTGACCAAGGCCCGCCGACCGGGTTAAATAGTCTGGACGGCCTGAATAGGCTGCCGATATGCCGTCAACTAGCCAGCTGCTGACTTTCGCGCTGATCTCGTTTGTCTTGATCATCATTCCCGGCCCGAACGTACTCTTCGTGATCAGCCGCTCCCTGGTACTCGGCCGCGCGGCTGGGGTAGGCACTGCGCTGGGCGGGCAACTCGGGATCTATGTGCAGGTCCTCGCCGTTGCCTTCGGGATCGGCGCGCTGGTCGAGCGGTCGATGGCGGTGTTCACCGTGCTGAAACTGGCGGGCGCCGCCTACGTGATCTATCTCGGCGTGCAAGCGCTGCGGCATCGCAAGCAACTGTGGGAAGCCTTCGGAGCGGCAGTCGAGGCCAAGAGCGTCCGGCGGATCGTACGCGACGGCTTCTTCGTCGGGGTGACCAATCCGAAGCCGATCGTGTTCTTCGTGGCGGTGCTGCCTCAGTTCGTCAACCGGTCAGCCGGTCACGTCTCAGTCCAGATGCTGCTGCTCGGGGCGCTATTCATCGGAATAGCCGTGCTGTGTGACAGTACCTGGGCTCTCGTCGCCGGAACCGCCAGGGCCTGGCTCGCCCGCTCACCCCGGCGCCTGGAACTCATCGGCGGCACCGGCGGCCTGGCCATGATCGGCCTCGGAGCGACCCTGGCCCTGACCGGCCGCAAAGACTGACGCCCAGGGGGGACCAGCAATGAGCTACGCAAAGGACCCGCGCGTCGATGCCTACATCGACCTCCTGCCGCCCTGGCAGCGGGAAATCTGCCGGCAGGTCCGCGACCTGGTGCACGAGGCCGACCCCGAAGTCACCGAAACGATCAAGCGAACTGTTCAGCCGTACTTCGTGCTGGACGGCAACATCTGCGCGCTGCTCGCGGCGAAGACCCACGTCAACGTGTTCCTCTACGACGGCGCGATCGTGCCCGACCCGCACGGCATCATCACCGCCGGACACGACAATAAGACCGCCAGGACGGTGGCCGTAAAGCAGGGCCAGACGATCAACGCGACGGCGCTGACCGAGATGTTCCGGCAGATCGTCGCCAACAACCGGGCGGGCGGCTGGCGCAAGCTCAAACGCGACGCCGCACCCTAGCCCGGCGCCGCACCCTAGCCGGCCGACCCAGCCCTAGGCCGCGTAGGTACGCAGCACCCTCAGCGCCGCCGCCCCGGCCGGACCCACCGCAGCCAGCCCAGACTCATCTGGCGCCAGCCGCTGCGCAGCGACCCGGCAGAATGCCCCGGCCGGCCCGGTAATCCGCGACTGCGCGTCGGCCGGCCCGAAGCTCCAGACCTCGACGCCGTCGGGCGCGGTCAGCTCGCAGTAGACCGGCTGCGCCTCCTGCCCACCGATCGCGAACGCATAGACCAGCGACCGGTGCGCCAGCCAGGCGATCTGCCGCAGCCGATCGGTGTCGGGAAGTTCGAGGCCGAGCGGTGCGGTGATATCGAGCGCATGCGCCCAGTGCTCGGCGAGCCTGGTCGTGGCCAGCGTGGCCGGCTTCAGTGGCGCCTCGATCCAGCGCAACGGCACCGCCGGATCCGCCGCCCGCAGCGCCGCCACCGATGCGACCCGCGCGTCCTGCCACCGCCTGAACACCTCGGCCGGCGCCGCCGGCTGCGACTTGACCAGCCAGTCCATCGCCTCGTCGACCGACAGCCCAGATTCAGGCGGCCGGGCGGGGGTTCCGCCGGTCATGGTGGCAACGACCGCTTCCTCGGTCTGGGCGAGGTGCAGCACGACATCGGCCACGCTCCAGCCGGACGCCGCTGACCCCGCCAGCCACTGCGCATCATCAAGGCTGGAGAGAATCCCGTCCAGCCGGTCCTGCTCCGCCTCAAGATCATCAAAGATCGTCATATCAGAACTATGCCAAACTCTGCGCCGCCCATAGCCGCCAGGCAGAATCAACACAGCCGAACGGAAGCCGAGAGCAAGGGAGCCGTAACCACCATGGACCGGACCGCGTTGCTGGTGATGGACGTTCAGCGAGGCATCGTCGAGCGCTTCGCCGACGATCCCGGCTACCTAGATCGTCTCGCTACCGCGATCACCAAGGCTCGCGCCGCCGGGCTACCGGTCATCTACGTCACGATCAGCTTCCGGCACGGCCACCCTGAGATCAGCGCGCGGAACAAGTCCTTTTCCGCGATCATGACCGGCGGCGGCTACACCCATGACGACCCGGCCACCCGGGTCCACCCGGCGGTGGCGCCCCAGCAGGGCGACATCGTGGTGATCAAGCGACGGGTCTCCGCGTTCACCGGCAGCGACCTTGAGGTAGTGCTTCGCGGGCTCGGCATCGGCACGCTGGTGCTGACCGGCATCTCGACCAGCGGGGTCGTGCTATCCACCCTGCGCCAGGCCGCCGATCTCGACTACCAGCTGGTCGTGCTCTCCGATGCCTGCCTGGATTTGGATTCCGAGGTGCACCGGGTCCTCACCGAGAAGATCTTCCCGCGCCAGGCCGACGTCCGCGCTACCTCAGACTGGCAGCCGACCAAAAGCTAGCCAAAGGCTAGCCCCGCCCCGACGCCTGCTCCCGCGCCAGCCGCTGGACATCAAGACCGGCGTCGGGCAACGCCGGCGACAGCACCCACAGCACCTGCGTCGGCCCGGCCGACATCGGCACCTTGAACGTGTGCTGGGTCCCGGACGGAAACGTAAACGCGTCCCCCTGGTCCAGCGTCAGCCGCTCCCCCGCGACCACGATCTCGAGCTGGCCAGCCAGGATGAATACGAACTCCACATCGGTCGGCAGCGAGTACGCCTCATCACCGCTCCCGCCGCCAGGCTCGATGTCGCTGAGCAGCGCCTGAACCCGCCTTTCCCCGGCCGGCGTCAGCAGGTACTCCCGGACCCGGTTGCCGCCAAAGTTGATCGGCGGATACTCCCCTTTCCTGACCACCTCGCCCTTCGCGGCCTGGAACAGCGAACCCACCGAGATGCCAAGCGCCTCGCACAGCCGCATCAGCGACGCCACGGAGACGCTCGTCAGGTCCCGCTCCAGCTTCGACAAGAAGCCCTTAGTCAGCCCGCTCGCCTGTGCCACCTCGGCCATGCTCATCCGCGCCGCCAGCCTGGCCGCCCGCAACTGAGCACCAACCCCTGCCTCCATCAACCCTCCGCAGTGCTATTCCGGGGGGACGCCCCCCTGGCCCCCCGCGCGCCGCCGGCGCCAACTTCAAGTAGAACAACAGCACAGTCCATGAAACAAGCGTTGACAAATATGCAACTCGCGGTCACAGTCTTGTCTAACCATGACCGGGGTGGAGGCGACGATGGCTGCAGACGCCAGGCCAAGCACGGCAACCGTCGACGAGGGAACGCTACTGAACCAGATCGAGGTGCACTCGATCGACTGGATCCCCGACCCTGAACGGCACGGCAAGAACTGGCAGCAGGCGATGCTGTGGTTCCTCGGTAACTTCCAGTACTTCACGATCCCGATCGGCTTCATCGGGGTCGGCCTGGGCCTGTCGGTGGGCTGGTCGATCCTGGCCGGCACGCTGGGGATCTGGTTCGGCACATTGTTCATGGCCTTCCACGCCACCCAGGGCCCGGTGTTCGGCCTGCCCCAGATGATCCAGACCAGAGCCCAGCTCGGCTACCGGGGCGTGATCGTCGCGCTGTTCGCAGTCCTCTTCACCTACATGGCCTTCAACGTCGCCGACCAGATCCTGCTGGCGGCCGGCCTGCACGGCGCGTTCGGCTGGAGCAGCGGCCTGGTCGCGGCCGGAACCGCCATCCTCGCGGCCCTGCTCGCGATCTTCGGCTACGACTGGGTGCACCGGGTATTCAGGTTCCTGCTAATCATCTCCCTGCCCTGCTACGCGATCATCTCGGTCGCGATCCTGCTCGGCGACGCCGGCGGTAAGACCCCGGTTCATCCTGGCGGATTCGTGTTCTCCGCGTTCATGACCCAGTTCACGGTCGCCGCCGCCTACAACATCACCTACGCGCCCTACGTCTCTGACTACTCGCGCTACATGCCGCGCAAGACCTCACCGGGCGGCATCATCACCGCAGTATTCTTCGGCGCCTCAAGCTCGGCTATCTGGCTGATCGCTCTCGGCGCCTGGCTCGCGAGCAGGCTCGGCGCCACCGACGGCCTGGTCGGCCTGCAGACGGTCGGTGACAACGTGGCCGCACCGCTCGGATCGATCACCGCCGTCCTGTCGGCGACCGCGCTGCTCGCCACCATGGGCATGAACGCCTACGGCGGCATGCTCAGCGTGCTCACCGGCATCGACTCGTTCAAGAAGATCAGCACCAGCCGTCTCTGGCGAGCAGGCACGATCATCGCCCTCGCCCTCATCTGGTACCTGCTCGGCAACCTCTGGAGCTCAGGCAGCGCGGTCAACGCGGTGCTGGACTCACTCACCCTGATGCTCTACCTGCTGGTGCCGTGGACCGCGCTCAACCTGGTCGACTTCTTCTTCGTCCGGCACGGCCACTACGCGATCACCGACATCTTCCGCCCCAACGGGGTCTACGGCGCCTGGGGCTACCGGGGCCTGATCGCCTACGCGGCCGGCTTCGCGGCCGAGATCCCGTTCATGGTGCTGCCGTCGATCGCCGGCTTCTCCTACACCGGGCCGATCCCGGCTCACCTCACGGGCGGCGTCGACTATTCCTGGATCGTCGGCCTGCTGGTCTCCGGCCTGGTGTACTTCGGGCTGTCCCGCAACCTTGACCAGAACGCCGAGGCAGCGGCCATCGAAGCCAGCGATCGCGAGCTCGAGGCCATCGACGCGGCCGCCGGCGGTAAGGCTAGCCTGGCCTGATGATCGATCCCGCCCCCCGCATCGTCAATGGCGACAACGTCGGCCCGGTAGACGCCACCAAGGTCCCGAGGTACGCGGGCCAGGCGACCTTCGCCAAGCTGCCGGCCATCGGCGAGATCGACCGGGCCGACGTCGCGATCGTCGGGGTCCCGTTCGACAGCGGCGTCACCTACCGGCCCGGCGCCAGGTTCGGCCCCGGCCACATCAGGGAGTCCTCGCGCCTGCTGCGCCCCTACAACCCGGCCCTGGACGTATCGCCGTTCGCCAGCCTGCAGGTGGTCGACGCCGGCGACCTGGCGGTGAACCCGTTCGACCTGACCGAGGCGATCACCACGATCGAACACGGCGCCCGCGACCTGCTTGAACACACCCCGCACCTGCTCACCCTGGGCGGCGACCACACGATCGCGCTGCCCCTGCTGCGGGCGTTCGCCGCCAGCCATGGCCCGATCGCGGTCGTGCACTTCGACGCGCACCTGGACACCTGGGACACCTATTTCGGCGCCGCCTACACCCACGGCACCCCGTTCCGCCGCGCCTCGGAGGAGGGCCTGCTCGATAAGGGCAGCTGCATCCACGTCGGCATCAGGGGCCCGCTGTTCAGCACCGCCGATCTCGACCAGGACACCGAACAGGGCTTCACCGTCATCTCAGCCCCCGAGGCCGATCACCTCGGCGTCGCCGGGATCGCCGAGCGCATCGCCGCCCGCGTCGGCGACCGCCCCGCCTACGTCTCGGTTGACATCGACGTGCTCGACCCGGCCCACGCCCCGGGCACCGGAACCCCCGAGGCCGGCGGCCTGACCAGCCGAGAACTGCTCGGCGTGCTCCGCTCATTCGCCGGCCTGAACCTGATCGGCGCCGATATCGTCGAGGTCGCACCCAGCTACGATCACGCCCAGATCACCGGCATCGCGGCCGCTCACGTGGGTTACGAACTCTTGTCGGCCCTAGCCGCCCACAAGAAATAGGAGCAACAAGAATTAGGCATAACGCAACCCTGGTAGTTGAATCGCCAGACCTCTAGGGAGCTCACCGTGCCAGTCGATCGCCATGACGTCGCCATCGTCGGTGCCGGAATCGTCGGCCTGGCTGTCGCCAGGGAACTCCTGGCCCGCAACCCGGACGCCAGGATTCTGGTCATCGACAAGGCCTCCAAGGTGGCCGAGTACCAGACCGGCCACAACTCCGGCGTAATCCATGCCGGCGTTTACTACGTCCCAGGCTCGCTCAAGGCCAGGCTCTGCGTGGCCGGCGCCAAGCTGATGTACGAGTACTGCGAGCAGCACCAGATCCCGGTCGAACGCTGCGGCAAGCTCATCGTCGCGATCAGCGACGACGAACTGCCCCGGCTAGCCGACCTGGAAAAGCGCGGCCACGCCAACGGCGTCCCCGGCTTGCGCCGCGTCGACGCGAGCGAGATCAGCGAGATCGAGCCGGAATGCAAGGGCGTAGCGGCGCTGCACTCCCCCAACACCGGCATCGTCGATTTCGCCGCCGTCGCCCGCTCCCTGGAGCGCGAGCTGCGCGAGGCCGGCGTCCAGTTCGCCCTGGCCACCGAGATCACCAACCTGCGCCGCGAACACGACGCGACCGTACTCACCCACGCCATCGGCGAGTACCGGGCCAACTGGGCAATAGCCTGCGCGGGCCTGTGGTCGGACCGGATAGCCGTCCTTGCGGGGGCACCCGCCGAACCCCGCGTGATCCCGTTCCGCGGCGCCTACCTGCGCATCAACGGCGACCCCATCGTGCGCGGCCTGGTCTACCCGGTGCCGGACCCGGCTCTGCCGTTCCTAGGCGTCCACGTCACCCGCCACATCGACGGCGGCGTCCTGCTCGGCCCCACCGCCCTCCTGGTCCCCTCCCGCAGCGGCCGCTCCAAGGGCGCGGGCAGCGAGGCCAGCCGCGACTGGGGCGAGACCGCGCGCGACGTAACCCAGACCCTGCGCTGGCCAGGCACCTGGGCTGTCGCCCGCCGCTTCTGGCGCACCGGCCTGCGCGAAATGGCCATGGCCACCAGCCGCGCCCGCTTCATCTCCAAGTGCGCCGTCTACGTCCCGGCGATCGAGACGCTGCCCATCGATCCCCGGCCCGTCTACGGCACCCGCGCCCAGGCCGTCAACCGAGCCGGCCAGCTAGTCGACGACTTCGCCATCTCCCAAACCCCAGGCGCCACCCACGTCCGCAACGCCCCCTCCCCCGCCGCCACCTCCTCCCTGGCCCTAGCCAAAGAAATAGTCAGCCAATACGAATCCGCCTCAATCTGAAACCCGGACAACCCGGGCGAGCATCGAAGCGACCCGCCCCTTCCGCCCGTCAAGCCACACAGTCCCCGTCTGCAACACCAGCCGCAAACTCAGCCCCAGGGGATCATTAGAAAACCAGATGAATACGCATATTCATCCCCCGAAAACCGGATGAATCCGCACATTCATCCGTAGAGAAAAGGATCATGAGGCCGGAGAACGTGGCTGACGGTGCCATTGGGGCCGATGTGACTCAATCCGAGCAACTTGGCTGAGGGGAACTACTGGCACGTCGCAGCGATGAGTTTCGGCGGTTCGATCAGTCAGCTAAGTAGCATCGAGACCAATCGGAGGTTCAGGCGTGCGAAAGATCGTCGTGTACGAGTTGTTGTCCGTCGACGGGGTTGCCGAGGCTCCGGATAGTTTCTTCGCCGACTGGGACGACGCGATGGACGCCAACCTTGCCGCTGTGATCGCGACCCAGGACGCGGTCATACTCGGCCGCCGTAGCTACACCGAGTGGGCGCAGTTCTGGCCGGGCAGTCAGGTCCAGCCATTCGCGGCATTCATCAACGGGGTCACGAAGTACATCGCGACCTCGACGCCCCTTGACCGAGACTGGGCCAATGCGACGGTGCTCGATGGCGGGCTGGTCGAATTCGTCCGGGACCTCAGGCAGCAGCCCGGAGGCGATGTCGGCGTCCACGCAAGTATCTCGGTCGCGCAGGCACTGCTCGCCGCCGGCGTTGCCGACGAGCTCAGGCTCGTAGTAGCACCGAGGATCGTCGGCCGCGGACGACGACTCCTCGACGGCTTGCCGTCGATTCAGCTCGAATCAATCCGAAGCGAACTCTCACCGGCTGGCTATCTGCTCGTCGACTATCGCGTTGTCCGTTAGACCTCAGATCATGACTTGCCCGGAGAGAAGTTGTCGGAGGCGTACCAGACGCTTCGGTCGATGTCGGTGCCCGGCTGCCACTGGCAGCCGCGCAGCTTACCCGGCTCCAGAGTCACGCCGGACAGCGTCTTCAGCTCGGCCAGGACCTCGGTGGCGGTCGGCGGATGGGGCCGCTGCCACCACCAGGCCACCCACAGCCCCCACGTCACCGGACGCTTGGCGCTGAAGAACTCGCTCCTGGCGCCTCGAAGCGCGGCAACGAGCGCGGGCACGACGCTGAGCGAACAGTAGAACAAGCAGTCGTCGTGACCCGCTTCCGCGCGGTGGCGGGCGAACGGCGCGGCGTCGGAGACGGTCGCGTCGAACCGCTCGATGTCAAGGCAGCGGGCCAGCCGAGCCTGGGTGGGATCACCGGGCTCGACCGCGATCTTGAAATGCCGCTTGAATCGGTCGAACTGGTGATCGGGCCAGGCGTATTTTCCGTTGGCATAGCCGGCGACGTGGGAGAACTTCGCCGGGTCAATGGCCTCGGGGTTGGTGCTGTCAGCGAACGGAATCATTGGTTTGCTCCTCAATCTCCGCCTTAGGAGCTACCAGTTAATCGCCTGATTGAACTACCCGGTTACCTCGGTCACCTGGACCCAGCGCTCGGTGGCGGCTGAGCGTTCCATGGCTTCGCAGACGGCCTGGACGGCGGCGCCGTGGGCGAAGTCTGGGGTCCAGGGCTGGTCGGGCCAGTGTTCCAGCAGGTCGGCGACCTGATTGGCGAAGGTCGAGCCGTAACCGACGCCCTGGCCAATCGGCCACCAGTCGGCCGCATAAGGGTGACTCGGATGCTCGGCCCGGATCCGCGTCAGGCCGTACCTGGACTGCTCGTCCTCGGCACTCCCGAACCAGAGCTCGTTCAGACGGGCGTAGTCGAAGATCAGGGTGCCCGTGCTGCCGTTTACCTCCACCGTGAAGTCACAGGGGCGCCGGACGGCTGAGCGCGCCATCTCCACCGTGCCCCTGGCCCCGCTGGCGAACTTGATCAGCGCGGACGATGCATCATCTACGGTGACCCTAGCTCGCCCCTGCGACAGTGAGCCTGACGAGGCTGAACGGTCCTTGATGAAGGTCTGTGACTGGGCGCAGACGGATTGGATGCCGCCGGCTGTCCACAGGGCCAGGTCGACCAGGTGGCTGCCTAGATCGGCGATCGTGGTGCCGCCCATGGAGCGGTCGAAGCGCCAGTCGAACGGTATTGCCGGATCGGTGAATTCGTCCGATAGCCAGGTTGCGCGCCAGAGCCGGATCTCGCCGATGGCGCCTTCGGTGACCATTTGGTGCATCAGCGCTACCGCCGGGAGCTTGCGGTAGTTGAAGCCGACGGCGTTGTGGACGCCCGCCGTCGATACTGCGCTGGCGGCTGCGCGGGCCTGGTCGTAGGAGACCGCCAGCGGTTTCTCGCAGAGAACGGCCTTGCCGGCGGCGGCGGCCGCCTGGGCTATCTCCGCGTGGGTGCCGGGCGGGGTGCAGATGTCGACCACGTCTACGTCGTCGCGGGCGATCAGGTCGCGCCAGTCGGTCACCGTTTCCTGGACACCGTAGGCAGTGGCAGCGGCCGCGACGGCAGCTTGGTCTCGGCCGGACATGACGGTGACGACCGGAGTCACCGGCAGCCTGCGCAGCATCGGGGCGACCCGGTAGCCGTAGCAGTGCGCGCGGCCCATCATTCCGTAACCGGCTATGCCAATCCGGAGCTGAGCTTCCATCAGACCGCGGTCGGGTGGTCGATCGGGCGGCCGAGCCGGTGGCAGGCGATGATCGACTCGCACAGGGCAATGTCGGCGAGGCCGTCGCGGCCAGAGGTGACTGGGACGGCGCCGGTAGTCGCGCACGTGTGGAACGCCTCAAGTTCGCGCCGGAATCCGCTGTCGTAGCCGATCACCTCGGCGCTGCGCCAGGACCGCGCCGTGCCCAGGTCGCCGCCTTCGATGACGAGGCTCGAGGGTTCGTTGCGCAAGAAGGGCGAGGAGAATTCTAGGGTGACCCGGCGCTGGGCGGCGTAGAGCGCGAACTCCATCTGGTACCTGGCGATGCCGGGCAGGTCGACCCAGTGGATCGCGGCCCGGAGGTCGCCGTAGCGCAGCATGACGGTGACGTTCTCTTCTGACAGGTCGACGTAGTCGAGCCGGTCAGGTTCGCCGAGCAGGCCGCGCACCGAGTTGATCTCGTGGACCAGGGTGTCGAGCAGGACGCCGTGGTAGACGCGCCGCTCTAGGTCATCGACCGGACTGATCGCGGCGTTGATGCTGGCATCCGAGGCGGCAAGCAGCGAGGCGGCCACGTCGTCGGACGGCGGGGTGGACCTGAGCAGCGAATAGTGCGCGATGTAGGGCCGGAACGGCGATTCCATCGTGGTCACCCGCAGCAGCCTGGCGTCCGGCAGGGCGGCGACCTCGCTGCTGAACTTGGCGTAGGCCAGGTCGTATCGCTTCGGGTAGCCGACCATCAGCGTGGTGCCGGCCTCATCAGCGGCGGCGACCATCGCCTTGCCTTCGGCGACCGAGAAGCACATCGGCTTCTCGGTGAAGACAGCCAGGCCGGCGCCGGCGGCGGCGATGGCGATCGGGGCGTGGCTGCCTGAGGTCAGCACGAAGACGGCGTCGAGCGGGGCGGCGATCAGCTCGCGCCAGTCGGCGTAGGCGGCCGGGATGCCGTACTTGTCGGCGCAGGCCCTGGCGTTCGCCCCGACGATGTCACAGATCGCGGTGACCTCATACAGGTCTGACAACTCGGCCAGGTAATGCAGGTGCATCACCTGCGCGATGACCCCGGCGCCGACCACGCCGACCCGCAGGCGACGATCCGGCAGGCCCTGATCGCTTCCCATTCCGATCCCCGCCTCGCTCTATCGCCCGGTCTCGTTACCGTGCATGATGTCATGAGAGTATGTCAATAACTAATGACATACTCGCTTGGCACGGGAGGAGGCCCTGGTGCTTGACGAGCAGCGGCGCATCATCAGCGAGACCAGGACACTCAACCCGGGCGCGGTGGCGGTCGCGGCGGCGGCCAGGCGCCGGCGGCCCTGGCTCGGCCCGACCGGGCGGCTGATGATCATCGCGGCCGATCATTCGGCCCGCGGGGTGCTGGCGGCCGGGGACCGGCCGATGGCGATGGCGAACCGGGCCGACCTGCTCGACCGGATCCTGGTCGCGCTCAGCCGGCCGGGCGTCGACGGGATCCTGGGTTCGGCCGACATCATCGAGGATCTGCTGCTGCTCGGCGCGCTCGACGGCAAGGTGGTGCTCGGCTCGATGAACCGGGGCGGCCTGCCGGGAACGGCGTTCGAGATCGACGACCGGTTCACCGGGTACAGCGCCGCCGCGATCGAGTCGGCGGGCCTGGACGGCGGCAAGATGCTGCTGCGCATCGATCCTGGCGACCCGGCGACGGCCAGTACCCTCGAATCCTGCGGGAACGCCGTCACCGACCTGGCCCAGCGGGGGCTGGTCGCGATTGTCGAGCCGTTCATGGTGGTTACCGGCCGCAGCGCTGGCAGAACCCGTGGCAACGACCTGTCTCCGGACGCCGTGATCAGGTCGATCGCCATCGCCTCGGGGCTTGGCTCGACCTCGGCGTACACCTGGCTGAAGATCCCGGTCGTAGACGAGATGGAGCGGGTCGTGGAGGCGACGACGTTGCCCGCGCTGCTGCTCGGCGGCGACGTCGGGGACAAGCCCGATGAGATGTTTGACCGGTGGCGGCAAGCGCTTTCGCTGCCCGGCATCTATGGCCTGGTGACTGGCCGGAACTTGCTCTACCCGCCCGATGACGACGTAGCGGGCGCCGTCGACATCGCCGTGAACCTACTGTGACAATAGCAACGCAATGAACGCGCGAGCAGAACCTCAGCCCAGCCCCGACGTCATCTCCATTGACCGGGCGAGTCCGGTGCCGTTGTATTTTCAGCTGGCCCAGCATTTCGAGAACGCGATCAGGTCGGGGGCGCTGCGGGCCGGGGCCCGGCTGGACAATGAGGTCGAACTGGCGGAGCGGCTCGGGCTGTCCCGGCCGACCGTGCGGGCCGCGTTCGGATACCTGGCCAACAAGGGCATGGTGACCCGTAAGCGCGGGGCCGGGACCTTGGTCGCCAAGGAGCGGATCGACCGCGATGTCGAGCTGACCAGCCTGTACGACGACCTGGCGGCGGCCGGGCGGGCGCCGACCACCCAGGTGATCAGGAACGAGGTCGGACACGCCAGCGAGAACGTAGCCCGCGCGCTGAAGCTGCCCGAACGGGCGCTGGTGATCTGCCTGGAGCGGATCAGGCTGGCCGACGGCGAGCCGATCGCGCTGATGCACAACTTCCTGCCGGCGGCGCTGGTGCATCTTCGCAGCGAGATGCTCGCCGAGCACGGGCTGTACGAGTTGCTGCGCGCTTCTGGCATCAGGCTCGGCTCGGCGACCCAGCGGATGTCGGCCAAGAACGCCTCGGCGACCGAGGCCAAGGTGCTTAATGAGCCGCGCGGCGCGGCCCTGCTGACCATGGAGCGGGTGGCGTTCGACGAGAGCGAGCATCCGGTGGAGTTCGGCCAGCACCTGTACCGGGCATCGAGGTACGCGTTCACCACCAGCATGCCGAACTCGGGCCGGTCAGCGACTGGCGACGCGCTCGGGCACGTGATCAGCGAGGGTTGATGGGGGGTTAGGTCCCCGCGGCTTCTTCCTCGGGCTCGTTGTACCAGCGGACCCGGTCGCCGACCTGGTTGCGCATCCGCCATTTCAGCGGCTTCGACTCGGCCTGAATGCGCTCGTGCAGGGTCGTAAGCCTGGCAGATACCGTGGCCTGCTCGTCCGCGTCGAGGGCGGACTTGGCGAGGTCGGATTGCGATCGCTCCAGATTGAGCTGGCACGTGCGCCACAGACCCCAGTCGCCCGCGCAGAGACCGGCGATGAAGGCGGCGGAGATGCCGGTGCCACCGTTGTCGCTCACGACCTCGTTGTGGAAAAGCAGGTTGTAGATGTCGCCCTGGTCGTTCTCGGTCAGCTCGACTATCTGAAGCTTGGACAGCAGCAGCTCTTCCTTCGGCACCGTGAGCGGCTCGCGACCAAGGCGCGAGGTCAGCGGCAGGTCATGGCACATCGAGAACTCGCCGACGAAGATATCTAGGTGCCTGCCGTTGACCGGATCACCGAACAGCAGCCGGCGGGATCCGCGCAGCGCGTTGAACATCTCATCGCCGACGTAGCCGGCCTCTTGCACTACCTTGATCGCGGCCTTGTGCGAGCCCTTGACCGCCGCCAGGTCGATGTCCTTTACCTGCCGGGCCAGGCGGGGGTGCCCGTCGGGGGCCTGCAGGCAGACCGCTACGCCGCCGAGGGCGCGCAGCACCAGGTCGCGCGACTTGGCCAGTCCGATCAGCCGCTGCGCCTCGTCAACCGGATCGGCTAGCGGTTGCACGCTGCTGCTCCTATCCGGTGGTCAGCAGGAAATCCATGCAGGTACCGTCTTCAGCGAGGTCAACGACCGCACCCCGCAATACGCCTGAAGAGTAGTCGCTGCCCGGATTGATGCATAGCGTCCGGCCGATCTTTTGGACGCCGCGCGATTCGTGAATGTGCCCGTGCAACGCGACGCCGGGCTGGTACTTCTTGATCGCATCCCGCACCGCGTGGCTGCCGACCGGCACGATGCTCGGCCGGCCGCCGCGGATCACCGGCTTCAGCGTGTCGTCGAGTTCGGGGGCGTCGTCCAGCGTGGACCCGTACGGCGGGCAGTGGAAGTTCATGATCAGCCTGGTGTCGGCCGGCAGCGGCTCAAGCAGCCCCTCGATGCGCCCGGCCAGTTCCTCCTCGGAGCACTCGCGCTCGGTGTTCCAGGGAGTGGTCGGCACGATGCCGACGCTCGCCATCGTGAACGGCCCGACCTGGCAGGTCTTGAGCGAGGGGAACTCGACTCGATCCGAGCCGTCGAAGACCGAGTCGGCCTCCCACGGGTCATCGTTGCCCGGCGTGATGATGATGCGGACTCCTCGATCGAGTCGCTCGGCAGCCAGGTCGCACCAGCGCTGAGCCTGGGCCGCGATCTCGGTGCGGAACAGTTCCTCCAGCGCCTGCGGGTCGGCGGAGAGCCGGGCGTATTCCTCATCGTCCATCTGGACCGGGTAGAACCCGCGCCTGGTGATGCCCGCGGCGAGCTGGTCATAGTCGTCCAGCGGCACGGTGGTCTCGACGTCGTTGAACAGGGTGGACCAGGTGTCGCCCCGGCGCAGCACCGGAACGATCGCCTTGCCCGCGAAGTCGCCGCCGAGCAGCAGCACGTCCGGCTCGTAGACCTTGGCGGCCGCGAGGAACTTGCGGAAGCAGACCTCGGAGCCGTGGAGGTCGCTCACGAAGAAGAGCCGCAGGGCGCGGCTCCTCTTCGCCTTGTTAAGCTCTGTTGCCTTTCTGAATAGGGGCATTAACGGCTCACTCCGGCGGCAGTTCGTGCATGGCCATCGCCAGGTCGAGCGAGTTGCGCTGGCGGCGGATCCACCGGGCGACCAGGTAGATCACCGGACCGGCCCCGAGCACGACCAGCAAGGTCAGGATCGATTCCCAGCTGAACTTGCCGTAGACCGAGGTGTGGCTGACGATCTCAAAGCAGGTGAACAGCGCCAGCGCGGTAGTGGCGGCGCCGACGAACGTCACCTTGCGCAGGAAAGCGGCCTTCGCGGCGTCGTCGAGCCCGGCCGGGGTGATCAGCTCGGGGCGCTTGAACGGCAGGAACGTCGCGGCGACACCGCCGGCCAGCAGGATTAGCGCGAAGAACAGGCTCTGCAGCGCGACGATGTTGCTGAGGTTGACGAAGCTGGTGACCAGGCAGAACGCCGCGCCGATGACCAGGACGATCGCGATCGCGATATTGGGGGCGTGGTTACGCTCGCCGACCTTGGCGACGTTGACCGGCAGCAGCCGGTCGAAGGCCTGGGCGAACAGTACCCGGGTGGTGACCGTGACGAAGGCCAGGTTCACCGCGATCTCAGCGAGCGGCACGGCGGTGGCGAACAACAGCCGGGCGATCGGGTTGCTGGTCAGGATCATGCCGTAGCCGAGCCCGCCCGACACCGAGCTGAGGTTGGTGATCTTGGCGTAGCCGGTCGGGTCGGCGGCACCCACGTTGGCCTGGGACTGCATGAACGGCAGCCCGACCTTGGCCCGCAGCAGCGCCCAGACCCCGCCCCACAGCACCACCAGGACGACCAGGCTGATCACGGACGCGTACAGGTAGGTACGGCCAGGCCGGCGCAGCTCACCGCCGACGTAGTAGCTGTAGAGCACGCCGTTGTAGTTGAGCACCATGAACGGGATGATCGCGACCATCGAGGCGACCGAACTGCCGATCGCGACGCCATTTGACTTACCCAGGCTGAGGATCGCCTGGTAGGCGCCGACGTGGTGGCTGTAAGAAGCCAGCGCCGAGGAGAAGTCGGTGCGGGAGTTAGCGAGCAGCACGATCATCAGCACGATGAAGGCGACGACCTGCAGCGCGATCAGGCTGAAGATGATCCTGGCGACGAGCTTGACCGAGGTCAGCGACAGCAGCGCCACGATCACCATCACGATCAGGCTGATCCCGAAGATCGCGCCGTCGCTAGTCAGGTGATTGCCTGCGTTGGACAACGCCGTGCTGTGGAAGACCGCGCCGAAGCCGCTCAGCATGAACGGCGTGAACTGGGCCGCGAAGTGCGCGTTCGTCGACAGGATGTAGGTAAAGACGACCGCGATGCCCAGGCCGGCGATCGAGCCGACCACGGGTGAGACGGTGCGGGAGAGGTAGACATACTCACCGCCCGCCCGCGGAACCGCGCGCAGCAGGTTGCGGTAGGCGAACATCGCGACGAGCCAGATGAACGCGGCCGCGAACAGCGGCAGGAACATGTCGGCCTTCGGGAACGCCGTCAGGCCGGCGTTGAAGTTGATGAACGTGTTCACCACCGCGACCGAGGCCAGCGAAATCCCCACCGCCGCCGGTACGCCCAGCTCTCTGACCAGGCCCGAAGTCTGCCGGATGAAAAGGCGCCCGGCACCTTCTGTGCCATCGTCCCCCGTGCGCGTGGTACCTACGTCGCTGCTTGCCACTGCCGACCTCCTGTCTCGGAGTCGCCGGGCCCAGGGCTTCCCATCCCCACCGGACTCGTGACCCATGGTTAGGTTCGGGCTTGGAGTTTGTCAATACCTATGGACATATGTACTTGACATAGAACCAGCCGTTTTGATGAACCGGAGGTCCGGTCATTCCGTGGACAGGGAGGGTTGCGGCAAGTCAGTGTGTAGCGGCGGTGTGTAACGACCCTGCCTAGTGATCCCGCTCACTCAGGGTCTGGCAGTCTCTGGAGACCAATGACCGTTTTTGCGCTTCTAACCTGGGTTCTCACGGTACTAGGCGGATTGTTCCTGCTTGCGATCTGGCTGATTGAGTACGACCCAGAGTTCCAGCGGGCAGCCGCGACCCGGCTGCCCGTTCCAGTCATCTCCTCGCACGCGATCCTGGCCATCTGCGGCCTCGCGGTGTGGGTGAGCTACCTGATCACCGGCCAGGATCAATTCGCCTACGCGACGCTGGCGATCCTGGCCGCCGTGGTGTGCCTCGGCATCATGATGGCGGTCCGCTGGCTGAAGGTGTATCAGGCCAGTGAGGCACCGCCGCGACGGGCCGCGAAGGCGCAAGCCGTTCCCGCGGCAGCCAGAGTCGGCGCGGGCGGTACCGCCCACTTCAACGGCGATTCGAGTCGCCGTCATGACTCGACTGCCCCGGTGCGAGCAAGCTCCGATCTGCTAGTGCCGCCCGAGCGGCACTTCCCGCTGTCGGTGGTAATCGGCCACGGCATCTTCGCGGTGACGACCGTCGTGCTAGTGCTGCTCACCGTGTTCGGAATCGGCGAGCACTAGCGAGCTGCCTCGTCGGCCGGGATATCGCGCAGGCGACGCAACGGGGAGAACAGCACCCAGAATCCGGCCGCCCAGCTACCGATCACGCTCAGCCAGAGCGTCGGCCGGATTCCTAGCACGCTCGCGCTGCCCAGGACTCCGCCGAGCAGCCCGCCGAGCGGCAGGGTGCCCCAGACGATCCACCGGATCGCTGCGTTCATCCTTCCGAGCAGTTGCGGCGGACAGATGAGTTGCCGGTACGAGACTTGCGCGATGTTGTAAACCACGGCGGCGAAACTCAGGCCGGCCCCGGCGATCGGGAAGAAGATCAGCCGCCAGCCGGGCGCGGTCAGCGGCAGCAAGATCGGGATCGCGCCGAAGACGAGCATCGAGAACCAGATGATCCTGGCGGTGCCGATCCGCTTGGCCAGCCGCCCGGACAGCACGCCGCCCGCGATCCCGCCCAGGCTGCCGATGCTGAACAGCAACCCGACCTCGGCCGGCCGGACGTGCACGATCCTGACCAGGAACAGCACTTCCAGGGTGCCGGTCATGTTGCCGAACAAATTCGCCGTTCCCGTGCAGGCGGCGATCTTGCGCAGTACCGGATTGGCGGCAACGAACCGCAGCCCGGCGAAGATCTCGCTGCGGATCCCCTGCCGATCGCCGGCGCCGGGGGTTGATAGGGGGTCGTCTCCCTTGGCCAGCACGGCGGGCCGGTCCGGCTTTGCCTCTGGGGTCCTGATCGCGAGCAGCGAGGCGGCGGAGACCGCGAAGGAGCCGGCATCCGCGGTCATCGCTCCGGCCCTCAGCAGGCCGAACAGCGCACCGCCCAGCCCTGGGCCTACGACCTGGGCGAAGGACTGGCTAGCAGCGATCTTGCCGTTGCCGTCGTGCAGCTGATCGCGCCCGACCAGCACCGGCAGGTAGCTCTGGTACGCCACGTCGAAGAACACCGTCGCAAGGCCCAGGAGCAGCGCCACGCCGAACAGTTGCGCCATCGTCAGCACGCCGAACGCGGCGGCCACGGCGACAGAGCCGATGATCATCAGGCGGATGAGATCGCACCAGATCATCAGCCAGCGCTTGGCGACCCGGTCCACGACGAGCCCGGCCGGGAGGGCGACGAGGAGGAAGCAGGCCGTCCCGGCGGCGGTCAGCAGTCCGACTTGGAAAGTGGAGGCGTGCAGCAAGACGACGGCCACGAGGGGCAGCGCGACCCAGGTGACTGAGGAGCCGATCTCACTGACCGACTGGCCCGTCCAGAGCAGCATGAAATCCCGGTGGCGCCAGAGGCTCCTTGGCTTGGGCCGGACTCCGTTTTCTGTGACGTCTTTTTCGGTGACATCATTTTCGGTGACATCATTTTCGCCGGCATCGGCCTCGGCTAGATCCTCGGTCACCCGGCCATCCTGACGCCCGGAACGCGCAAGTCAACCGGTTTTCGACATTCGGGCCGGTTGGAGCAGCCTCTGGGTTCGGACGTCCGAAGCCGGCGCAATGCGTTGAACCAAATCGAGATTGAAGTTTTTATGGCGAGTCCGATGACGCTCGACCGGCTTTGGTCACAATGGCCTACCGTAGCGGGCATGTCGACAGACCCGATTTCAGCGGCCGAGGATGTCCGCGCGATCCTGGCCGATCCGAGCTACGTCGTGCCGCCGGCGCCCGCCGTTCCCGACTCCGAGTACGGCACCCTGGCCTGGCTGCGATCGCTGGTCGCGCGGTTCTGCGACGGCGACGCGCACGACCGGCGGCGGGCGCTGGTCGAGCGTGATCTGACTGGCCTTCACCCGGATCGGCTGCGGCTGGCCGCAGCCGAGCTGACCAGGCGCGAACTGGCGCAGCAGGCTCGCGGTGAGCAATTCGACGCGATGATCCTGGCCCGGCGCGTTCCGCTGGCGGTGCTGGCCACCGAGCTTGGGCTGGCCGGCAACGACGTGCGGCGGGCGGTGGATGCGGTGATCACGGCGGCGGCCGGCTACCCGAATCCGGACGCGGCCTGGCTGGGGACGAACGCGAGCATCAAGCAGCTCGTCGAAGCGCTCGTCAGGGCTGGTGACCTTGGTCCGCGGGACGCCGAGTTGCTGGCGAACCGGATCGGGCTGCTGATGCAGGCCTGCGACGCGACCGCCGGGCTAATCGGGAACGCGCTGATCAACGCGTTTGTGGTGGGCGACGGCGACAGCGTCGGCGTCGCGGCTGCCGATGAGCTGGTCGCCGAGACGATCAGCGTCGACCCGCCGGTGCTGCGGACCAGGCGGCTTAGCCCGGCCGGCGAGGCGGTCACGCTCGATATCAGCGGCTGTACGTTCGGGGCCGGACGGCGGCCGTGCCCTGGCGCCGACCAGGCCACGGCTCTGGCGGTCGGCGTGCTCGACGCGATCTTGCCCGCGTGCGAGCTCGCCGACCAGCAGGTCGACTACGTGCCTTCACCGAACCTGAGGGTCCCGGCGCGGCTGCTGATTTTTATCGACTGAACACGTCCCGGCCGAAGGCAAGCACGGCCGGCTGGGTCGCGTGCTGACTATCCCCGGCGACGGCTGGCTGCCCGCCAACTGAACGGCAGTAGTCAGAAAGCTAAAATCCAGCATGACCGAGTCAAGAGCGGCCGTCCTGACCGAACCAGGCGGCGACTGGGAAATCCACGACATCACCGTCGACCCGCCGCGAGCCGGCGAGGTCCTGGTCAAGCTGGCCTACGCCGGCCTGTGTTACTCCGATGAGCACCTGCGCTTCGGTTCTGGCGCGCAGCTGCCGATCGTCGGAGGCCACGAGGGGTCGGGCGTCGTTCAAGAGATTGGCCCGGGCGTGACCGGGGTTGCGCCTGGCGACCACGTGGCATTGACGTTCGTCACCATCTGCGGTCGATGCTATTGGTGCTCATCGGGCCGGTGGAGCCTGTGCGAGAGCGGCGGCCGGGCGAGCGTGGGAACGATGGCCGATGGCACTTTTCGCTTTAAGGGCGGGCCTGGCAGCCCGGCGTCGTTTCCGGCCGAGGGATTCGGCGGATTCTGCGGTATCGGCTCGTTCTCGCAGTACGCGGTCGTTTCCCAGAACGCCTGCGTCAAGGTCGATCCGGCGATCCCGCTGCGAGTCGCCGCCCTGGTCAGCTGCGGCGTCATGACCGGCTGGGGATCGGTCGTCAACACCGCTAAAACCCAGATCGGGGACACGGTCGTGATCGTCGGCGCGGGCGGCATCGGGCTGAACGCGGTCCAGGGGGCCAAGCTCGCCGGCGCGACGACGATCATCGCGGTTGATCCGGTGCAGGCCAAGCGCGAGCTGGCGTTGCGGCTCGGAGCTACGCATGCGGCCGCTACCGCCAAGGAGGCGGGCAAGATTGCCGCCGAGGCCAACCCGGTGCCGAGGGGCGCGGATGCCGTGATCCTGGCGGTCGGGAACCTGACTACCGAGGCGGTGACGGGCGCGTTCCGAGCCACCGGCAAGGGCGGGATCCTGGTGATCGCCGGGCTGTCGCACGACCCGTTGGACCTCAACGTGCAGGTGCCAGGGACGGTGCTCGCGGTGACGCAGCGGCGGATCGCCGGGTCGTTCTTCGGGTCATGCAATCCAGCCAGGGATGTGCCGCTGCTGCTCAGCTTGTATCAGCGCGGCGACCTGCTGCTGGATCAGCTGGTCAGCAAGCACTATGCGCTGGAGGAGGTCTCTGCGGGGTACGCGGACCTGGCCGCTGGCCGAAACGCACGGGGAGTCATCGAGTTTTAGCCAGACGCTCCCCGTGCGCGCGGATCTCGGCCAGCAGCACGTCGATGTGCTCCCGCGTCGCTCCCGGGCTACAGCTCGGCCCGGCTGTGCGGACTGTGCCAGTCGAGCAGCGGGCCTTCCGGCACGATGCGCCCGGGGTTCAGGTGCGAGTGCGTCATGAAGTAGTGCCGCTTGATGTGATCGAAGTTCGTCGTCTCCGCGAACGCCGGCCGCGAGTACAGGTCACGCGCGTAGCCCCACAGGTTGTGGTACTCGGTCAGCCGCCTGATGCTGGTCTTGAAGTGCGAGTAGTACACCGAGTCGAACCGGGCCAGCGTCACCCACAGCCGCACGTCAGCCTCGGTCAGCCGCGACCCCAGCAGGTACCGGCGCTCGGCCAGCCTGGCGTCGAGCAGGTCCAAGGTGCCGAACAGGTCGGTCAGCGCCGCGTGGTAAGCCTGCTGCGACGGCGCGAACCCGCACCGGTACACCCCGTTGTTCACGGTCGAGTAGACCAACTCGTTGATCTCATCGATCTCGGCCCGCAGTTCGGCCGGGTATAGCTGCACGTCCGGATCGGCCCACCGGCCGAACTGGGTATCGAGGTCGATCGTGATGTCAGGGAAGTTGTTGCTGACGATCTTGTTCGTTTCCTTGTCCCACAGCAACGGCACCGAGATGTGCCCCGGGTACCCAGGCTCGGTCGCCTCGTAGGCCTCACGCAGGAACGAGAATCCGTTGACCTCGTCGAACGTGTGCCCAGGCCCGTTGCGGAACGCCCAGCCCCGCCCATCACGAATCGGGTCGACGACCGTCATCGAGATGACATCGGAAAGGCCGAGCAGCCGCCGGACGATCGCGGTGCGGTGCGCCCACGGGCAGGCCCATGAGATGTACAGGTGGTACCGGCCAGCCTCGGCTGGGAATTCGCTCGACCCGTCGGCCGTGATCCGCCCACGGAACGGATACGGCGCCCGGACGAACTCACCTGACGGCTTGGGCTGCCTCGTCCCCTCGCCCTCCTTGTACGAGCCGTAGTCACCGTAGGTATCGAAGTCCACCGGGCTTGCTCCGCCCGCCGCCCGCTCACTCGTCGCAGTCATCGTGACCTCCCGCGGCCCAGTTAAGTCCAGTCCCCGCTAACAGAACAATCCGATATCGGATAATCTTGTTTCGTGATATCCGATATCGAACAACCTTCAGGGGGAACGCATTGCGCAGGTCTGATCCTCGCATTGCAGAGGACGACCCATGCGACGCTCCGCCTCCTCGCCGTCCGGCTGGCCGATGAGAACCTGAGCTCGTCCGAGATCAACGCGCTCGCCAACCTGGCCGACGGCCGAGTCAGGTCAGTAGGCGAACTCGCTGCGGCAGCCGGTGTCAGGCCGACCACGTTGACCAGCCTCCTAGACCGACTCGCCAAGCGCGGCTACCTGCGCCGCGAACTCGACCCGAACGACCGCCGCTCGTTCCAGCTTCACCTGACGCCCGCCGGGGTCTCGGCCGCGCGGGCTTGCCTCGCCGCCATGACCGCGATCGAAACCGAAGCGGCCCGATCCCTAACCGAAGCCGACCTGGCCGGCTTCTCCAAGGTTATAACGGCACTCCAGGAGGTCTCCCGATGAGTCACTCACCCTTCAACCCGGACCCGGCCGCGACAGGCCACCCGCCCCGCCACCCCGACCTAGCCGCCACCAACCACCCACCCCTCGACCCGCACCTGGCCGCCACCAACCACCCACCCCTCCAGCCCGACCTGGCCGCGATCCTGACGGAGATCGTCGAGCCGGACAGCCAAAGCGGCCGGTTCGGCCATCGCGAGTATGTCCACCTCGCGTTCATCGCGACCAAGCGAGGCGACGCGGCCGGCCTGCTTCGCGACTGGCTCAGGCAGATCGCCGCCAGCCACGGCGCGCCCGATCGCTACCACGAGACGATCACGACTGCCTGGGCCAGGATCGTCGCCCACCACGTCAGCGCCGACCCTGCGACCACCGACTTCGACTCATTCGCCGTCCGCTACCCCGCCCTGCTCGACAAGTCCCTGCTAACCCGGCACTACTCCCAGGCCGTACTGGCGTCCCCGACCGCCCGCGCCAACTGGATCGCCCCCGGACCTGGCACCAATCCCCCCGACCTGATCCCGACCCCCCGATCTACCGCTAGCCATGCAACGCCGGCCGCCCTAACCAGCCGCAAGCACTCCGCTGACCCGCTCACCGGCCACTTATCCCTCCTAAGAACGCCTTATCCCCGGTTAGCGCCGAATTTTGCCCGATTTGCGGTAGTTATCAAGTACCCAACCAGGGATAAGACCAGCCAACCAGGGATAAGTGCGCAACTAGCCGCCCACTCATGACGGATCACGATGCCTTGTCACGGGAAATCGACGATTTTTGTCCGGATTGCCCGGTTGGCCACTCGAAAATCCGTGATAGGGCAGCGCAAGCCGTGAAGAGTGGCCCGGGGTGAACTAGCTCTGGTGAGCCGGACTGCGCGAGCGCCCGAGACGACTCCTGTGACTCGTGTGGCAACCAATCGACGGCGAGGCGCAGGCCGGAGGTGCGGGCGGCCGCAGGTGCGGGCAGGTCGCCTGGCGGGAT
>DASYAT010000092.1:0-2224 GCA_036501205.1 Streptosporangiaceae bacterium | reverse complement strand
TTTTTGACACGCCGATATAATGAGTCGGATTTGTCCCCTCCCTGAATAAGCTTCATTGTGTTAGTCATCCCTGGTCCCGCCATTCACGTAGTGCGCTCTGGCCGCTCTCGTCCCAGGGCCGGCCTGTCATGATCATCTTTCGGGAACGGATGAATATGCGGTTTCATCAGGATTTTCGAGGATGAATATGCGCATTCATCTGTCGGCGTCGCTGCCGGATAGCCACGAAATGCCGGATTTAGCCCGTGAGGTGAAGCTGTTCTGGCGGAACCGGGGGCCAGCACCGGGCTGACCAGGCCCGGACCGGCCGGACCACCCGGACCGGCCGGACCACCGGCCCGCCGCTCTGGTCAGTGCCTAAATTCAGCTGTCGCCGACTGAGACCGCGCAGGTCAAGGCCTCGCCTCAGCCCAGGAGCCAGAATCGTGAGCCAACCCAGGTCCAACGTCTGGCGGGTGAGTTACGCCGTGGGCGAGTCAGCCGCCCGCGAAGCTAAAGACCATCGCGAATTGTTATCTTAAAAAGTTTCGCTTTTAGATCGCGGCGGCGATGGCGCGGAGCTGGGCGGGGGCGACGCTGCGCCAGTAGGTGTCGTCGTGGCCGCCGGGCGCATATTGCGCCTGGTGCGGGAAGTCCATGAGGCTCACCAGATGGCGGGTGGCGAGGTAGAAGGGGTCCTCGTTGCCGCAGAACACGGCGACCTTCAGGTGCCGCAGGTCGTTGACCCCGGTGAACACGTCGTTGGCGTAGAAGTCGGCCGGGCTGTCGAACGCGCCAGGCGCGGTGTCCCCCGGGGCGAGCCAGAGCGCCGGGCTGGCGGGCGCGACGGCGTGGAACCGGCGGGCCTTGCTGGTGGCGCGCCCGGCCGTTCGTTCTGCCGCTAGCAGGGCGCCGTAGCCGCCCATTGACCAGCCCATGATGGCCTGCGGGAGCGGGCCTACTCGGTCACGTACCAGCGGCACGAATTCGTCTAGCAGCATGGCCAGGGCGTTGGTGCCGTCCGCCCTGAGATGCCAGTAGCTGTCCTGGCCGCCGTCGACGGCCGCTACGACCGCCGGGAATCCGATCGAGGCCGCGACCTCGGGGACGTGGATCTGCTCGAACGCCATCCGGTGGTCGTTGTGATAGCCGTGCAGGCAGTAAATGATGGCGCGCGGCCACTGGTGCCCGGTAGTCCTTGGCACCGAGATCGTCCAGCCCATCCTGGCCTTGGTGAAGCGGCTGTCCAGGAAGCCGCTGGTCTCGCGCGCGGGCGTGACCCTGGTCGCTATGGTTTGCCGGGTGCGCTGGCCCGCGTTGTGGTTGGGCCCTTTGTCCGGGCGGTTCTCGAGGTCCAATGCGACGGCAACTCCGCCGGCCAACGCGACGGCGCCCGCGCCCGCGATGAATCCGCGCCGGTTCAACTCGACTCCGTTCGTCGGGCTGTGACGAGAGCCGCGATGATGCTGGCCTGAATCGGTCGTCCGAGCCGCTCGTAAATGGCCACGAATTCACGCTCAAGTGCTTGCCGTTGATCCGATGAAAGCCTCGCGTAATACGACATCGTCCGAATGAGAGCATTCAGCTCATCGGGAGTGTGCTCGACCAGGCTGGGCATAACCGCCACCTGTGCGTCGTCGAACAATCCGCCGGCGTAATCCTGCGCCAAGTCGTAGCTGCCAAGCCAGCCCCAAACCTCGGAAATATTGCCGCGGCGCTGTTCGACGCCGGCGAGCATGGCTTCGAGATCGCGGTAGGCCGGCCATTCTTCGGCGATTTCCGGTGCGACCTTTCTGACCGCGGCTAGCGCCGCATCCTGATCTGACTTACTGCGCGGTTCCTCAAGCCCGAAGTACTGCGCCAAGGCGAGCGTCCCGCCGGGAACGAGTACATCGGCGGCTTTTTGCCAGCCGATCTTAGGGTCGACCCAGTGAATCGCGGACGCCGAGAACACGGCCTTGAACCGCTCGCGAGGCAGGATCGCCTCCTCGAACTGGCCGTTCACGAACTCGACCGTCCCGGCGCCGTCCAGGTTCTGCCTGGCTAGCGCTATCAGGCTCTGGCCGGGTTCGAGCGCGGTGACGTGCAGTCCCCTGGTGAGCAAGGCGCGCGTCAGCTGGCCGCTGCCGCACCCGACCTCAAGTACCTGATCGCCGCTCCCTATCCCGGCGACCAGGCAAGCCTGGTCGATGAGTTCGTCGGGATAGGCGGGCCGGTGCCGGTCGTATTCGGCTGCGACCTCATC
>DASYAT010000091.1:0-68368 GCA_036501205.1 Streptosporangiaceae bacterium | reverse complement strand
CCCAGTGCTTGAGGTCCGCGATCTGCATGTGCAGATCGGGGCCAGGCACGGGACGGTCCGGGCGGTAGACGGGGTCTCGCTTGAGGTAGCCAAGGGCGAGGCGGTCGGCTTGGTCGGCGAGTCAGGCTCGGGCAAGAGCATGACGCTGCGGGCCATCCTCGGCGTGCTGCCGCCGGAGGCCAAGATCACCTCTGGCGAGATCCTGCTTGACGGCGTGGACCTGACCAAGCTGCCTAACCACGTACTCAACAAGATGCGCGGTCCCAAGATCTCGATGATCTTCCAGGAGCCGATGAGCGCGCTGAACCCGGTGATGCGAGTCGGCTATCAGATCGCCGAGGGCCCGCGGCTTCACCGGGGCTACAGCAAGGCCAAAGCCGCCGAGCGAGCGCTCGAACTGATGCGCAGGGTCGGCATCCCCGACCCAGAGCGCCGGTTTCGCGCCTATCCGCACGAGTTCTCCGGCGGCATGCGGCAGCGCGTCATGATCGCGATCGCGCTGT
Organism: Streptosporangiaceae bacterium; assembly: GCA_036501205.1. Classification (GTDB taxonomy): domain Bacteria; phylum Actinomycetota; class Actinomycetes; order Streptosporangiales; family Streptosporangiaceae; genus Chersky-822. The sequence goes on along the minus strand of DASYAT010000091.1, from coordinate 67,865 downwards.
CCTGCGATCCCGAGATCATCTTGTGCGACGAACCCACCACCGCGCTCGACGTGACGATCCAGGACCAGATCCTGCGGCTGCTCGCCGGGCTGTGCCGGGAATCGGGCGTCAGCCTGATCTTCGTCACCCACGACCTGCCGGTCGTCGCTCAGCTCTGCCAGCGGGTCGCGGTCATGTACGGCGGCGAACTGGTCGAGACGGGCGCAGTGCGCGACGTGCTGCTCAACCCGCGGCACCCGTACACGCTCGGGCTGGTGCGGTCGGCACCGGACATCGACGATGTGCGCGAGTCACTCGTGCCGATTCCGGGCTCGCCGCCCAGCCTGGTAGATCCGCCATCGGGATGCCGGTTCCATCCTCGATGCCCCTTCGTCGAGGAGGACTGCCGGGTGCAACATCCGCTGCTGCGTGAGTTGCCGGGAAACCGTGCGACGGCGTGCCTGCACTATGAGCGCACCGAGGAAGCCACCGCCGAACGGATCGCGCAATGACCACCGACGACCCAACCACCGCCGACCCGACCGCGCCGCTGCTGTCGGTCAAGGGCATGGCCGTCTCGTTCGCGGTCGGCTCGCGGCTGGCCGCCCGGATCAAGCACGAGCAGCGGTTCCTGCACGCTGTCGACGGAGTTGACCTCGACCTCGCCAAAGGCGAGTCAGTGGCGCTGGTGGGCGAGTCCGGGTCGGGCAAGTCCACGTTCGCGCTCGCGCTGGCCGGACTCCGTCCGCCGAACCAGGGCGAGATCAAGTTCAACGACAAGATCCTGGCGCGCCATCGGTCAAGCGATGACCAGCGACGGATCCAGATGGTCTTCCAGGACCCGTACTCCTCGCTGAATCCGAGGCTCACGGTCGGCAGCATGCTGCGCGAGCTGATCAAGGTGCACCACATCGTGCCGGCCGGCCAGGCCGACGCGTACTGCAAGGAGATGCTGACGCTGGTCGGGCTCGGCCCGGAGGCGATGAAGGCGTTCCCGCGGCAGTTCTCTGGTGGCCAGCGGCAGCGGGTCGCGATCGCCAGGGCACTGGTGCTGCGACCGGACGTGCTCGTGGCCGACGAGCCGGTGTCCGCCCTGGACGTGAGCGTGCAGGCGACGGTGCTCAACCTGCTGCGTGACCTGCGCAAGGAACTAGGGCTCACGCTGCTGCTGATCTCGCACAACCTGGCCGTGGTCAGGCACCTGTGCGACCGGGTCGCGGTCATGTACCTAGGCCGCATTGTCGAGGTCGCGCCCGTCGGGCAGTTGTTCAGCGATCCGAGGCATCCGTACACCCAAGGCCTGCTGGCCGCGATTCCGAAGCTCGTCGCGAGCCCGCCCGGTGCCGGCGACCAGGGACCGGCGGTGGTTGGCGACCCGCCGAGCCCGCTGCGGCTTCCGGTCGGCTGCCGATTCCGCACCCGGTGCCCGATCGCGCAGCAGATTTGCGAGGAACAGGACCCGATGCTGACCTCGGGGGCGGGCAATACCGGTCACCAGGCCGCGTGCCATTTCGCGTTCGGCGGCTACTCGCCGGGGCCGGTGCCGAATCGCTCGGTCCTGCCGGTCGTCGATGCGACAGCGGTCGCGGATGCCAAGGGGAGCAAGGGGGACTAGCCATCGCTGCCAGCACGCCAGTAATGATCGCCAGCGAACGGGGCGAGGTTGGCCTGCCCGCTGGCATGGAACTGCTCAAGGCCGGCGGAAGCGCGATGGACGCGGTCGAGGCCGCTGTCCGGCTGGTCGAGGCGAACGAGACCGACCACTTCGTGGGCGTCGGCGGCCTGCCGAACCTGCTCGGCGTGGTCGAACTCGATGCCTCGATCATGGACGGCGCGACGCGTAGCGCCGGCGCCGTGGCTGCGGTCACCGGGTTCCCGCATCCGATCTCAATCGCCAGAGCGATCTGTGACCGGCTGCCGCAGCATCTGCTGCTGGTCGGGGCGGGCGCCGAGCAGTTCGCCGACGAGGCCGGGATCAAGCGGGGCGAGACGCTGACCGAGGAGGCCAAGCAGATGTGGCGGGAGGGGCTCGAGCCGAGCGGCCTAGACCGGGCGCGCGAGCGATTCGGCGAGGGCGAGGTCGAATTCCGCCGTCAGGCGCTGGAGCGGATCGCAGCGATGGTCCCGCCGGAAGGACCGTGGGGCACGGTGAACGTTCTGGCGCTCGACGCCGCAGGCAACCTGGCGGTCGCGGTCAGCACCAGCGGGTATCCGTGGAAGTATCCGGGCCGGGCCGGTGATTCCCCGATCATCGGCGCGGGCAACTACTGCGACAACCGGTACGGTGCGGCTGCTTGCACCGGACGGGGCGAGCTGGCCATCCGGGCCAGCACGGCCCGGTGCCTGGTGCTGGCGCTGCAGCAGGGCATGGACCCGGCGCAGGCATGCCTCAGCGTGCTCAAAGAGGTCGAAGAACTGCCCGATGATTTCCGTTCTCCGCTGCAGGTGCTGTGCCTGACCCCTGATGGAAGGCACGCCGGGGCGTCGACCAGGCCGGGTGCGACCTACAGCGTGTTCACAGCCGACGAGGACACCTTCGCAATCGAAGAAAGGGCGCATCTATGAGGTCGAAGCCGCGCGGATCACAGTCATGAAGGTCTTCTTGTCCAGCGACATGGAGGGGACCGCGGGGGTCGTTGACTGGGAACAGTGCATCGGTCAAGGGCCCGAGGCCGCGGCCGGACGCGAGCTCCTGCTCGCTGAGGTGAATGCCGCGATCGACGGCGCGCTCGCTGGCGGCGCGACCGAGATCGTCGTGAACGACTCGCATGCGAACATGCGGAACCTGCCGCCAGGTCAGCTGCTCGGCGGCGCGTCCTATATATCGGGCAGCCACAAGCCGCTGTACATGATGCAGGGCCTGGACGACAGCTTTGATGCGGTTTTCTTCATCTCCTACCACGGGTCGATCGGCGCTCCGGCGGGCCTGTCGCACACCTATAACCCGCGCGCCGTGATGGAGGCCAGGCTCGATGGCGTAGTGACCGGCGAGGCCGGGATCAACGCACTGGTCGCGGCCCACTACGGAGTACCGGTCGTGCTCGTGACCGGCGACCGGAGCGCGTGCGAGGAGACCGAAGCGCTGATCCCTGGCGTGCACAGCGCGATCGTGAAGGAAGCGATCTCCCGGCTAGCGGCTCATAACCTGCACCCGCGCAAGGCGTGCGAGCTGATCCGCGAGGAAGCCGAGCGAGCAGTAGAGGGCGCCAAAGACGCCGCACCGCCGCCGCTGAGCACGTCCGTGCTCGAAGTCTCGGTCCGTACCACCGATATCGCCGAGGCGGCGAGCTGGATCCGCGGCGTCGAGCGGACCGGCCCGCGCGAGCTGCGCTTTGCCGGGGAAGACCCGCTCTCGGTCTACCGTTCGTTCTGCGCGGCGATCCTGCTGACCAGGACCGTCGCGGAAGCAGTGTGAGGATGAGAGTGCTTACTGTCGCAGGGGGACACTCCGCTAGCCGGGGTGCGCCCTCGAGCCCCCGATGGCCCGGATCCCCCCGCCGGCCGGTTCCAGGGGCGGGGCCCCAGGGAACCAGCCGCGAGGAGGTCGCGGGGGAGCACTCCGCTGGCGGGGGGACATCCTCAAGCCCCCGGCGGCCCGGAATCCCCGGTGAGCCTCAGGCCCAGACTCGCGCGCGGGTAGCGGTAGTCACCGGCGCGGCCGGGGGGATTGGAGCAGGGATCTGCCGGCGGTTGGCGGCCGACGGATTTACGCTCGCTTGCGTTGACCTGCGCGCGGCCGACGTGGTCGGCCTCGCCGCCGAGCTGCCTGGCGCCCGTGGCTATGGTGCGGACGTAAGCGACGCCAGCGCGGTTCGCGAACTGGCCGCGGCGATCGCCGGCGACCTCGGGGCGCCCTGGCTGTTGGTAAACGCCGCTGGGGTGTTCAGCATCCAGCGGCTCGTGGATCTGGAGGAAGCCGAGTGGGATCGGATCATCGACACGAACCTCAAAGGCCCTTACCTGACCTGTCGCGAGTTCATGCCCGCGATGATCGGCGCGGGTGATGGCTGCGTGATCAACATAGCCTCGACCGCGGGCGTCCGCGGCGGCCGGCGCCGGGCCGCGTACTGCGCGTCCAAGGGCGGCTTGGTGCTGCTGACCAGAAGCCTGGCGATCGACCACGGGCAGGACGGCATCCGGGTGAACTGCGTCTGCCCCGGCCTGATCGACACCGAGATGGCCGACTGGATCAGGCACGACGAGCAGGCGATGGCCGAGTTCGCCGCCCGGACCCCGTCCGGCCGGATCGGGCTGCCGGCCGACATCGCCGACGCGGTCGCGTTCCTCGCCTCTGACCAGGCCAGCTATCTGCAGGGCGCGGTCATGATGGTGGACGGTGGCGGCACCGCGTGAGCAGTGGCGGTGACCCAGAGCAAGGTGAGGGCGCTGGCAGCCCTGCGGGTGGATCCGAGGGGCCCGCGGTTCCGGCGCAGCGTCGGGTTTCCCGGCTGATCGATATCGCCGAGGCGGTCGGCGTGCATACCTCGACGGTCTCCCGGGTCCTGAACGGCGATCCGGCCCAGTCCGTCCGGCCTGAGCTCTACCAGCAGATCCTGGCCGTTGCCAGGCAGCAGGGCTATCGGCCGAACGCGCTGGCTCGCGCGCTCAAGGGGCGCCGAGTCGGTGCGTTCGCGTTCGTGATCCCGCTGCTGCGTAACCCGATCTGGGTCCACCTTCAGCGCGGTGCGCTGCAGCGGGCCGCCGAGCACGGCATCGTCGTCATGATCATGGAAGAGCCCGAGGATGACGATACGAAGTCACCGGAAAGCTACCGCTACCTGGTCGATGAGAGCCGGGCCGACGGCCTGCTGATCGCCACCGCGCTGCGGATCAAGGAGCACGCCGACGGCATCTCCGTCGTGCCGCATGTCTACGTGAACCGCAGGGGACCGCACCGCGGCAACAACGTGGTCATGGACGAAGCCGGTGCGGTCCAGATGTTCCTCGATCATGTCGGTGGGCTCGGTCACAGGAGCGTGGCCCTGATCGACGGCCCGGCCGACGTCGACACCGTGCATCGCCGGGTGACCGCAGCGCGCCGGATCTGCGCTGCTAGCGGGCTGACGCTCCAGGTGCTGAATACGGCGGCGACCGAGGAAGGCGGCTGGGACGCGACCCAGCGGATGCTGGCCCATGAGATCAGGCCGACAGCCTGCGCCGTCGGCAGCCTCAACCAGTTGTTCGGGGTGCTAGCTGCGCTCCGCACGGCCGCGGTGCCGGTGCCCGAGGGGATGTCCGTGGTGAGCTTCGACGAAGACGAGTGCCTGGCATTTCTCGACGTCTCGGTGACGAGCGTCGCGATGCCGCTCGCCGAACTCGGCAGCGCTGCGGTGGACGCACTGATCGCCAGGGTGAACGGTCTCCAGACGAACGACGTGCTCGTCAGATCGCCGATGACGCTGGTCCAGCGGGATTCGGTAAGCACCGCCCCCCGAAGCGCAACCGCTAGTCCCTGACCGAGTTCCATCCTCAGTGGAGCCTTGATCATCGCCCCTCCAGGTTATTAGAGATTGATTTCGATTACTTAGCGTCACTGTCAGTGGTACTCGCTAAAATAATCGATAGACCGGGATGGCCGGGGAGCACCGAGATGGCCGGGGAGGTGAGCATGAGTCAGGACCAACGCGAGACCACGTTTTGCGGGATAGATCCGGGTGAGGGACTGGCCTGGACCTGGCACCTGGACTTCGATGCTCTCCTGGCTGCCCTGTCCGAGCCCGCGCCGTGGAACCGCTCGCGTCCTCCCACCACCCGCCCATCCGGACCACTCGCCAACTCCGGCCCCGCTGGGCTGTCCGGCGCTGAGCTGTCGGGTGGTGGGCTACCGGGTGGTGGGCTGCCGGGTGGTGAGCTGCCGGGTGGTGAGCCGTCCAGCGCCGAGTCGTTCGCTTCGGCCGTCGATCCGGTGGAGGCGGAGTTCGCGGAGTACCTGGAGGCCGTTGACGCTGGCCGGACGTCGGTCGTTCCGCTGTCAGCGGCAGCGGGCAGGGTCGCCGAGATATTGCCAGCTAGCCCAGACCTCGCCGCCTGGCTCGCGTGCAACCCGGCCGACAGCCTGGAAAATGGCGCCTTAGCCGGGGCCGCCGCCGCTTACCGACGGCTCGCCGCCTGGGCTCAGGCCGGAGAATTGGCCGTCGTCGCGCAGATGGCTTCGAGATCCGCCGCGGCGGACAAGCCGGACGGCATCGACGACAATGGCCGCCCTGGCAAGATCCCAGCCGATGCTTACGGACAGGTGTCTCTGGCTCTGACCCTGTCTCAATCTGGCGCCGAATGGTGGACAAACCTTGCCGTGAGCTTGCAATGGCGGCTCGCCGCCACGGGCATCGCTCTGCGCGACGGCACCATTGACCTGACCCGTGCCAAAGCCATTGTCGAAGCCACCGCCGCACTGGACGATGACAAAGCCCGCGCCGTCGAAGCCAAGATCCTTCCCAGGGCAGGGGAGCAGACGACCGGCCAGTTGCGGGCGTCGCTGCGCCGCGCGGTGATCACGGCTGACCCCGAAGGGGCCGAACGCCGCCGCGAAGAAGCCGAACGCCGGGCCAAAGTGATCCTCTACCCCGACGCCGAAGGCACCGCCTCCCTTAACGGCCAGAACCTGCCCGGTATCCGCGCCGCCGCCGCCCTGGCCAGGATCACTGCCCTGGCCCGGGCACTGAAAGCGGCCGGCGTCGAAGGCGGCATCGACCTGCTGCGGTCCAAGGTGTTCCTCGGCCTGCTTCTGGGGACCCTGCCCCACATCCCGCCCCCGCCCGACGGCCCACCCGACAGCGACGAGCCGCCCGGCACTGGCCCTGCGGCGGGCGATGATGCCGGCAACCCATTGATCGACGACTGGCCCTGGGACGACGACCCCGCCCAAGGTGACCACAAGGAACGCTCCGAGCCATGCGCTTCAAACCAGGACAGCCGACCCGAGGACGGCCCCGGCGATGACTCGTCGCAGAAGGACTCCCCAGCCGAGGGTGACCCAGCCGCTGGCGAAGGACCCGCCGTCGGCGATGCCCTCCCGGCCGGCGATGCCGCGTCGGCTGGTGGGGATCGTGGGGTTGGCGGGGGCTTGTCGGCTGGTGTGGATCGTGGGGTTGGCGGGGGCTTCTCGGCTGGTGTGGATCGTGGGGTTGGCGATGCCCTTCCGGTTGGCGATGCCGCGTCGGCTGGTGGGGATCGTGTGGTTGGCGGGGGCTTGTCGGCTGGTGACGCGATGTCGGCTGGTGGGGACTCGTCGGCTGCCGGGGGTCCAGCGGTCGGTGCTGGTCCGGAGGTTGGCAGAGTTCCGGCAGCCGACGAGGACCGGCCGGGTACAGAGGACTTGCCTGAGGATGACGACCGCCAGCCGGGCGGAGACTGGACTGACAATGACGACCTCGGGCTGGGCGATCACGGACCCGGCGCCGAGGAAGATGAGGATCAAGCCTGCCTGAGCACGGGAGATGACCCGATGCCCTGGCCGGATGCGACACCGTTCCTGCTGCCCGGCCCGGCAGCGCTGAAGAACCTGCAGCCGGTCGGACGGCCCAGCCTTGACCTGCGACTGTCGTGGACCACTCTGCTGCGGCGCGGCCCCGAGCCCGGCTACCTGACCCGCTTTGGGCCTATCACGCCCGCGCAGGCTAGCTGTCTCGCGCTTCTGGCAGCCGCCGACCCGGTTGTCGAGTGGCGAGTCGTTCTAGCCGATCCCAACGGCCGGGCTCAAGCCGTGGCTCGGGTCCGGCCTAAGCGATCACCTGCCGGGCTGTCTCGAGCGGGACCGGCGGGACCGCCAGATTCCGGCGGTAGCCTGCTCCGTCGCGTCACCGTAGTAATGAACGCAGACGAACTCAGCATTCTCAGTACGGAGGGTCGCGGTGCTGGGGCCGGCGGTGCTGTGGGTCGTGGTGCTGGGGTTAGCGGTGCTGAGGCTGGCGGTGCCGAAAGCTGCGGTGCTTGGGTTAGCGGCGCTGAGGCTGGTGGTGCCGAAAGCTGCGGTGCTTGGGCTGGCGGTGCTGAGGGCTGCTGTGTTGAGGGCTGCGGTGCTTGGGCTGGCGGTGCTGAGGGCTGCGGTGCTGGGGGTGGCGGTGCTGAGGGCCGGTGTGGTGAGGGTCGGTGTGCTGGGGGTGGCTGCGACGCGCGTGCGGATGATGGCTATAGGGCCGTGATCGCGGCGGTCATCGTTGCCGCTCGGCGGGCAGCCCTCCGGGCGGCCGAACGGGCGGCAGTCGACGCTGCCGCCGGGGGATGCGGGCACGCCCAGGCCAGCCTGGCGTACCAGGTGCCGGCGCGGCTCCGCGACTTCGTGAACCTGCGAGATCTGACCTGCCGGTTCCCGACCTGTCGTCAGCCGGCCTGGCGATGTGATGCCGACCACACCAAGCCCTACGACCAGGGCGGCCCGACCTGTAGCTGCAACCTGGGTCCTCTATGCCGCTATCACCATGCGCTAAAGCAGCATCCTCAGTGGCGCCTCGATCAGCCGGTACCTGGCGTCTTCGTCTGGACCACCCCGGTCGGCCGCACCTACCTGGTCGAACCCGACCGGCAAGCCGCCTAAGCTCTCCGCTGCCTAGAAGCGTCGCGTTGGCCAAACCGACCCGCTACCTGGGAATCAACCGGGCATCGAGGTGGCGCGTTGGGCAGTGGCGCGTTGGCCGGTGTCGCGTTGGGCAAACCGCCCGCTGCCTGGGGATTAATCGGGCATCGGGGTGGCGTGTTGGGCGGTGTCGCGTTGGTCAGCACTGGCCTGGTGGCGCCGCTATCGGGAACCAATCGGGCATGCGAGACGTTTCGTTGTCAACCGGTTTCGCTGGTTCGGCGTCAAAATTGTTAGCAACACGGTTAATTGTGGCGCAACGGGCTAGTTAGTCAGGCGAGGTTCGGCATCGATTAGCCTGTCGGTGAGCGGGTTGGGGCTATCCGGCCCGTTGATTTCCGGAGGATGCATGCAGGGGTCGCGGTCGACGCGGGTCAAGATCATCCGCTGGACCTCGATCGCGGTGGCGGCCGTCGTGGTGGCGGGCACGCTTGGCACTTACATCGCGCTGCGGGCCAAGCTCGACAAGATCACGCACATTCCTAAGATCGACGCGGCCCATCGTCCGCATCAGTACACCGACGCGCTCAACATCCTGGTGCTGGGGTCTGACAACAGGCACGGCCACAACGGGACGATCGGCGGCCGGTATGGCTGCAACTGCTCGGACACGGACATGCTCGTGCACATCTCCCCAGGCCGGGGAAAGGTCACGGCGGTCAGTATCCCGCGCGACACGATGGTGCCCACCTACGCGTGCTCGCCGTGGAACGGATTGCCTGGCCAGGTGGCCGATACCACCGCGCTGGAACGGATCAACGGCACGCTCGGGGCCGGCGGTCCTGAGTGCGTCAGGGAGACCGTCGAGCAGCAGACCGGTGTCTTCATCAATGATGTGCTTGAACTCGACTTCACCGGCTTCGAGCAAATGATCAATGACGTCGGCGGGGTGAACATCTGCATCCCGTTCAGCATCCACAACACGATCTCGATTGCGGGCGGCACCGGCTTGACGCTCGCGGCCGGCCGGCATCACATCTGGGGCCGTCAGGCGCTGCAGTTCTGGCGTACCAGGGAGAACGTGGCTGACGGTTCAGACATCGAGCGGATCGCGCGGGACCAGTACTTCCTGGCTCAACTGGTCAAGGGCGTGCTGCACAGCGGCCTGCTGCACAGCCCGACGAAGCTCTACACAGTGCTCGGCGACGTGGCGGGCAACCTCATGACCGACGCCAGCGACACCGACCTGCTGCACATCGCGACCAGCCTGGCGGGCATCAAGCTCGCCAACATCCAGTTCATCACCGCGCCCTGGGTCACCTACCCGTATGACCCCAACGAGGTGGAGTTCGAGCAGCCGCAGGCTAATGCGCTCTGGTACGCGCTGGCGCACGACTCGAAGCTGCCGAAGATCACGAAGAAGAAGGCGCCGACACCGACGCCGAGCGTGAGCACGGCCGGGCAGCCGCTGACCGTCAGCCCGGCCCTGGTCAAGGTCACGATCCTGAACGGTTCGGACGGCACCAACGAGACCGCGACCGCCGATACCGATCTGACCGATCGCGGGTTCGATGTCGTGGGCACCGGCTACGCGGATGCGACCAGCTACGTCAAGTCGGTGATCGAGTACGGAACCGCGGCCGACCTGCCGGCCGCCGACACGCTCAAGCAGCAGATCCCGGGTGTCACGCTGAAGCTCGTGCCCGGCCTGACCGCGGGCACCGTCGAACTGATCCTCGGCAACACGTTCACCAAGCTGACGCCGCCCAAGCAGACCTCACAGTCGATCAGCGGCCTGTCCACCAACTACAACGGCATCACCGCCAGGGTCAAGTGCCGCAACAGCGCCTTCTACGGCGTCTACCACCAGGCCCCGACGACCGCGAACAACAGCTGCGCTTGCTGAGGGCGGCGCTGCTGAGGGTCTGCGCCTGCCAAGGACCGGCGGTTGCTAAGAACCGGCGATTGCGGCGGTGTCGGGTGGTAGCTCGATGCCGCCGGTTGTGACGCGCACCCGAGGATCTGAACATGCCAGCAGACCGGCTTCGGCGTCGATGGGGCACGTCCACTCGGCTGACCCGAGGTTGACGGCGATGAGCACGGGGCCGCGCTGGATGGTCAGCCAGCCGGCGTTCTCGTCGCAGGTGGTGATCGTCCGGTCGAATCTCGGGTCGGTCAGTTCTGGATGCTCGCGGCGCAGCCTGATCAGGTCCTGGTACCAGCGCAACAGTTCGGCGTGGCCGTCCTTGGCCGGCTGCGACCAGTCCAGTTTCGCGCTCGCGAAGGTCGCGGCCGACTGCGGATCGGGGATCTGGGACGGCTCCCAGCCGAAGGCGGCGAACTCGGACCGCCGGCCCTGCCTGACCGCCTCGGCCAGCTCAGGATCGACGTGGTCGGTGAAGTAAGGGAACGGGCTGGCGGCTCCCCATTCCTCGCCCTGAAAGAGCATCGGCACGAATGGCGCGGTCAGCAGCAGCGCGGCGGCGATCCGCAGGCGGCCCTCGCTGACCAGCGCCGACGGCCGGTCGCCGATGGCACGGTTGCCGACCTGATCGTGGTTCTGGGTGCAGATCACGAACTGAGCGCCGTCCAGGCCCGCTGGAGACCGGCCGTGCACCCGGCGGCGTGAGGTCGAGTACGTGCCGTCGTGCACCCAGGCCTGCCTGGCCGCCTTGGCCAGGACCGGCAGCGGGCCGAAATCGCGGTAGTAGCCGTCCCGTTCGCCGGTCAGGGTCGAGTGCAGCGCATGATGCCACTCATCGGCCCAGCAGGAGTCGGCACCGTAGCCGCCGACGCCCTGACTGGTCACGAGCCTGGGATCGTTCTGGTCGCTTTCGGCGATGACCAGCAACCGGCGGCCCAGGTGGGCGGCCAGCGCCCTTACCTCGGCGGTGAGCTCGGCGAGGATGTGGGTGGCCGAGGAGTCCGAGATCGCGTGCACGGCATCGATCCGCAGCCCGTCGATGTGGTAATCCCGCAGCCACATCAGCGCGTTGTCGATGACGAACTGGCGTACCTCGCCGCTGTCGGCCTCGTCGAAGTTGACCGCGTCGCCCCACGGCGTCCGGTACCGGTCGGTGAAGTACGGGCCGAACTCGGGCAGGTAGTTGCCGGACGGGCCGAGATGGTTGTAGACGACGTCAAGCACGACCGCCAGGCCATGGGCGTGGGCGGCGTCAACGAGTCGCTTGAGCCCGTCGGGGCCGCCGTAGGCGTGATGGGGCGCGAACAGGTTGACCCCGTCATAGCCCCAGCCGCGGTCACCGGAGAACTCGGCCACGGGCATGATCTCCAGGATGTCGACGCCGAGGTCGACCAGATGCTGGAGATGCTCGATCGCGCCGGTGAACGTGCCAGCGGCGGAGAACGTGCCGATGTGGCACTCGTAGATGACCGCGCCGGGAAGCGGGACGCCCCGCCAGTTACGGTCCGTCCAGTTGAAGCTGGCGTGGTCGACCAGCCGGGAGGGCCCGGTTATACCCGCCGGCTGGAAGGCACTTCGGGGATCGGCCCGGGGCGGGCCCCCGTTCAGGCTGAACGAGTAGTCCGTGCCAGGACCCGCACCCTCGACCTGGCCGGTCCACCAGCCTCCGGTGACGGGGGTCATGGGCAGCGTGCGTTCACCCAGGACAAGGTCGACCCGTTGCGGGCGGGGCGCCCACACATTGAACTCAGTCATTAACCCGGCCGGGTCAGAACCTGGACGGGGAACTGGCGTAGCAGCGTCATGGCGCTGACCTTCCCGCCGCTGAACGATTCACCCGTCAGCACACTGATCCAGGCGCCAGGCGGCAGCGTTACGACGGTGCCGGTCCACGGATCGGCGGTGCCGGTGGCGAGCCTGGGCACGACCACGGCCAGGCCGTGCTCGCTCTGGTGGTGGGCGGGGGATGCAGTGGGCGGGACCCGCCTTGAACTCCCGCTGCCCGTCCGGGTGAAGGCCACGAACCGGTCCGAGTGCCGGCCCGTCACTTCAAGCGGCTCATAGCCCGAGGCCCGGTCGTAGACCTGCGGGAAGGACCGCCGGTGCGCGAGCAGCTTGGAGACCAGCCAGATCTTGGGGCCGCCAGCGTCGTCGCGGGCAAGCGCCGCCGCCGGGCCGGCGTCGGCGAGATCGGCGAGCAGCGCCCACTGGGTGGCGAAGCTGATCAGCCTGCGGTTGTCCGGGTCGACCAGGGACAGGTTCCAGACCTCGGTGCCCTGGTAGAGGTCGGGCACGCCGGGGCAGGTTAGCAACAGGGCGGTCTGGGCCAGCGAGTTCAGCCGTCCTCTGGCCACGATCCGGTTCTCGGCCAGGAACCGGTCAAGGCCGGTGACGAAATCCTCGTCGGCCAGGACCGCCGTGATGAACTTCTCCAGCGCGTTCTCGTAGTCGGCTTGCGGCTCGGTCCACGAGGTGTGCAGCTTGGCTTCCCTGACCGCCTTGGTCATGAACTCCCTGACCCGGCTGGGCTCGATCGGCCAGGCGCCGACCAGCGTTTGGTAGAGCAAGTGCTCGGCGCCGCGATCTGGCCAGCCGCCGCGCCCGTGCCTGGCCAGCCGCCGCTTGTGCTTGGCGTTGTGCTCGGCCCAGGCATTGAACGCGGCCTCCCAGGCGGCCGGCAGTTCGGACAGCACGCTGATCCTGGCCCGCACGTCCGCGCTGCGCTTGGTGTCGTGGGTGGACAGGGTCAGCATGGCGTCCGGCCAGTGCAGCGCCGAATAGGTCATCGCCTCGTGGAAGTCTGGCACCGAGCCGCCGAACTGGGCCGGATCGCCGCCGACCTCGTTCAGGCTGATCAGCGGCTGGTAGCGGTAGAACGCCGTGTCCTCGACGCCCTTGGCCATCACCGGCGCGCTGAGCTGGCTGAACCGCACCGCGAACTTGGTTTCGAGATCGCCCTCGTAGCGGAGCAGCAGCAGCGCACCGATGAAGTCGAACAACTCGGGATCGAGGTCGGGCCGGCGCTGGCGAGCGGCGGTCACCGCCGCCGCGACCTTGGCCCGGTCGGCCAGCGTGACCTCGTGACCAGGCCGCGGATAGCAGCGGTAGACCGCGAAGCCGGCGAGCACTTCGTGCAGCGAGTCGCGAAGCTCCCTGCGCGTGTAGTCGCGCTGGCGGCGGTGCCGCTCGCAGATGTCGGCGAGCAGCGCGGTCAGCCGCTCGGTCTCGGCCGCGAGCTCCTCGGACATGACCTCCAGCTTGGCGGTGTGGGCGATCTCGGCGAACTCGGTGTCCTGGCCGGTGAAGCGGGAGTAGCCGGCGAGGATCTCGTCATGTCCGGCCGGGTCGATGAACAGCTTGTTGACCAGGTTAAGGAAGCCGTAGCCGGAGGTGCCGGCCACCGGCCAGGAACCAGGAAGCTGCTCGTCAGGACCCAGGATCTTTTCCACGACGAGGTAAGAGCGCCCGGTCGCCGCGCGCAGCCTGGTCAGGTAGCCCTCAGGGTCGGCGAGGCCGTCCACGTGGTCGATCCGCAGGCCGTCGACTGAGCCGTCGGTCACCAGCTTGATCAGCAGCCGGTGCACGTCATCGAAAACGGCGTCCCGCTCGACCCGGAGCGCGGCCAGCTGGTCGATATCGAAGAACCGGCGGTAGGACAGTTCCTCGGCGGCCGTTCCCCAGTAGGCCAGCCGGTAGTTCTGCCGCCGCAACAGGTCATCGAGCCGGTCAGGGTCGGCGTTGACGGCCTGGACCTCGGCGTCGATCGCGGCCGCGATCTCGGCGTGCTCCTGGCACAGCGCGGCCAGGCTGGCCCGCAGCCGCTCGGCGCCGTCGTGCCGCTCGGCCACGGCGGCCTGGTCGGTCAGGATCGCGTGCGGCAGGTTGCCGAGTTCGGCGGCGATCTTCTTCAGCTCCGCTGACCCGGTTTCGTCTCCTGTGCTTGCCGCGAGCGCCGGGGCAGCGGAGTCAGCCGCGCTGGCCAGCAGGTCGTCGAGGGTGCGCGGGGACAGCGGGGCCACGTGGTCGTAGTAGGTCACGATGAACGAGCCGCCCTGGCGGCTGATCCGCAGCTCGCCGGCTTCGAGCACCCGGCCGTAGCGGTCACCGAGGATCGGCATCAGCACGGTCGCGGTCAGCTTGCGCTCAGGCGGGTCCCAGTCGATGTCGAAGTAGTCGGCGTACCGGCTGGCCGGGCCGTTCTCGAGCACATCCCACCACCAGGCGTTAGCTCGCCCGGCGAGCGCCATGTGGTTGGGCACGATGTCGGCGATCTGGCCGATCCCCAGGGACTTGAGCTTGTCGGTCAGCCGGGCGTAGCCGTCTTCACCGCCAAGCCGGTCATCGAGCCTGGAGTGGTCGACGACGTCGTAGCCGGCCGAGGCACCGGCGGCCTGCAGGAACGGGGAGCAGTACAGATGGCTGACGCCGAGTTTGGCCAGGTAGTCGGCCGCCCGCGTGGCGTCATCAAAAGTAAACTCAGGGCCGAACTGGACGCGATAGGTCGCGGCCGGCCTGATACCCAGCTGCTCTGGCTGGTCAGTCACCTGGCTGACACCTCCGCAGGCTCCCGCGCCACCCTGCCCACACTAGATAAGACCGGCCTGCGATGAGCGCTATTCCGGCAACAACCTGGGCGAGCGTGGTCTGAGCGGGCACAGCCCTCTGGCCAGCCAGTACGCGCCGCTTCGCCAGGGACGGGACTGCCCGGGGCAGGCGTCGGCAAACGTCAGGATCTGAGGCTGACGGCACTGTTTGGCATTGATGTGTGAAACGAGAAAGCGTGGGCAGATGTGGCTCCGTTGTCATTATCTAGACCGTAGCGTCCGTCCGCTGCGAGAAGGAGCTATCACCATGTTCGCTATCATTGCCGCCGTGCTATTCGCTATCGCATTTATCCTCAACGCGGCCAATATCGCAACCGACTCCGTCTTCGCTCCGCTGAGCCTGGCCTTCGTCGGACTTGCGCTGCTCGCGCTGCATCTGGCCGGGTTCGGTCCAGCGGATACCTTCGGTCGCCGGCGCCGTTGAGCCGGCATTGACTGGTCGGTTATCCTCTTGACTAGAGTGGCTGCGGTTACCTAATTCAGGTGGCTGTCAGCTGAAATCGCGGGGGCGATTTGTAACGGCCTTTTACAGGGCCGGTCAGGGGGCTGAGGAAATGCTGGCTGCTCGGTTTAGGTCACCAGTCATCGCGGTGGCGCTCGGAGTAGGAACTATAGGCGCGCTCGTCACCTCAATCACGTCGGCGCAAGCCGCCCATCACGCCGTGGCCCTGGCAGCAGTCAGGGCCACGGCGCTGCGCACCGCGGCGACCCAGGCCGCGCCACTGGTTGCTGTGAAGTCCAAGCCTCGCAGTGCGGGCTGCGGGCTGCCGTCCGCAGTCCGCGCGGCCGGTGTTTGCCAACCCAAGGGCAAGCACGGGCTGGCAGCGCCGAAGATGAGCGCGGCGATGCTGCTGGCCAACCGGGTCAAGCAGGCGCAGGCCGATGAGTTCCTGAGGCAAGCCAGCCCGCCGGCCACCAAGTACCTGGCCGCGACTCAGGAGGCGCAGGCCAGGAACTACTGGTGCGGTCCGGCCACGGTCTCGGAGATGCTCGCTCAGGTCGGCGTCGTGCTGAGTCAGAAGGCTACGGCCAGGCAACTCGGCACTAACGCCTCGGGAACCGACTGGTCCAACCGGCACGGCTATCCGGTCGCCAAGGTGCTCAACGCGAACCAGGACAAGGCCAGATACGTCGCGGTCGCGCTGCCGTGGTCGCCGACTCAGGGGCAGATCACCAGGTATGAGAAGGACCTGCTGACCGACCTGAACCGCGGGAACGGCGTCCCGCTCGCCGGTAACGCCTACGAGGTGCCCGGCGGCCCGCATCTGGTCGGCCATCCGGCCGGGCAGCAGGTCATGCACTGGTTCGACATTCGCGGGTACGCCAAGTCGGGCGCGGTCACCGCGTATGAGGACTCGGTGCACGGCGCGTCCAGCATCGCCTGGGGAAGTTCGGTGCCGGCCTACTCGACGCTGCCGTCCTCGACGATCGTCTACATACTCGGGGCCCGTGGCTACGTGTGGTAGCCGGCTGCGGCTCCTTAGCGCGGCTCTTCTTGTCACCGGTCTTGTCACCGGCCTTCTGGGCGGCTGTGCCCAGAAGGCCGCGTCGCCGGTGCGGACCAAGGGGCCATCGGCCACGCCGGTTGATCGGTCGAGCTCACCGGTGACGCGGCCTTTCCCCGGGCTGAGAGTTGCTTGTGCCGGACTGTCGGCCGCCGGGGCGGTTTCGGCGGCGCTGGACGCGACCGTGCCTGGGTCGACCGGTGAGGAATTGGTGCCGTTCGGGGTGTCGGGCGATGGGCGGACCGGGTACGCGTCGGCCTGGACGCCAGGGTTCTCTGGCGTGGCGGCGGTTGACCTGCGGACCGGGGCGCTGCACCGGATCATGCGATTTTCCTCGCCAGGGACTGATCAGGCTGACGGCGCCTGGGGCGGGCGGTGGCTGGTCTGGGAGCAGACCTATTCACTGCAGAGCCTGGACCGGTTCACTGTGTACGCCTGGGACTCGGCTGCCGGCGTCGTGCGGCGGCTCGGCGGTTCGCTGGCGTCGCGGTCGGGGGTGGCGTGGCCGAGTCCCTGGCACGCGCCGGCGGTCCGCGGGGACTACGCGGCGTGGGCGCAGGGGTACGGGCCGGGCGGGCTGGTCCAGATCAGGCTGGCTGACCTGGCGACCGGGCGAGTGCGGGTGGTGGCGCACGGGCACGATCAGGCGCCGTTCTTCGACGGGGATCTGCTGGTCTGGCCTGAATCTGACCGGCCTGGGGCGCTGACTACGTTGCACGGGTACAGCGTCGCTCACAGGCGGGTGACTGCGCTGCCGGCCGTGCTCCAGCCGGTCGCCGGGACCGACTTCGTGGTCACCGACGGAACGAGAACGGCGTATCTCAGTCCCGGGCTTAACGAGCTGTACTACTCGCCTGATCCAGGCCAGCCAGCTCACGTGGTCCTGCGACTCTCGGCCGGGACCGAGTTCAGTGCGCTGGCGATGGGCCAGGGCGTGCTGGCCTGGACCACAACTCAAGCGACCTATGTCGGGAGTACGGCCACCGGGCGAGCGGTCCAGGTCACGCCGGCCTATGGACTGGCGGTCACTGGCTCAGGATCGGCAGTCCTCGTCGCGGATGCGCCGACGGGCCGGTCGGCGCATCCGAGCCTGCCTCTGCATGTCATTCAGGCCCGCAATCTGGACACAGCCCGAAGAGTTCCACGGTGTGACCGACCTCGGTGAAGCCGGCTTGCTTCGCGACCTGTTCGGCCCAGTGCTCGACCGCGCGTCCTTCGACCTCGACGCTCTTGCCGCATTTCCGGCAGGTCAGATGGTGATGGTGAGCGTTGGTCTGGCAGCGGCGGTACAGGATCTCGCCGGACGAGTCCCTGATCGCGTCGATCCGGCCCGTCTCGCTGAGCACCTGAAGGTGCCGGTACACGGTCGTGAGGCCGACCTGCTCACCCCGGTCGCGCAATTCGGCGTGAATTTGCTGGGCGCTAGAGAACCCGGAGAGGCGATCAAGCACAGAGGCAACCGCCTCGGCCTGCCGGGTGCCCCTGACCCTGGTGCCGTGCGGCCCACGGGGGGCTTCGGGGGGTCCCGCCCGCTTCGCCCCCCGCCCACCACCCAAGCCGGCACCGCCTCCGGTAGCACGCTCGGGCATACTCACATCTCGCACGGTAGCAGCAGCGCTGAGCACCTCAGGCCGTTCGTCATAGGCAACCGCAAAGCCGTTTCGGCTGAAGATCATTGCACTGACGAGGCGTAGTGCGGCGGCGCGCGGTGGCGGCGAACGTGAAGGTCGGCATCGGTCGGTGACCGGCCGGGGCGGAAGATGGGGCTATGGCGGAACGACTGCGCGGCGCGACGAGTCCTTACCTGCTTCAGCATGCGGACAACCCGGTCGACTGGTGGCAGTGGGGAGACGAGGCGTTCGCCGAAGCGCGGCGGCGGGACGTGCCCGTGCTGCTGTCGGTCGGGTACTCGGCCTGCCACTGGTGCCATGTGATGGCGCACGAGTCGTTCGAGGACACGGCGACGGCCGAGCTGATGAATTCCAGGCTCGTGTCGATCAAGGTGGACCGCGAGGAGCGGCCGGACGTCGATGCCGTGTACATGACCGCGACGCAGGCGATGACGGGCCAGGGCGGCTGGCCGATGACCGTGTTCATGACGCCGGACCGGGAACCGTTCTACTGCGGGACCTACTATCCGCGTGACCATTTCGGGCGGCTGGTCGTCGCTATCGCCGAGGCGTGGAGCGAGCACCGGGGCGACGTGACCGGGCAGGCCCGGCAGATCGCGGCGGCGCTCGCGGAGACCTCGGAGCGGGGTTCGGCGCGCAGTTCAGCCGGAGGTTCGGCGGGCGGCGGGGACGGGTTGCTGGCCACAGCGGGTGAGCTGGGCGACGCGGCGGTCGGGGCGCTTGGAAGGCGGTATGACGCCCGGCGGGGCGGGTATGGAGGCGCCCCCAAGTTTCCGCCGTCGACGGTGCTCGAGTTCTTGCTGCGCCGATCTGAGCGGGCAGAGCCCGAGCGCGCAGAGCCCGAGCGCGCAGAGTCTGAGCGGGCAGAGCCTGGGCGCGCCGAAACCGGGTCCGTCGGGGAGCGGGCGCTCGCCATGGTCGCGGGGACGGCGCAGGCGATGGCCAGGGGCGGTATCTACGATCAGCTCGGCGGCGGCTTTGCCCGGTACAGCGTGGACGCGGACTGGGTGGTGCCGCACTTCGAGAAGATGCTGTACGACAACGCGCAGTTGGCTCGGGTCTACGCGCACTGGTGGCGGCGGCTTGGCTGGGCCGACCCCGCCGCCGGCGCCGGCGCCGCGGGCGCCGACCCCGCCGTCGGCGCCGATACCGGCGCCGCGGGCGCTGAGCAGGAGCCGGCCCGGGATCGGGCCCGGGCGCGGGCGCTGGCTCGGCGCGTGGCTGAGCAGACCTGCGACTGGATGATCGCGGACCTGGCGACCGCCGACGGCGGTTTCGCCAGCGCGCTGGATGCGGACAGCGACGGGGCCGAAGGCGCGTTCTACGTGTGGACGCCGAGCGAGCTGGCGGACGTGCTCGGTGCCGAGGACGGGAAGTTCGCGGCTGAGCTGTTCAACGTCACCCCGGGCGGGACGTTCGAGCACGGCCGGTCGGTGTTGCAGCTGCCTGCCGATCCCGCCGATCCCGCCGAC
The DNA here is from genome assembly GCA_036501205.1 of Streptosporangiaceae bacterium. Classification (GTDB taxonomy): domain Bacteria; phylum Actinomycetota; class Actinomycetes; order Streptosporangiales; family Streptosporangiaceae; genus Chersky-822. Next base: position 48,238 of record DASYAT010000091.1, on the reverse strand, counting down.
CCGGCGGATGCGGCCGGGTGGGAGCGCTACTCAGCGGTTCGGTCGCGGCTGCTGGCGGCGCGCGCCGAGCGGGTCTGGCCCGGGCGGGACGACAAGGTGGTGGCGGCCTGGAACGGGCTGGCGATCAGTGCGCTGGCTGAGACCGGGCTGCTGTTCGGGCGCGCTGACTACATCGAGGCGGCGCAGCGGGCGGCTTCGCTGCTCGCCCGGGTGCACCTGGCGGACGGCGGGCGGCTCGTCAGGACCTCGCGGGACGGGGTGGCTGGGGCGAGCGCGGGCGTGCTCGAGGACTACGCGTGCGTCGCGGCCGGCTTCCTGGCCCTGGCCGGGGTGGACGGGGACGCGGGCTGGGTGCGGCTGGCCGGGGAGCTGCTCGGCGTCGCGCTTTCGGCCTTCAGGTCCGAGTCCGGCGGGTTCTACGACACGGCTAGCGACAGCGAGCAGCTAATCTACCGGCCGGCCGATCCGGCCGACGGGCCCACGCCGTCGGGGACGTTCGCGATCGCCGGCGCCCTGCTCAGCTATTCGGCGCTGACCGGGTCGGCGCCGCATCGCGAGGCGGCCGAAGGCGCACTGGGCGCCGTCGGCGCGATCGCGCCGAAATATCCGCAGGCGGCCGGGTGGGGCCTGGCGGTGGCCGAGGCGTTCCTGGCCGGGCCGGCTGAGATCGCGGTCGTCGGCCCGGCTGGAGACGAGCGGACGGCGGCGCTGCATGTGGCCGCCGCGTCCGGCGCCACGCCAGGCGCGGTGATCGCGATCGGACCGGGCGACGGGATTCCGCTGCTGGCCGGACGCGGACTGGTCGACGGTCAGCCGGCCGCGTACGTCTGCCGTGACTTTGCGTGCCGTCTCCCCGTCACTACTCCCGAGGAGTTGCTGGCCACCCTCGGCACCCCCGCCGCCGCCGCCGGCCGCTGAAACGTGCAAGATTGACTGCCGCCGAAGGCAGCCTTGGCCGCGCTACTTGGCGGCCTTCCAACGCGGTCCCGCCCGGTCGGCGCCGCGATTTTCTGGTCGGTCGGGAAGGCCGCCGCAGTGCCCTTACGCTGGGCCTCTTGCCCGCCGCTGGCCCGCCGCGGCAAGATCTTCTCGTAGTGTTCGGCCGGAAGTCGTGAAACTTTTGGCTACGTTGCGCGTCTAACTTGGTAACGAAATAATGTCGGTACTGGGACCTGGACGGCTTTCGCGTGCCCCGCGGAACGGGCATAATCCCCAGTAGCGATTGGAAATCGCCCCCGAGCGGAAGGGTCGGAGATTGCGCACCATCGCGCGTCGGCTACTCCCCGTAATCGCCTTCGCTCTCGCGCTTTGCCTGGTGATGACCGGGTTGTTCAGGCATACGCGATCGCAGCTCACGCTCGGCGGGCACCGTCTGGCCACTAAATCGGCGCGGTCCGCGCACCGGGGGACCGGTATCAGCGGCAGCGTCGGAGACATTCCAGGTATCGCGCACGGGGTCGCTGACCCCTGGCCGTACGCGGCTAACCAGGCGACTCACGGAACCCTGACCGTCAAGGCCAAGCCCCTGCCCGCAGCGCGCGGGGACAAGGGCAAGTCGGGCTCCAAGCAGATCAAGCTGCTGCCCGCCGACCTGCTCGTCGTCGATCAGACCTCGCTGCCGGCCAAGGCCGTCCGCCGCATTCGCGAGCTGGCCGGGGTGGCAGCCGCCGTTCCGGTCGACGCGGGCCGGATCAAGGTGAACGGCGTGTACGTGAATGTGCTCGGAGTGGACCCGACCGCGTTCCGCCCGTTCGCCGCCAAGCCGACGGCCGGGTCGGCGACGCTGTGGAACAACATCGCGGCCGGCGGAATGGCGATCTCCTACACGATGGGCAGCCAGGACCGGATGTCGCTGAACAAGCCGGTCAAGGTCATCGGGGCGCGCACGATGAAGCTGCCGGTGGCCGGTTTCGGTACGGTCGGCATCGGCGGGGTCGACGCGGTGGTGTCATCGGGCGTCGCCAAGACCCTCGGATTGCCATCGGCGAACGCCATCATCATCAGCGCCCCGAACACCAGGCTCGACGTCCTGATGAGCAAGATCAAGAAGTTGCTGCCCGAGCAGGCGTCGGTGGCCGCGCTGGTCACGCAGATCATCTCCGGCCAGACCTCGGTCACCACCGGCTCGGCGGGCGAGTTCATCACCACGAACCAGGGCGCCGGCCTCTCGTCGGCGCAGCTCACCAAGTTCCTGACCGCCGCGATGAGCCGGATCGGCATGCCCTATGTCTGGGGCGGTGACGGCCCGAAGGTGTTCGACTGCTCAGGGCTGGTGCAATGGTCGCTGCGGCAAGCCGGCGTGGTCATGCCCAGGGTCGCGGCCGACCAGGCCAGGACGGGCCCGTTGCTGAAGCTCACCCAGCTCCAGCCGGGCGACCTGCTCTTCTACCACACCGACCCGACGGCCCCGAGTTACATCTCGCACGTGGCGATCTACGTCGGCAACGGCATGATGCTTCAGGCGCCTGAGCCTGGCATGGACGTGGAGATCGTGAAGGCCGACTTCGGTGCCGGTTTCGCCGGCGCGATCCGGATCTTCCCGAAGGTCGCCTCCGAAGTCGCGGGCAACGCGGCCGGCTAACCAGTTCCAGCTCAGCACAACCACGCGCACCCCCTTGCACGCTCTTCGGCTCTTGCCTGCCCGGCTCTTGCCTGCCCGCCAGCTGTTGTGTAATCATGATTACATGAGTACAGATGATGTGAACGCTGCTAAGGCGAGTGCAAGCAACGAGCAGGCTTCGGCGGCCGAGCGACTCCGGGGCTGGTTTACCGGGCGGATGCCCAGCGAATGGCTGGACGGCACGCTTGAGGTCAAGCTGGACCGTGAGGAGATTACGGTCGTCATACCGATCGCGGCGCCCCAGGCCGCTGATGACGCGTCAGAGGGCGAGCAGGCGGCCGCCTGGGACGGCCGGAGCCGCAGGTTCCGTGAAGACACCAGGCAGCAGCGGATCGAGATCGCGCATGAGGCCGAGCACACATTCGGCCGGAAGGTCTCCTGGGGCGTGCGCTCAGGCGACTCTGGCGACCGGATGGTCATGTACACGACGTTCTCGGTGCCGGTCATGACCAGGCTCAGGCAGGCCGAGCGGCTGGTGCTGGACACGCTGGTGGACGCCGGGGTGGCCAGGAGCCGCAGTGATGCCCTGGCCTGGTGCGTTCGGCTGGTGGGCGAGCACGAGGACGCCTGGCTGGCTGACCTGCGGTCCGCGCTCGAACAGGTCGAGCAGGTACGCGCTGAAGGCCCGCGCTCCTCGGCCTGAAGCCCAGACCTGGCTGGCCGCCGCCAGGCCCCGCCCGCCGCAAGGCCCCGCCCGCCGCCAGGTCCCGCCGATTGGCCGCCAATTGGTTACAGCCGGCCGGAAGCGTCACAGCGCGCTTCCGGCCGGCTGCGTTTCGGTCAGCAGCCCCCGGGTAGTTAGCCTCGCTCAGCGGTCGCGCCCCCGCGATCGCGCTTGTCAAGGTGTCCGGAATCACACTGCCGGCAGCGGTTTGCCAGGTGGGCGGGATATTTGATCGCAGGACGTCCGGGGTACACTCCCCAAATCGATCCCGCGAGTCCGGGCCCCCTTTGTGCTGCCTGGACTGCATATTCCGCAGCTAGCCCCACAGCTAGCCGCACAGCGGAGCGTTCGGCGCAGGCGCCATCGAGGAGGAGCAGTCGTGGTGTATGAGGTGAGGGCCGCGTTGGTGGAGTTCAATCCGACCGCGGAGCGGCTCCGCGAGTTGACTGAGAAGATGCCCAACGCATCGGTAACCGAGTTCGACAACGTCGTGGTCAAGGCCAGAGTGGATTCCCGGAGCACTCGGTCGACCTATGTAGTGGCAGATTCGACCAATGCCACCAATCAGACCATCACTCGGGAAGAATACGACCGCATCTCGGCCGAGCAAGACGCCTATATCGCCGGCGAGCACATGGTCGCAGTGGACGGCTACATCGGTTCTGACCCCGAATTCCGCACCAGGGCCCGCCTGATCATGGAGGCCGCCAACGCCAACGTGGCCGGCATGCAAAAGCAGCTCTACTACCCGGTGGGCGAGGACTACGACCCGGCCGCCTGGGACCCGGACACCACCGTGATCTACACGCCCAACCTGGCCGCTCCCGGCTACCCGGACGACCGCGTGATCGCCGTCGACCTGCGTGACAACATCACCCGCGTGCTCAACTCCGACTACTTCGGTGAGTCGAAGAAGGGCGGCCTGCGGATGTGGAACAACATCGTCTACAACCGCGGCGGCCTGTCGCTGCACGCCGGCTGCAAGGTCATGCCGCGCGACGGGGACCCCACCGCCATCCTCATCGTCGGCCTGTCCGGCACCGGCAAGACCACCACGACCTTCACCACCCAGCTGGACAGCAAGCCTGCCCAGGACGACTTCGTCGCGTTGATGCCGGGCGGCAAGGTCTACACCACGGAGAACGGCTGCTTCGCCAAGACCTTCGGCCTGGACCCGCGCTACGAGCCCGCGATCTACAGCGCCACCACCAAGCCGGACGCCTACCTGGAGAACGTCTCCGTCGACGCCGAGGGCAAGGTCGACTTCTTCGACACCTCCTACACCAAGAACGGCCGGACGACCTGGCCGTTCTCCTACGTGCACCCGTGGGACGGCAACGATGTGCCCCTGGCCGAGTTCCTGCTGATCCTGAACCGGAACGAGAACATCGTGCCCGGCGTCGCGAGGCTGGACCGCGCTCAGGCCGCCGCCTACTTCATGCTCGGCGAGACCACAGGCACCTCGGCAGGCGGCAAGGACGAGGAAGGCAAGTTCCTGCGGGTCCCCGGCACCAACCCGTTCTTCCCGCGCAACATGGCCGACATGGGCAACCGCATGCTCGAGCTGCTCGACAGTCACGAACTCAAGGTGTACGTCCTGAACACCGGCCGGGTCGGCGGCAAGGACGACGCGACTTCCAAGAAGGTCACGATTCCTTACTCGTCCGCGATCGTCCAGGCGATCGTCGAGGACTCGATCGAGTGGCAGTCCGACGAGGACTTCGGCTACGAGATCGCCTCCTCGCTGCCTGGCGTCGACGACATCGAGATCCTGCAGCCGAAGCAGCTATACGCCCGCCAGGGCAGGCAATCCGAGTATGACGCGCTGGTAACCAGGCTCAAAAAGGAGCGCCGGGAGTACCTCGCGTCCTTCCCGGGCCTGGACGAGGCCATCGTCAAGTCCATCGGCTAGCCGCGAACTCATCGGTCGGGGCGGGCGCGGTACTCACCGTGTCCGCCCCGTCTCGCATTAAAATCCGATTTAGGCATAACGCATTGCGCGGGTTCTCCGCCCCTGTTCCAGAGCCCAGTCTCGTCCCGGCCCGGTCATGGGAACTAGTCTGCATAGATAGCTCGTTGCTGTAGCGGTAGCTGTTTCTGTCGTGACTGGCCTGGCGAACCTCGGACGAACCTCGGACGAACCGAGCAATTCACCTTGCGGGCTGGTAGAACGTGGCGATTTTCCCGGCAGCGGTGAGATACGGTCCTACCAAGATCAAAGGCGCGCGGGCGGTCAGCGCACCAGTTCACGATGGCTGCGGCGGACAACGAAACGGCTAGAGCGACCGAGTTGGTCGGCTAGGCCGCAGCGAGAAAGGGTGCCGGATGGGTCTGCGCGATCTTGTATACCCGCCCTTCTACCGGCTCTACGAGCTACGGCTCGGCGCATCCCTCTCTCGATCTAAAGTGCCCAGGCATGTCGGGGTGATGTGCGACGGTAACCGTCGATGGGCCAGATCAGCCGGCCTGATGGATGTCAGCAAGGGCCATCGCAAGGGCGCCGACAAGATCTTCGAATTGCTCGGCTGGTGCCGGGACGCCGGAGTCGAGGTCGTCACCTTGTGGCTGCTGTCCACCGACAACCTGGTGTCAAGACCGGAGTCGGAGATCGAGCCGCTGCTCGGCATCATCGAGGACACGGTGCGCGAGCTGGTCGCCCAGAACTGGCGCGTCAAGCCAGTCGGCGCGCTTGACCTGCTGCCCGCCGAACTCGCCAACGTACTCAAGGACGCCGACGACGCGACCGCGAACTACCCAGGCGTGCAAGTCAACGTCGCCGTCGGCTACGGCGGCCGCCGCGAGATCGCCGACGCGGTCCGCTCCCTGCTGACCGAGCACGCCAGCAGGGGTACCACGATCGAGGAACTGGCCGAGGTCCTGGACGTGGACCACATCGCCGAGCACCTCTACACGGCCGGCCAGCCGGACCCCGACCTGGTAATCAGGACCTCGGGGGAGCAGCGCCTCGGTGGCTTCCTGCTCTGGCAGAGCGCCCACTCCGAGTTCTACTTCTGCGACGCGTACTGGCCGGCCTTCAGGAAGGTCGACTTCCTGCGCGCCCTGCGTTCCTACGCCGGCCGCCACCGCCGCTTCGGCAACTAACAGCGACTCCAAGCAACCAGAAGCCGGCCTAGCCCGCGCCCGCGAGACTGCGGATGATCTTGAAAGCCGGGCCGGGCACCGCAGTGAACCGCGTGGGGGGCGCCCTGCTGTTGCTGGGACGACAGCAGGGCGCCCCCCACGCGCCTGGGACCCCCGCCCGCGCTGGCCGCATCGGCTTCAGAGCCTCTTCTCGGCCCCGCGACCTTAGCGTTACCTCAGAGATCACTTCGTGTTTGCCCAGTTGAAGGCCACCTGGGTCCTAATAATTTCACGTTATATTGCGATAAACACCTGATGAACTACGCACACCAGGTCAGGTTCAGGGTGTGCCACTACTTCCGTCTAGTGCCCTGCGCGGGTACCTTCAAATTTGGTAGGCGGTGACACGCCGCCCGACGGGAAGGCCCTCGAGAATTCTCGAGCTCCGCGCCTGCGTAGCAGGTGAGATGAGCGATGGGCCGGCGCCCGGCCCGCGCTGGCCGGCCCCGGTCCATGCGACACCTTTGTGCCTGAGACCTTCGCGCCTAAGGGTGCCGCCAGGCGATCATTGGAGACTGAGTGGCCACTTCCGCAGCAGCCCGTGCAGCAGCGGGCCTGAACACTACCAGCAATCACGACGCGGCGGCAGCAAGCTCTGCTGGCTCACAGCCACAGCCCAAGAGCCCCCGGACCAAGCGAACTCCCAGCACCTCGGCGACCGGTAAGCCGACGAGGGCCCGTGCGGCCACCTCGGCCAGCAAGGCCAGCACCGGCACCGGCACTAAGGGGTCAGCCATCGCTTCGAATCCGGTTTCCGACCGCCGCACCTACGTGCTCGACACCAGCGTCCTGCTCGCCGATCCCAGCGCGATCAGCAGGTTCGCCGAGCACCGAGTCGTGCTTCCGCTAGTAGTTGTCACCGAGCTGGAAGCCAAGCGGAACCATCCCGAACTTGGCTTCTTCGCCCGAGCTGCGTTGCGCCACCTCGATGATCTGCGAGTCGAGTACGGCCGTCTGGACGCCGACCTGCCGATCGGCGACTACGGCGGCACCGTCATCGTCGAGCTGAACCACACCGATCCGGCCGTCCTGCCCGCAGGATTCAGGCTCGGCGACAACGACACCAGGATCCTCTCGGTCGCCCGCAGCCTGGCCTCAGAGGGCGAGAGCGTCGTCCTGGTCAGCAAGGACCTGCCGCTGCGGATCAAGGCCGCAGCGATCGGCCTGCAGGCGCAGGAGTACCGCGCTGAGCTGCCGCCGGAGTCCGGCTGGACCGGAATGCGGGAGTTCGAGGTCACGTCAGCCGAGCTCGACCAGCTCTACTCGGAAGGCTCGATCGAGTACGCGCCCGCGGCCGAGCTGCCGTGCCACACCGGGCTCGTAATGTTTTCTTCCTGCGCAGGATCTAGCAGCGCGCTCGCCCGCGTTCAGCCAGATAAAAGCGTCAGGCTAGTGCGATGCGACCGTGATGTTTTCGGGCTGCGAGGCCGCAGTGCCGAGCAGCGGATAGCCCTGGATCTGCTGCAGGACACCGAGATCGGCATCGTCTCCCTCGGCGGCCGGGCCGGTACCGGCAAGTCCGCGCTCGCGCTGTGCGCCGGACTCGAAGCCGTGCTAGAACGCCGCCAGCACCGCAAGGTCGTCGTCTTCCGCCCGTTGTATCCGGTCGGCGGCCAGGAGCTCGGCTACCTGCCGGGCTCGGAGGCCGACAAGATGAACCCGTGGGCCCAGGCGGTCTTCGACACCCTCGGTGCGGTCACGACCCCAGACGTGATCGACGAAGTGGTGGCCAGGGACATGCTCGAGGTCCTGCCGCTCACCCACATCAGGGGGCGGTCGCTGCACGATTCTTTCGTGATCGTGGACGAGGCCCAGTCGCTGGAGCGCGGCGTCCTGCTCACCGTGCTGTCGCGGATCGGTGCCGGCTCGCGGGTCGTGCTCACCCACGACATCGCCCAGCGCGACAACCTGCGGGTCGGCCGGCACGACGGCGTCGTCGCGGTGATCGAGAAGCTCAAGGGCCACCCGCTGTTCGCCCACGTCACCCTCGTCCGGTCAGAACGCTCCCCAATCGCCGCTCTGGTCACCGAGATGCTGGAGGACGCAACCGGGTAATCCGCATGCGGTACCGTGACGGTCGTGCTGCCTGTGTCAGTGATCATGCCGGTCAGGAACGAGGAACGGCATCTCGCGGAATCGGTTAGTTCGGTGCTGAGCCAGGACTACGCCGGCCCGCTTGAGCTAGTCCTGGCTGTCGGACCGTCAAAAGATAAAACCCTTGCGATAGCAGAAAAATTGGCGGGGGCTGATTCCCGGGTTACCGTCGTGGCGAACCCCTCGGGGCAGATCCCGAGCGCCCTGAACGCGGCGATCGGCGCGGCGAAGCACGACGTCCTCGTCCGGGTGGACGGGCACGCGCTGCTGCCGCCTGGCTATATTGCGACCGCCGTTCGGACTCTGGAAGAGACCGGCGCCGTCAATGTCGGCGGCATCATGGCGGCGCAGGGGGTCACCCCGTTCCAGCGCGCGGTCGCCTGGGCGATGACCTCGCCGGCCGGGGTCGGTTCGGCCAAATACCACACCGGCGGCCAGCCGGGTCCGGCCGAGTCTGTCTACCTCGGCACCTACCGGCGGTCGGCGCTCGACGGCGTCGGTGGCTGGGACGAGAGCTACCTGCGCGCCGAAGACTGGGAGCTGAATCACCGGATCAGGGCGGCGGGGGGCCTGATCTGGTTCCAGCCGGAGATGAGAGTCAGCTACCGGCCGAGGGCGACTCTCGGCGCGCTCGCGTCGCAGTACTTCCACTACGGCCGCTGGCGGCACGTGGTCGCCCGGATGCACGCGGGCACGATCAACCTGCGCTACCTCGCGCCGCCAGCCGTAGTCGGCGCGATGCTGGTCGGTGCGGTGGCCGGTCTAGCCGGCCTGCTGGCTCTCGCGGCCGGCGCCGGCGGCCTGTGGCCCTTCGTGCTCATCGCCGGTTTCGCCGCCCCGCTGGTCTACCTGCTCGGCGTGCTCGCCGTGACCGCTAGTGCCGCGAAAGCCCTGCCGGCCAGGTCGCTGCTGGCCCTGCCGCTGGTACTCGCGACCATGCACGTCTGCTGGGGCATCGGTTTCCTGACCAGCCCCCGCCACCTGGTGCCTGGCCTTGGCAGCCGTGGCCGTACCGCCGGCGCCAGCCCCGGCGCCGCCCGGAATGGTGCGGCAGTATGACGGTGGCCAGGGCTCCCTGGTCGACCGCGAGCGTCGGGCCGGTGTGCGCTCGGAGAGCGGCGGCAGCATGAGAGTAGCGGTATTTACCGGATCGTCGGCTGGCCTGCCTGCCCATCGGGAGGCGGCGGCGGCGTTCGCCACCCGGCTGGTCGAGGCTGGCGTCGGCATCGTCTACGGCGGCGCGAGCGTCGGCCTGATGGGAGTCGTCGCCGACGCCGCCCTGACCGCCGGCGGCGAGGTCTTCGGCGTGATCCCTGAGCACCTGTTCGACCGCGAGATCGCGCACGAGGGCTTGACCCGTCTCGACACCGTGATCGGCATGCACGCGCGCAAGGCCCGCATGGCCGAACTCTCCGACGCCTTCGTCGCCCTCCCCGGCGGCGCGGGCACGCTGGAGGAACTGTTCGAGGTGTGGACCTGGGGCCAGATCGGCCTGCACGCGAAGCCGGTCGCGATCGGTGACTTCGACGGCTTCTACCAGCCGATGATCGCCCAGCTCAACGTGATGGTGGCGGCCGGGTACATCAGCCAGGCGTACCTGGCCAGGCTGGGCGTCGTGAAGACCGCCGATGAGTTCCTGCAGTTCATCGCCGACTACCAGCCGCCGCCACTGAAGTGGGCCGACGGGCTGACCCCGTCGGCCTAAGAGCCGGGACTGAGCAGCAGGGACTCGGCTACCCGAAGGTCGCCCGGGTAGGTGATCTTCAAGTTTCGCTCGCTGCCGGCCACGGCCTTGACAGGAACCTCAGGCAGGTAGCGCAGCACCATCCCGCAGTCATCCGTTGCGGTAAATGTCCCGGCCTCCAGGTCAACCGCGGCCAGCTCATAGGCGAGCCGTATCACCGACAGCCTGAACCCCTGCGGCGTCTGGCACCGGCCAAGCGACTCGCGCGGCGGAATCGACAACATCGTCCCGTCGGCTAGCTGCACGATCGTGTCGGCTGTCGGCACCACGACTCCAAGCGCCTCGTGTTCGGCCAGCGTGGCGACGCAGTCGGCGATAATCCGCTGATCAACCAACGGCCGAGCCGCATCATGAAAAAGCACGTTGCACTCGGGCCCGGCCAGCGCGGGGTCAGCCAGTGCAGGGTCAGCCAGCGCATGCTCGGCTAGCGCGGGGGACGGCTCTTGGCTGAGCAGGTCGATCGCGCTGCGGGTTGATCCCGGGCGGTCGGCGCCGCCGGGGATGATGCGCCGCAACTTGCCGTACTTGTTGCCCAGGATGCTCGCGGCCGTCTCGACGAAGGCGGCCGGCATCACGACGACGATGTCGTCGACACCGGGAGCCTGCTCGAAGGCAGCAACCGAGTGCTCAAGCAACGTGCGGCCGGCCAGCAGCTGCAGCTGCTTAGGCAGCTCCCCGCCGAGCCGTAGCCCGGAACCCCCCGCGAGCACCACCGCGACCGTCCGCATGATCGGACCCTATCGAGCCACCCGAACTAGACCACGCGGCCGCCGAGTCCTCGGTCGGCAGAACGAACAACATGGACCGACCGCTTCTTCGGCTCGAGCCGAAGAAGCGGCGCATTGGCGCAGGCTAGTGCGCGGGCTGTCAATGACTGCCGGGCCGATCCGGGCTGATCCGGGCTGAGCCGAACGGAGCCCAGCCACGGCCGGGTTACCTTCGAGGCTCGATTTGGCCCGTCCCGTCAGTCACGCCCGCGATTTGGCCCCGTCCCGTCAGCCATGCTCGCGACGACCCGGTCACTTCAGTCACTCAATCATCGACAACCCCATGCACCGCAGATCCGCGCTCAGCGATCACCAGCCCGCTCCGGATGAATCCGCATATTCATCTGGAATCCAGGGTGTGAATATGCGCATTCATCTGGTTGCTAGCCATTCCCGTAACCGCAAATGTCGCAGATTCATCTCTCTAACCCAACTCCCGAGCCGGCCCTGAGCCGGCCAGATCATGCAGACCGCTCCGGCCCCAGCAGGATCACGCCGCGTTGGGGCCTGCCGGGGCCGGAGGTGGGGGTGGGCAATTCGCCGCGTCGGGGTTCGCTAGCGCGGGGCCTGGCGCCAAACCCTGCGAAGGCGCCTGTGGTCGGAACGACATCGATGACCCAGCGCCGTTGCAACTCGGCCCTGAGCGACAACAGCGCTGACTCGCAGGTGCTGAAATCACAACGTCGGCGGGCCACCGATGTTGGAGGGCTCTAGCGGGTCACAACAGCGGCGGCTCGTTGCTGTTGTAGATCGGCTCGCAATTTGGCTAGGTGAGGGCTAATCCAGTGGGGAACGGCGGAGTGCGTGACAGATCCTCGTTGCGCAAGACGCGCCGGGTTTTCCCGACGCATTGGAACCGCGCCCCTCACTAGTACCCTGGGTAATTGATCGATTGTGATTGGTAGTACGCCAAATTGCCATGGCGGGAGGCCATGATCTTTCCTGGATCAAGGCGCGCTGCCGGCGAGACCGCGGTCACCAGTGTCGTCACCCGGCCGCAGGTCAACGAGGCCGGCACCGGCGATTCTGGCGATCTCGCCGCGGCTACCGAACCGTTGGCTACTGAGTCGTTGTCTACTGAGTCGTTGGCCGCCGAGTCGTTGGGTGCGACCAGACGATTCCCCCAATTCGCTGGGCGGCCGATCACCGATTTCACCCGGCCGCTGCGGGTGTCAAAGAATCTCGCCGATCTTTCTGACAGTGGCGCGCGGACAGCCCGCCAAGTCGGCGACTTGGTGATCAAACTGACGCGAGCGGGTCGGACCTGGTCGGAACGCTTGCTCAGCTGGGCGGCCGAACGGCCCGTCGCGCCCAACTCGGTGACCGGCATCGCGGTGCTGGCGGCTGGGTGCGCCGCGGCCTGGTTCAGCGGCGGTGCGTCGGGCGATAACTTCCGAGGGCTGCTCGCGGTGGCCGTCTGGGCGCTCGCGCGGGTCTGCGCGCGGCAACTGGCGGTCGCCACCGCGCAACGCGACCGCGCCGCGGCCAAGGCGGGCGCGAGAACCGGCACGGGCGCGGGCACCGGCGCGGGCGCGAGAACCGGCGCGGGCGGCCGGGCGCCGAAGCGGACCCGACTGGCCATCACCGCCGCTCCAGGGCACACCGACTGGCTGGTCCTCCCCGGCTATAACTGGACGCCCGACCACCCAGAGCCAACCGCCGACCGACCCGAGCGGACCGCCGACCGGCGCTGGCCAACGGCGCCGCCATTCCGCCGAGGCCAAGCCGCCGCCGGCGCGTCGCCCGCGCAGGCGGCAGCGTCGACGCAGGCGGCAGCGCCAGATCAGACAGCCACGCCAGCCGAGCCGGAAGCCCTAACTGAAGCGGAAGCCCTACCCGGGACGGCCGCGTCAGCGCAGGCGGCAGGTACGGCCGAATCGGCACGGACGGCGCCTGCGGCCGGGCCAGCGGAGGCTGCCGGGCCAGCGGAAGCCGCAGGGCCAGCGGAGGCCGCAGGGCCAGCGGAGGCCGCCGGGCCAGCGGGAGCGGTAAGTACGGCACAGGCTGCAAGCATCGCCGATTCGGCCCGGACCGCGCCGGTCGGCGGGACGGCGCCTGCGGCCGGGACAGCTTCACCAGCGGAGTCCGTGCGGAAGTTCGCCTGGATTGCCGCCGTGTGCACCCGGGCGGCCGAGTGCGCGATCTACGGCGGGATCGCGGCGGGCGCGGTGACCGACGGCTGGAGCGGCACCTGGACGTTCGCCATCGTCGTTGTCATCTTCGTCTGCGCCGCCGACATCGCCCAGACCTGCAGCCGCGCCGTGTCGGCCCGCTCGCTCAGGGCTGCCCTGGCGGCGACACCTGGCGGGATGCCGTCACGTGGGCCGACGGCCGACGGGGTGGCGCCAGGTGGGCTGATAGCGGGCGGGACGAATGGGGTCGGCCCAACCCCGGGTGGCTTCCCGGCGCAGGCGCCCGCGGCGCAGGCGCCCGCGGCGCTCAGCAAGATCGGCGCCGTGCTGACCGTGCCGGCTGGGGCCCGGGTGCTGCTGGCCGCGTTGCTGCTGGTTGCTTACAGTCCCCGGATGGCGCTGTTCGCCGTGCTGATCATCTGCGTGCTGTCGCTGATCCGCAGCATCATCAGGGCCGCTCGGGGCTGGCGCGCAGCCTCGGCCGCCGTAGCCGGTGCCTCACCCAAGACGGTCCTCGCCGCCGCGGCGGTAGGCCAGGATGTCGTGCTGGCCTGCCGGGATGATGGCGCGCTCGCGCGGTGGACCGGGCGCTGGCTGCTCGGGAACCTGATGCCGCTGCCGCCCGCCATCGCGGGCCTGACCGCCATCTTGCTGCTCGCCTGGGTTGGGATGCGGCAGTTGCCAGGTGTGGTCGCGTTCACGCCGATCGTCGTGCTGCTGCTGGCTGCCCCGGGCTCCAGTCACCCCCACGACGGCCGGCTCGACTGGCTGGTGCCGGTCGTGCTGTGCTTCGGGCAATTCAGCTTCCTGGCCGCGTTCGGGCTGGCGCGCTCGGTGCCGGATCCGGTGGTGTTCGCCGCCTGCTCGATGACGGCGATCTGGTACGCGGGCCTGGTAGCGGGTCTCAACGATCCGGTCAGCCCGGCAGCTCGGCAAAATCCGGCCCGAGCGGCGGCAGGAACAGCCGGACCTGCACCCGTTCTGGCCAGCCGCAAGCAACGGATCAAGCAGATCATCGCGAGGAAACAGCCGCAGGGGATGCACTGGATTGGCTGGGAAGGGCGGGTCGCCTTCATCGCTGTGGCGGGCATGTTCGGTCTCACGACCTTCGGGTACCTTGGGCTCTCAGCGTGCCTGGCCGCACTGATTGGCCGGAATGCGCTCACCCGCTATCTGGAACTTCGCTACCTGAAACTAGGAGAGGACCAGCATCAGTGATCGGAATGGTGCTAGCCGCTGGCACAGGCGGGCGGCTTCGCCCCGACACCGACGCGCTCCCCAAGGCCCTGCTGACCGTCGCTGGTGACACCACGATCCTCGACATCGTCCTGCGCAACCTGGCCGCCGCGGGCGCATCCGAGGTCGTGATCGTCGTCGGCTTCGCCGCGCATGCGATCGCGGACCGGGCAGCAGCGCTCGAAGCCACCCACGGCGTCGAGATCATGCTCGTGCACAACGACCGGGCGCAGGAGTGGAACAACGCCTACTCGCTCTGGCTGGCCCGAGAGTACTTCGGCCGGGGCGTCCTGCTCGTCAACGGCGACACCGTGCACCCGATCAGCGTCGAGAAATCGGTACTCAGCCGGATCGCCGGTCACCCCACGCCCGCGCCTCCGCCCGGACGGCTCGTGATCGCGGTCGACGACGTCAAGCAGTTGGCCGATGAGGAGATGAAGGTCACCCTCGACCTGGCCGGGCAGCTGACCGCTATCACCAAGCTGATGGACCCGGCGCTGGCGCACGGTGAGTACATGGGCGTCACGCTGATCGAGCCCTCGGCCGCGGCTGGCCTCGCGGACGCGCTGGAGAGCACCTGGCGGCGCGACCCCCATCTGTATTACGAGGACGGGTTCGCCGAGTTCGCCCGGCGAGGAGGCGCGGTGCTCGCCGCTCCGATCGGCGTCGTCGACTGGGTTGAGGTCGACAACCACGCTGATCTCGAGCGGGCCAGGTCGATCGCCCCCCGATGTTAGGCAAACACCGCAGCGCGTCATGCGGACGGAGTCCGCAGAACGCGCTGCTAGTCTCGCGTCATGCCGCTCTTGGCCCGGATGCTCGCGGCGCCGCTGGCTATCGATGTCCGCTCCGGCGCGATCAGCGGTCTCGGCACGCTGCTCGCCGACCGCCGGATCGCGCTTGAGGGCCGGGTGGCGATCGCTGTCGGGCCCGGTCAGGGCGAAGCGATCGCGACCGAGCTGAACATCGGTGCGGCCGAGCTGTTCCTGATCCCCGACGGCAGCCACGAGGCGGCGGTCGCGCTCGGCAAGGAGCTGCGGGCCGGCAGCTACGAGGCGGTCGCCGGGATCGGCGGCGGCAAGACCATCGACGTGACCAAGTTCGCCGCGCACATGGCCGGCATCCCGATGGTCTCGGTCGCGACCAGCCTGGCCCATGACGGCATCGCCTCGCCGATCAGCACGCTGACCCACGAGTCAGGTAACGGCTCCTACGGCGTGGTGCCGCCGGTCGCCGTGGTCGTCGATCTCGACCGGGTGCGTCGCGCGCCCAGGGGCCTGTCGACGGCGGGCATCGGGGACGTGATCAGCAACCTGTCCGCGATCGCCGACTGGGAACTCTCAGCCAAGGACACGGGCGAACCCGTAGACGGGCTGGCCGTCGCGATGGCCAGGTCAGCCGCCCACGCCGTGCTCAACCAGCCGGGACCGGCCAGCTCAGATAAGTTCCTCACCGTGCTGGCCGAGGCGCTGATCCTGTCTGGCATGGCCATGGCGGTAGCCGGATCCAGCCGGCCGGCCAGTGGCGGTGACCACGAGATCATGCACGCGATCAACCAGCTCTACCCGGGCACCGCCAGCCATGGCGAGCTCGCCGGAATCGGCGCGCTGTTCTGCGGCTACCTGCGAGACGATTCCGAGCAGTTCGCGGCCCTGTCGTCTTGCCTGCAGCGGCATGGCCTGCCCAGGCATCCCAAGGAGGTTGGCCTGTCCGCCGATCAATTCAGCAACGCGGTTATCCGCGCGCCGCAGACCCGCCCGGGCCGGTACACGATCCTTGAACGACTCGCGATGTCGCCGGCCCAGGTCGCACGCCGAGTGGAGGACTATGTCAGCGCCATCGCTGGCTGAGCTGCGATCCAAGGGCCAGCCGCAGGCGGTACTGGAACGGCTGAACGACGAACACTGGCTCGGCCGGCTCTACATGCGCAAGTTCTCGCCGTACGCCACCTGGGTGTTCGCCCGGCTCGGCTGGTCGCCCAACGCGGTCACGCTCGCCTACATCACCTGCGGGATCGCGGCCGGGATCGTGATCGCGTTCGGCGGGCTGCTCACCGCCATCATCGGCGCGGTGCTGATCCAGGGCTACCTGCTCTTCGACTGCTCGGACGGCGAGCTGGCCCGGTGGTCGGGCCGGACCTCGGCGGGCGGCATCTACCTCGACCTGGTCGGTCACTACCTGGGGGAGAGCGCGCTGCTGGTCGGGCTCGGGTTCCGCGCCCAGGGTCACCTGACCACCTCGGGCAGTTACGTCACCGCCGGGCTGGCGGCAGCGCTGCTGGCCATGATCGTCAAGGCCGAGACCGATAACGTGATCGTGGCCAGGGCCAAGCAAGGCCTGCCCGCCAGCCACGGCGACGGCGCGCTCGCCCCGACCAGCTCGGGTCTGGCGCTGGCCCGCAAGCTCGCCAGCGTGCTGCGGCTTCACCGGATCACCCAGGCGGTCGAACTGTCCGTCCTCACCCTCATCGCGGCGATCATCGATGAGGTACGCGGCGGCCTGACCGCCACCCGCGTCCTGATCCTCGCCTGCCTGGTCATCGCCGCTCTCATGGTCGTGGCTCACCTGGTGGCCGTGATGGCGTCGAGGCGGCTGCGTTGACTAGGCCGAAGGCGCAGGGGGTGCGGGGGATGGTCTCCCCGCAGGCAGCACCGAAGCTGTCGATCGTGATCCTGACCATGGGCAACCGGCCCGACGAGGTCACCAGGGCAATCGAGTCCACCGGGCCGCTGCGCGCGGCCGGGGCCGAGCTGATCGTCGTGGGCAACGGCACCGACCCGCCGCCGCTTCCGCCGGACAGCGGCTGCACAGGACTCAAGCTCGCCGAGAACGAGGGCGTAACCGGAGGTCGCAACGCCGGAGCGCGCGCCAGCTCAGGCGACGTGGTGCTGTTCCTCGACGACGACGGCTGGTACCCGGAGCCTGCCGCGCTCGGCGAGCACCTGACCGAGCGGTTCGCCGCCGATCCGGCGCTGGCAGTGCTGTCCTTCCGTGTACTCGACCCAGACGGCGGCGCCGGCCCGCGTCACTACGTGCCCAGGCTCAGAGTCGGCGATCCCGGCCGTTCCTCGGTGGTCACCACGTTCTCCGGCGGCGCCTGCGCCATCCGCCGGTCGGCGTTCGGCGAGGCCGGTGGGCTGCCCGACCGGTTCTTCTACGCACACGAGGAGACTGACCTGGCCTGGCGGCTGATGGCCGCGGGCTACCGGATTGAGTACGACGCGGCCGCGACCATGTGCCATCCGCCGGTCAGCAACGCCAGGCACTCGTTCTGGTACCGGATCGAGGCGCGAAACCGGGTCTGGCTCGCCCGCCGCAACCTGCCCTGGCCGTTCGCCGCCATCTACCTAGCTGACTGGATGGCTCTCACCGTGCTCAGGGAACGCTCCGCCGGCGCGCTCAAAGCCTGGTTCAGCGGCTTCGCCGAAGGCTGGCGCACAGACCCGGGGAAGCGCCAGCCGATCTCGCTAGGCACGGTCTGGCGGCTCACCAAGGCCGGCCGTCCGCCAGTGATCTGACCGGGCCCGAGACGGGCTAGTGCCCGCCGAGCGGCCCGGCGAACGCCCCGGCGTCCCGGCAGACGTTCGCGTGCGCTGAGATCCCGCCGTACTGCTTGGACAGGTGCGACAAGGGCGCCGGAGACGAGTGGGAGCGTGCCGGGGACGGCGAGGCCGAACCAGGGCTCGACTCGGGCGTAGCGGTCCGGTCCTGCGGCCGCGGATGAGCATGCTGCCCGCCCCGATGCTGAGCGGGCAGCTTGCGGTCATGCGAGATCGCGCGGAACAGGGAGGCGGCGGACGGCGCCCACTGCACCCAGTCCGGATTCTGCGGATAGGCCACGACCGGTACCTGCACGAAGTGCACCTGGTTAAGTTTCAGCCGCTGTACGCCCCGGGCAAGAGAGATCAAGCCACCCTGACTCAGCCGGTTGTCAGTGGTCAGCGAGGAAGCGATGTCAGAAACAACCTTGAACAGCCGGGCCGGGTTGCCGAGCAGATTCGATCGCTTGATCTCCTGGGCCACCGAGGCCATCAGGAACTGGTCCCGCTGAATCCGCTCCAGGTCGGAACCCAGTCCGATGTACCGCACCCGCCAGTAGGCCAGTGCCTGCGCCCCCCAGACGTGATGGACGCCGCTGGACAGGTGCAGCTTCGAGCGCGGGTCGCTGATCGGGAATGGCAGGCAGATCTTGACCCCGCCGAGGTCGTTGATGACCGACTCGAACCCGGTGAAGTTCAGCTCCATGAAGTGGTCGAGCCGCAGGTGCGTGGTCTGCTCCACGGTCTTCCACAAGCACGCTGGCCCGCCCATCGCGAACGTCGCGTTGATCTGCTCGACCTGCCCGGGCGCGGCGGCCTGCCCAGGCGATCCTGGCGCTTGCGGGCAGTTCAGCACTGGCACGACCGAGTCGCGCGGGATGCTGATCACGACGGCTCGCTTGAGCCCAGGGGACAGGTGCAGCACGAGGATGGTGTCCGACCGCTGCCCGCCGATGTGCGCGCCGAACTTGTCGTTCTTGCCCTTCCTGGTGTCCGAGCCGATCACTAGGATGTTCAGCGAGTTGTTGTACTTGGGCGGGCGCTTGCCCAGGTCGCTGACCGACACCTGATGGATCTTGCCGAACACGTCGCGGTACGCCACGTACCCGGCCAGCACGCCGGCCACCAGCAAGCTCGCCAGCCCGACGGCCACCCAGGCAACAACCCGGGACCCGTGCCGCCCCCGCGGCCCGTGAACCCAAGGTAGGTGTCGATCTTCCCCGTGCCCCATAGTTCTCGGGGATGGTATTAACCGGCGTCGTCGCGCTCTAACCTCGCCGCATCGGCTTGACCTGCCCAAACTTTGTCAGGGGCAAGAGCAATGATCTATTAGGCATAACGCATTGCCCGGGGTTTGAGTCCCAGCAGCCAGAGGCTGTCAGCTCTCGAACGCGGTCCCGTAGCCGTGGCAGACGTTGGTCAGGGCCGAGTAGCCCTTGTACTTCCTGGCCAGATTGCCGGGGGAGCTGCTACCGCTGCTGTTGTGCGCGCCCGGGGTGCCCAGCGTGGTGAAGTCAGAACCGATGATGAAGTCGATCGTCCCGGCCGTCACCGCCGAGCTCTGCTGCAACGTCACGTTGCCCGGAATCTGCGCCTCCACCGTGCGCGCCGCCGCGAGGTCAGTCGCGGAGTTGTACTCCACGATCGACTGGGTGTAGCCGAAGTTGGCCGCGCTGGTAGCGCCGAGCACGTGGAAGCCGCGGTTAGACAGGTCCGTGCTCGTGGTGCCCGCGATTCCCTGTACGCCCGAGCCGTTGAGCACCTCGACGCTGACCGCGGATGCGCTGAGCAGCTTGGGCGGAGCCTTGCTCTGGTGCTTGCTGCCGCCGCTGCCAGCCTTGCCAGAGCCGCTCTTGCCGCCCGCCGAGCCCTTACCCTTGGCTCCGGCCTTGCCCTTCTTGCCCTTGTGGACCTTGGGCAGCTTGACGTCGTGCGCGACGGCGCTGAACAGTTGCGGGTCCTGGGTCTGGTCGAACTCCACCCAGTAAGCATTGCCTGAGTACTGGACCGTCGGCACCTCGATGAACTGAACGGACTTGCGGGAGACCCCGGCCAGACTCCGGGCGAGCGCCACGATCCGCGACGGGCTGAGTCCGGCGTCAGTAGTCAGCGCGTGCGAGTGCACGATCGCGGACAGGATCCCCAAAGTCCTGGTGTAGCTGTGCAGCACTCCCATCTTGAGGATCCGCTGCACAAGGGCGACCATCAGCAGTTGGTCACGCTGGATCCGCTGCAGGTCAGAGCCGAGTCCGAAGCCGTCGCGCAGCCGCCAGTAGTCAAGTGCCACCTTGCCCTGGATGAAGTGCTTCCCGGCCGCCAGCTTGAGATGGTCATACTGCGTTGGGTGGATCGCCTGGGGCACGCAGATCTCGACTCCGCCGAGTGCGTCGATGACGCTGATGAACCCGGTGAAGTTCAGCTGGACGAAGTTGTCGATGTGGATGTGCGTCTCGTCCTCAAGCGTGTGCCAGAGGCAGCCGGGACCGCCGTAGGCGAACGTCGAGTTGAGCTGCTCGACCTGACCTGGCGCCGCCTTCTGGCCCGCGCCGTAGCCACGCTCGGCGTTGCACGCGAGGACTGGGACGACCGTGTCGCGCGGGAAGCTCATCACGTAGATGTGGCCCGCCCGGGGCGAGATGTGCACGATCATGACCGTGTCCGAGCGCTGCCCCTGCGCGTAGCCGCCGAGCTTGCGGTTGCGGCCGGACCGGCTGTCAGAGCCGATCAGCAGGATGTTCATGGCGTCGCCGAACTTCGGCGGGCGCTTGCCTGGCTCGGCGACGTTGACGCGGCTGATTCCGTCCCACACGTCCCGGTATTTGACGTAGCCGTATAGCGTTCCGAGCACGAGCGCGAACGTCAGCCCGATAGCTGACCAGCCGGTGAGTAGGCTCTTGCCCGAGTAGACACCGACGCCGAGCATGCGGCTGAAGCTGAAGCCGCTTTTGCTGACTGCGCCGACTCCGTGACGCAATCCTCCAGCGCCACCGAGGCGCGTTGGCGGCATCGATCCCTCCGGGAGCTGCTTGCGGCCGAGCTGATCGCGTCGGGCCCGTGGCTTCACGCGGCCCCGTGGTTCAGGTGGTACTGCGTCGTCTCGCATGGCCTTGTGTCGCGCCCATGTTACGCGGTTGTCACGGAAATATCGGCCGTTACCGCCGGGTCGAACCGCGGGTCGCTCATCTGTAAACGTTGTCGGCCGGGGCTGAGTTCCCGCCCGGTTGGTGAGAAGACCGATAGCTAGCCATCATTTGCGAGGCGTCTTTGCGCGCCTACAGTGGACCCCGTGACCCCACCCAAGCCGTCGGCCGACCCCGCCGCAAAGGACGGTGCGGTGAAAGACGGTGCCGTCGAAAAGAGAGCCGCCAGCGGAGAAAATATCGCCGTCGGCGGGATTGACGACGATGGCGCGGGTAGCGGTGCCGCCGTGGACAGCAAGAGCGGCGCCACCGAGGATGTCGAGAACAGCAGCAGCCCGAACGGCACCGAGTCGAGTTCGTCGCCCGGGTCGGTCAAGGGCGCGACGGAGCCGCCGTCCAAGTCGGCTCCGCCGTCCAGCCTGGGCAAGAGCCTGGGGGCGCTGGCGTCAGCGGCCGCGGCGGTAGGGACCGGCCCCGGACGAGATGCAGCGGCGAAAGAAGACCCGGCCGCGCCAGCCAAAGATCCGGCCGCGCCAGCCAAAGACCGGGCCGCGCCAGCCAAAGACCCGGCCGCGCCAGCGGCCGTCCAGACTAAGGTTCGCCGCCGGCCAGGAGCCAAGCTGGCAAGGGCCAGGCCGAAGCTGCCGCCGTGGGTCGGCGGCAAGGTCTGGCCGGTCGTCTCGATGCGCAAGCTCCGCGCCAAGCGCGCGGCAAAACGCGGCCCGGCGACCGGCGACAGCCGCGCTCATGACCTAGCCGGGCGTGTGTTCGGCCGGCTCACGGTGCTGCCGGCGATCGTGATCGCGGCCTGGCTGCTGACCGGCCTACCGTTGCTGTTGTTCGGCAAGTTCCTGCCGGTCCCGATGCTGCTGATCTCGGCTCCGCTCGCGACCGCGCTCGGCGTCAACGTGCTTCAGCGGGTGCCGAGCCGCTGGCCGGTCGAACTGCCAGGCAAGGACCGCTACCGCGGCTGGATGCCGTGGTTCGGCCTGATCGGCACTGCCCTGGTTGCCGTCGGGTTCGTGGCCTGGCAACTCTGGCGGAACTCGCCGTCGTTGATCGCGTCCCGCTCGCCCGGCGCGTACCTGCAGACCGGCTACTGGATCGCCCAGCACGGCTCGCTGCCGATCACGGGCTCGCTGGCTGCCTTCGGCGGCGCGCACGCCGGGCTGCATCTATCCAGCATCGGTTTCTTCGCGTCCGGCGGCTCGGTCGTGCCCGCGGTCTCGGCCGGCCTCCCGATCCTGCTCGCCGGCGGTTTCTGGACCAGCGGCATCACCGGCGGCACTGTGATCGCCCCGGTGCTCGGCGGCCTGGCGGTCCTGTCGTTCGGCGGCCTGGTCGGCCGGCTGGCCGGCCGGCAGTGGGCCCCGGCCGGCGCGATCGTGCTCGCGGTGACCACGCCGGAGCTGTACACGAGCCGGGACGCCTTCGCCGAGACCGCGGTGCAGGCGCTGCTGTTCGGCGGGCTGTGCCTGCTGCTCGACGCTCTGACGAGCAACCGGATGCCGGAGCCGGTGGTGGCTGCCAGAGCTCCGCTCGCCGGGACTCAACCGCGCCCAGCGGACGACTCGGTGTCCAAGACCCTGGCCATGGCTGAGGCGATGTTCTCCGCTAGCTCCGCGGGCGGGTCCGGTCAGGAAGCTTCATCAACCCCGGCCGGCTCACCAAAAGCCGCCGGCGACGGCACCTCGCCGATCGAAGGCGACGTCATCTCATTCGGCCCGACCAACCCGGCCGGAGCGACCGGCCGGTTCAAGCCCGCCAGCACCGCTCGCAAGGCCGACAAAGCAGCTTCCGACGGCTCCACGCTGATCGGCAGTCCAGCCGGAGTAGCCGGAGCCGACGACGACACTGCCCCGATCGCCGTGCCAGGACCGGCAGCCAAGCCCGGCGGCCAGCCGCCCGGCGCTCCGCTGTCTTCGGCGTCGGGCGGGCGGCTCGCCAAGCGAGTCCAAGCCCGCCTCCGGACCAGCGGGAAACGACTGATCGCCTGGGCCAGGACACTGACCTGGCAGAAGATCGCGACCGGAATCACGACCGGCCTTACCCCGGAGCGCATGCTCGCCTGCCTGGGCGGACTCGCCCTCGGCCTGACCACCCTGCTCAGCCTCGGCTCGCTCATCTACGTCGTCCCGGTGCTGGTCGTAGCCGGAATCCTTCTGGGTGCTCGACGGGCCGTCGGGGTAGCTTTCTGCGTAGGAATATTTATTGGTTGTGCCTACGGGTTCGCTGCCAGTTATCTGCTCTCCCGCCCGGCCTCGGACTCGCTGGCGTCCGTGCTGCGAGTGATCGGCTACGACGCGGCCGGTGCGGCCGGGCTCACGATCCTGATCTTCCTGGTGGTGCGCAGGCCGAAGGTGGGCCGGTTCGTGCGCAAGTTCCTCGCCAAGCGACCGCTGCGCTGGCTGCCCGGCCTGGCCAGCTTCCTGGTGCTGGTCGCGCTCGCCGACTTCGCCGCCCGCCCGCTCGTGCAGACCGTGCGCGGCGATCTCGGCCACGCCGAGGCGGTTTTCGTCGCGTCGCTGCAGCGGCTCGCGCACCTGCGCGTCGACCCGACCAGGCTGTACTCAGAGGACACGCTGTACTGGGTGATCTGGTACGCCGGAATCGCGACCGTGCTGCTCGCCGCCTTCGGCGCCGCCGTCCTGATCCGGCGCTGCCTGCGCTCGCTGTTCCGCTGGCAGGACACCTCCGGTGCGGGGCTGAACTGGGCCCTGCCGATCGCGATCATCTTCGCGGGCTCGACGGCCGTGCTGTGGCAGCCGTTCACCGTGCCAGATCAGCCGTGGGCCAGCCGGCGGCTCGTGCCGATTGTCATTCCCGGCATGGTCCTGCTCGCGACCTGGACGGCCGCCTGGCTCACTCGCAGAGCCCGGGAGCGCGGCGCCGGATCGGTGACAGCGGGTTTGGTGGGCGCGTTCTGCGTGGGGGCGATGCTGCTGCCCGCCGTGACCACCTCCTTCGGCTTCGGGCTCACCCACTCCGGCGTAGGCGGCGGCCTGCACCCGAGCGCCGGCGGCCTGGCCCAGCACCGAGTCGCCGCGGGCGAGACCCAGGCCGTCCGGGGACTGTGCGCCGCCATAGGCCGGTCATCCTCCGTCGTCATCGTCGACCAGCATCTGGCCGAGAACTTCACGCAGGTCATCAGGGGCATGTGCGGCGTGCCGGTCGCGTGGATGTCCCCGCACACCCCGCAGACTGCCATCGATGCCGTGCTGCTCGGCATCTCGAAGGCCGGTCGTCGTCCGGTGGAACTCGGGGCCACAGAGGCCGAGGTTCGGGGCTTTGGGGGTTCACCCTCGAAGGTGATGAACCTCTTCACGACGCAGGAGTCGCACGAACTGACCCAGGCGGCCGGAGCTCCCTGGCCCGCCCGGTACATCATCTGGATGGCCACCGGCGGCCCGACCACGCAAGGCGCCTGACGTTTTTCCTGGTCAGTCGGCCCGAGGCCAGTCGATTTGCCTGAGGTTCACTGAGCCGGGTAGAGTGGTGTTACCGACGCGGGGTGGAGCAGCTCGGTAGCTCGCTGGGCTCATAACCCAGAGGTCGCAGGTTCAAATCCTGCCCCCGCTACAAAGAAGTGCAGGTCAGAGGCCCGATCACCGGATGGTGGTCGGGCCTCTGAGTCTTTGTGGCAGCGTGGTGGTAGCAGGATCGGACCGGATCTGAGTGTCACCAAAAAAACAGCGCACGGTTCAACGCAACCGGCTCACAGCCAGACCCGGCCATCAGGGTGACCTCCCCCGCACGGGGCGAGGACTGCAGAAGGCGGAAGACAGCCGGACGGCGCAGCGGGGTCAGGCGGCGTTCAGATGAAGCGCCCCGACCCCTCGCAGGAGAGTCTCGACCACAAGATCGGCGGCCTGTGCTGGTGTTAGGTCGGGTAGCCCCTCGGCAGCGTGAAGCATGAGCGAGGGAAGGACGGCGTTGACCCAGCCAGGTGGTAGATCCGGACGAAGCAGACCTTCATCGACCGCGCGTACGAGAAAGGCATCAACCTCTTTGACCAGGCGGTTTCGGTGTTCAGCCACTGTCGGATCAGCGAGGACGTTGCGCATTACGACGGGCCAGGCCCGGTTCACGGCGATGATGCCTTCGACGTAGCGGTGCAGGGCTACGGCGACGGGTGCCTCATGCAGCCGTGCCGCATCGATCGCCCGTTCGACCGCGTCGTATCGGGCGGAGTGAACCGCGGCGAGAAGCTCCTCACGCGATGTGAATTGCCTGTAGACCGTGCGCCTGTCCACGTGGGCTGCAGCCGCGATCGCAGCGATGCTCGCCGACGGATCCTCGGCCAGCAGGCGCGCACCGGCGCGCAGGACGAGTTGCAGGTTCCGTGCGGCGTCTGATCGCATGCCCCCAGCGTACCTCCCGTGAGGCAGTAGTTCACTTTATTACCACGTCGCCGCTGCGTATACTAGACGAAGTGTCTCAATCGCGAGACACTTTATCTAGGCGGCCGGCTAGGCGCCCTTCACGAGGCGACCGCGCGGCGGGCGCAGGGAAACGGAGGACAGTGATGGCTAAGACGTGGCTGATCACAGGAGCATCGCGCGGGTTCGGGCGACAGCTCGCGGAAGCCGTACTGGGTGTCGGGGACCAGCTGGTCGCGACTGCACGGCGGCCAAAACAACTCGACGACCTCGTTGCCGCCCACGGCGACCGCGTCCAGGCGGTCGCGCTCGACGTCACCGACGCAGCAGCTGCCGAAGCGGCCGTGAAATCAGCAGTTGCTGCCTTTGGCCGCCTTGACGTGGTTGTCAACAACGCGGGGTACGCGAATAGCGCGCCCATCGAGGAGATGGCCGAGGCTGACTTCCGGGCCCAGATCGAGACGAATCTGTTCGGGGTGGTGAACGTGACCCGCGCTGCCCTGCCGGTGCTACGCGCACAACGATCCGGGACCTTTGTTCAGTTCTCGTCCATCGGCGGACGGGTCGGCGGCACTCCCGGTATGGGGGCATACCAGACCGCAAAGTTCGCGGTCGAGGGCTTCTCCGAAGTGCTCGCAGGCGAAGTCGCGCCATTCGGAGTCAAAGTCATCATCGTGGAGCCGGGCGCATTTCGCACCGACTGGCAAGGCTCGTCGATGGAGCTTCACCCGGTTGGCCCGGACTACGAGCAGACCGTCGGCGCGCTCCACAAGTACCGCCAAGACAACAACGGCAACCAACCTGGTGACCCGGCACGCGCCGCAAAGATCATCATCGACGTTGTCAACAGCGACGCCCCTCCACGCCGGCTCCTCCTGGGTTCCGACGCCGTGAAGTCAGCCCAGCAAGCCGCCGACGCGCGAGCCGCTGAAACCGAGAAGTGGGCGATCGTCAGCCGGGCAGCTGACTTCCCCATCGCCTGACAATCCCTACTCGCCTGCAACACGCCAAGAGGAATATGAAATGACGACGAAGACGGCACACGCCGACCGCGGCATACGCCGCATGCCGCTGCCGAAGGCACTTCGACATCCTCCCCTTACCGCGTCGCTAGCGGTCGCCTTGCTCATTCTCTTGATCTCCTCCGACTTCTACGCGAGCCGATTCTGGCTCGGCCACCCCGCAATAACGGCCACCCTGGCCTCTCTTAGCGTCGTCCTCGTATCGGTCACGGCGATCCAGGTGATCCTCAACCGACGATCCGAACGCAGATGGCGATTGCTCGCGCAGTACGCCCTCCTGGAACTCGCCGAGGCAGCTCGAGGAGCCTGGGTCGTACTGCTCGGAGTAGTCGAAACCGAGAGCGACGACAGCGACGATACTGCCGACCCCTCCCGGGTCACCCGCGTCCTCGACTCGCCCGACCGGGCACCAGCCTTCAGGCACAAGATCGAAGCAATCCTCACCGATCCGCACAGGCGAGATGACCTGCGGAAATCGCTCGAACACACGCTTGATGTGTCCCGAGAGCTCATCAGCCGGTGGGGCGCCGTGGTCACCGGGTCATCCGGCTTCTCCGAACTATTCGATCGCCACGTCGAGATGATCGGGCGGATCCACGGGCTCTGGTACTTCCTCACCTACGGCACGCGCCGCGGAAGTCGGTTCAGGTCACCTGGAGGCAGCCATAGCGACGACTGGTTCATCGACAACCTCCTGTCGATGACCCGCATCGCGATTCGCCTCGAGGATGAAACCTGGGCGCTCGCCCTCCACGTTGTCCCACCCGGCTGGTGGGACAACAGGACGGACGAGCTGGCAGCTCCGGCACACGCCTCGGCCCCGTGACAACGCAGGGGCAGCATGATCGCCACCCTTGCGGAGAGGTCCCCGGGAACCAATCGTGACCCTGCGCGATGGCGGCCTTCTACGCATCGCAGCGGACTCTGGGTGCCTGCGACAGGATCTCTGGATATGTTGCTTTACAGTTCTTCTGTATTTAGGATCATCTGTATCACAACTTATCTGAGAGCGGGCCGTGCAGATTCGAGCCGCAGCAGGCCGTCGCTTAGCGGACCCGGATCAGGACGACTGCCGAGCAGGAGGCAGAGCCGTGCAAGACATCTCAATCGGCATCGCCGTAGAAGTCTCGGATCCCGCGCGTTCGCGCCTTGCCCTCGCGCTCGCGCTTCGGGCTGAGACGGACGGCCTCGACCTCGTGGTTCTAACGAGCACGGATCGCCGCGACAACACCGTGTCGGGTCTCGACGCCTGGACCGCCGCGAACTGGGTATTGGCAAGCACTCATCGGATCAGCGTCGGCATCCAAGCCACCGAGACAATCATGGGGGACTCCCCGAACGTCGTCCCAGCAATGGCGGCGAAGGCAAAGGCCACATCCGACCTGCTGGCCGAAAACCGGCTGACCTCCGGCGAATCGGCCTGGGTGATCACCTCGCCAGCGGCCGATCAGCGCGAGATAACAGATCTCGCCGAGCCTGGCAGGGCGATCGTCGTGCCGGTTAAGGACTTCGACGACCTACGCCGAGTCGCGGCGCTTCGCAAGTCGTTGAACGACCCTTCGCCCCGCACGCGCCGCAGGAGCACCGCGGCGAAGTCGCGACGGCGACCGGGAATCAACTACGACGCCATCCCGCCAGGTCTTCAAGAGGTCACGATCGAACCCGGTGACAGCGACTACCGAAGCGTTGCCTCCACCTACCTGCGGAGCGGGTCACCAGGAGTCGTGATCCAACCCCGAACGCCATCAGAGGTCTCGGAAGCGCTCGCGTTCGCGCGGGCCCACATCCACCTCCCCCTCGGCATCAGAAGTGCCGGCCACGGCATCAGCGGCCGGTCGACCAACGACGGCGGGCTGGTGATCGATCTGCGCAAGCTCGACACAATCGAGGTCCTCGACAAGCAGCAGCACCTGGTCCGGATAGGTCCGGGCGCGACCTGGAAGAAGGTTGCGCGCGCTCTGAACCCATACGGGTGGGCCCTGAGTTCGGGCGACTACGGCGGGGTCGGTGTGGGAGGTCTAGCAACCGCCGGCGGGATCGGATTCCTGTCCCGCGAGTACGGCCTCACGATCGACCGCCTGCGCGCAGTGGAGATGGTCCTCGCGGACGGAAGCATCGTTCGTGCTAGTCCTCAGGAAAACTCCGAGCTGTTCTGGGGAGTCCGCGGCGCCGGGGCGAACCTTGGCGTGGTGACCTCGTTCGACTTTGAAGCCTACGACGTCGGCGAGGTCGGGTGGGCCCAGTTGCGATTCGCCTCATCGAACATTGAACAGGCGTTTGCCACTTTCGGCGAGGTCGTCAGCAGGACCCCCCGGGACACAACTATCTTTCTCGTCACCGGCAAGCCGCACCGCGGATTCTCGACCGTCCAACTCTATGGGCTGGTCGACGCGTCCGACCCCGACATCATCAGAGCACGCCTCACTCCGTTCCTTCAGGTCGGCAGCTTGGTCGACCAGCATGTGGTAATTACCCGCTACGCGGAGGTCATGGGGCTCGCCGCTGACGTCGGCCCCGATGGCCAACACGGCTTCGGGCAACCGGTGTCCAGGTCTGCCTTCCTGTCGCAGATGACGACCGAGTTTGCACGCGACGCCGCCGGGCTTCTTCGGACGGGAGACGTGTACTTCTTCCAGCTCCGGAGCATGGGCGGCGCAATCGCCGATGTCGCTCCTGACGCGACGGCATTCGCCCATCGCGACGCCGCCTTTCAGGTAGCCGCGATGGGCGCAGACCGCGACGCCCTCGACCTCGCATGGGACAAGCTCACCGACCATTTCGACGGGCTCTATCTCAGCTTCGAGACCGACCTGCGACCCGAGCGACTCGAGCGCGCTTTCCCGCCGCCGGTGCTCGCCCGGTTGCGGCAGCTCAAGCTCCAGGTCGATCCGGAAAACCTTCTGCGCGACAACTTCAACATCGACCCCACCGCGGCAACGCCGGCGCCGCGGCTCCCGGATCCAGCTCACCTTAGGAACACCGCATGACCGACTACGGCCACGACCTTCTGTTCGGGACGTTTGTGACACCGAGCGCACGTTCACCACAGCACGTGCTCGACCTCGCGATCGCTGCCGACCGGGCGGGACTGGATCTCGTGACGTTTCAGGACCACCCCTATCAGGCCAGCTTTCTTGACACGTGGACGCTTCTGACGTTCGTCGCGGCCCAAACGGAGCAGATCCACGTCAGCGGCAATGTCCTGAGCCTGCCGCTTCGCCCGCCGGCAGTACTTGCGCGGGCAGCAGCGACCGTGGACGTACTCAGTGGTGGCCGCTTCGAACTGGGGATTGGTGCCGGCGCGTTCTGGGACGGGATCGCGGCGATGGGTGGGCGTCGCCTCACGCCAGGTAAAAGTGTCGACGCCCTACGAGAGGCCATCGAGCTGATCAGGGACCTGTGGGACGCGGAGGCCACCAGCGTCGTACGACGCGAAGGCGACTACTACCCGACGACCGGCGCGAAGCGCGGTCCGAAACCGGCCCACGACATCGGAATCTGGGTCGGCTCGTACAAACCCAGGATGCTCGCGCTGACGGGCACGCACGCCGACGGCTGGCTGCCGACATTCGAATATCTGCCTGGGGGCGCGGCGTCGCTTCCCGAACTCAACGGCCGTATCGACGAAGCCGCGGTCAAGGCAGGCCGCGCGCCATCAGACGTGCGGCGCTTGATGAACTTCATGAACGTCGACTTCTCGCCGATCGGCCACAGCTCCCTGACCGGTCCCCCGGAAGAGTGGGTGGACCAGCTGACCACCCTTGCGCTCGAACACGGCATCACTGCTTTTCTCATCGGCGGCGATGACCTCGACCTAACTGAGAAGTTCGCGGCGGAAGTGGCACCCGCGGTCCGCGAGTCAGTAGCGAAGGGACGCGCGTGATTGGGAGAATAACGCTGTGTTACAGATCATCTGTCCACGCGCAGGATGGTAGATTGAAGCATGGCCAGCGCAACCAGAATCAGGTCATCAAACGACTACCCAGCCGAGGAGGACCTTGGCTGGGCGCTGGGAGCGCTCCTGCGGTCCTATCGCGAGTTCATCCTCCCAGCGGTTTGCGACTTTCCGCATGGCGCGCGTGGATACGAGACGGTTCGTCAGGTTCTCAAGGGCGGGCAGCCCAACCAACTGTGGCTAGCAAACCACCTAGGGATAGATCGCACTGTCATGACATATTTGCTTGACGACCTGGTAGAAGCCGGCCTCATAGAGCGTCGACCTAACCCATGCGATCGTCGACAGCGGCTTATCGTTGCTACCGCCCAAGGGAAGCAAGCCGTGGAGCACCTCTGTGAGGAAGTGACCTCCGTCGAACGGCGACTGCTCGCGGAGCTTACCGACAAAGAGCAAGTATTGTTTCGCAGCTTGCTGACGAAGGTGGCCTGCGCCTCAAACGTCTCCCAGAAATCGGCTTGTCACGAAGTGGCAGCTTCGTCGTAAGCCCTTCAACCGCTTCCAACTGGCACCGAGCCTATGCTGGTCTTCGAGTCAGATGGGCCAGTCCTGGCCCGCCGCGATCTGGTCGGCCCAGGCCCAGAATCTTGCGATCTCGTGCCTGAATGGGCTTGGCTATTACACGAGATGTCGTTTGGTGTTGAATGGTGCCAACCTTGGCTCATAACCCAGAGGTCGCAGGTTCAAATCCTGCCCCCGCTACAAAGAAGTGCAGGTCAGAGTCCCGAAGGCCAGTACTAGCCGATGGGCGTTGATATCTATGGCAGCACGGTGGCAGCGGGATCTGGCCGCATTGGGCGTAAGTGTCCGGTGCTGAGCGCAGCGAATCGTCTCGCTGGTATGCGATTCGCAGTCGAGGACTGAACTAGACGCGCCAACCTCGGTGTGAGATCTATGTCAGGCCGGGTCCAGATTAAGCCCGAAGCGCCCGCCCGCCGGCCCAGCGGCCGGCAAGTTGGAGCAGCGCTTCGTCGATCAGAGGTGGAGACTCCCGGGGCGTGTCCGCGGCGTCGCGGCGGCAAGGCAGATTGCTCTGCGAGAGTGGCTCGCCGGCGTCCGCTAAGGACGTCCGTCTGCGTCTTTTTGTGCGCTGGTATTCCTCGACCGCCTTGCGGCTGCTGCGCCAGATTCCGTCGGGTCCGTGGATTGCGTCCAGGCGGCCGCGCTGCGCGGCCTGGCGAAGGGCGGCCAGCGACAGTTCCTTGTCAACCAGCGTGGCGAGCGGCACCAGTCGCGCCGGGCCCGCCAGGGACGGCACTATGAAGCGGTTGAGGTTGTCGTACATTGCCCGGGCCAGGATCTCGCCCAGCGGGCCGTAGTCGCCGCCGTCGGCCTTCTGCATCGCGGACAGGTAGGCTGGTCGCTGCTGCTTGAGCACGATTATCGGTGGGTATCCGAGTCTCACCAGCAGCAAGTTCAGCAGCAGGCGGCCGGTTCGTCCGTTGCCGTCGATGAACGGGTGGACCCTTTCAAAGCTGTTGTGCAGCCGGGCGAGAACCTCGGGAAGCGGTCCTCGGTCCGCTCTGCTGAGCACGGCAGCGGCGGCGTTGACTTCGTCGGCCCAGTCCTGTACCCGCGACGGAACTAGCGGCCATGAAGGCGGGGTCATGCCATCTTCGAATGGGTGGATGTCATGTTCGCGGAACATGCCGGGACCCTCTCGGTCGGTCGCCTCAGGGTGGGGCGCGACCTGCCAGACTGGGGTCATCGCGAGGGAGTGGACCTGGCGGATCTCGTGGATTGAGATGAGTCCGTCGGTGTGCCAGTCGCCCGGATCGACGGCGTGCGCGTAGACCCACCGCGCTGCGGTCCCGTACCCCTGGACCTCCATGTATTCGCTAAGTGGCTTCGCGCCAACTGCCCGCCCCCTATCGAGGAGCGCCTCAACTTCGCGAAGAACAAGCGTGTTGCCTTCGAGGGCGGTTGAGTGATGGGCCTCTAGATGCCAGATGTCGGACCAGACGTACTCGGACTCCTTCGGGGACGGCAGCCCGCCGAGGCGCTCATTCAGCTCTGCGATGGCTGACTCTAGGCGCGCGTAGACCGTGGCGCGGGACGGTCGTCCTCGGGCCACGTCAGCCTCCTAGCTTTGATATAGCAAGTGCCAGACGAATTTATCTTATCAAAGAAGCATGATTGATCACCCTTGGCCGCGGCTAATTGAACTTATCAAAGAGGGCTACGGCTCACGGGATGACGGCTATCGAGGGAACGAGATGAAGCAGGTCATGGGCCGACCGAGCGTCGTACGCAAGCAGAGAAGCAGCGGGGCCAGATCCGGCTCGGGATCGATCTTTCTGCGCGGAGGGACGCGAACCCGCGTCAGGCGGGTCCACCGGAGCGAATCGGTGCCGATCCAGCGCTCGGTGATGCGCCGCTGATCCACCCTTCGATCCGCCCGCGGGTTCCTATGCCGGAACGAGCTCAGCCGTAACGTGAGGTACCGTCTCGTGTTGAACGTTGCCGACTTGGCTCATAACCCAGAGGTCGCAGGTTCAAATCCTGCCCCCGCTACAAGGTAAAAAAGGTCGAATCCGAACATGGGTTCGACCCTTTTCCTGTCAATTGTGCACGGGATTTGTGCAGGCGCCGTCCTGCCGACAGTCCGGCGGCGCGTTGAGAACCTTTGGTACCCCCGTGGAAGAAGCGGTCTCTGGGTTATACGCCCAGACGGGCGCGGTTTGGGGTGGTGGAGTGACCGGCCTTCGCGTACACTGAATCACATATGGTGATCATGATTCAGGATGTTGGGAGGCTGCCGTGACGACATCTGAGGTTGGCGTGAGGATCGAGCGTGCTCGTGCGGCGGCAGGCCTCAGCCAGCGCGCACTCGCGGACATGACTGGCATTTCACAGCCAACCCTGTCCCGGGTCGTCTCTGGGCAGCGGACAGCGAAGATGCCAGAGTTGATGGCTATCGCATGGGCGACGGGAGCCACGGTCGCGGAACTAGCTGGGACAGGGACGGTAGCTGAGCGTGTCGAGTGCGCGGCACGTGCTACGAACCACGCGGACATGGACGGCATGCGCGAAGCGCTGCTGCATTTCCTTGAGCTGGACGATTACCTGTCCGGTCAGGCGATCTCGGCAGCGAACTTATCAATGGCGGGAGGACATTGACTGCGGAGACGGAGGGCAGCGCGTCCGCTGCTCGGTTCCGTAAGGATCATCATCTCGGGGTGCAGCCGCTGGGTGATCTTTTGGAAGTCATTGAACAGTCGACTGGCATCGACGTGGCGGTACTTGCCGTAGGCCCGGACGAGCATGGTCTGACAATGCGCGACCCAGCACGCGGGACCGTGTTTATTGGTGTCGCGCGCACCAGGAATCCCATGCGGCAGCGCAGTACGCTGGCCCACGAACTGGGCCACGTGCTGTTCGAGGACTGGGTAGACAGCGATATGGGCGACTGGAGTGACCGAAGTCCCGCTGAGATTCGGGCTGATGCGTTTGCGCGGCATTTGCTGGTTCCCGTCGAGGGCCTGCGCGAGTTCATCGGGGCACCGTCACCAATAGGCCCGTCGACTCTGTCGGCGGTGGTGCAGCGGTTTTTGGTGTCACCCCAGATCGCCGCGATCGCATTGCGTAAGGTCGGGTACATCGATGAGGCCGCGAAACAAGAGTGGATGACGTTTAGTGCGCCACAGTTGGCGGCTAGATTCGGTTGGACAGACCAGTACCAGGTGTTGCAGGCCAGCTCCGATAGGCGCCGAGCGCCGCAGCGGCTGCTCGCCCGGGCGATCAACGGCTATGTGGAAGGCGTACTGCCCGCGCAGGCCATCGCCACGCTACGCGGGATCAGCCTGGAAGCCCTGGTGGAGGAGCTAGGTGAAGCAGGCGTGACTCCGGCTGCACGGTCGATAGCATGGGCGGATCCGGCCGAGCTGGCCGACGTGCATGTGGACCTTGCCGCATTGGACGAGGACCTCAGCGGAGCCGGCGATGAAAGCCAGGACACGGCAGCGTCGAGAAACGACAGATGAGCGTCAGGCCGATCATCGATGCCGGCCCCAGCCTGAACTTCCTGTCGATCAATAAGGAACGCCTCCTGATTGCAATTCTCGGGCCGTTCAGTGCGCCCGAGCTGTTCAGGGCGAAGTGCTGTCGCGCACGCAGTCGTGGCGGCCGAGTCCGGGCATTCGGCGACGATTCTCATGGATGACGGGCCTGGCGCTGCAATTGCCACCTCCGAAATCAGCCGATTGGGACGGTTGGGTTCCAGCGGTAGCCCGGTCGGATCCATCACGTTGGCGAGCACGCTGACCATCCTGGGGCGAGCGGCAGGCACCGAGCATCTACCCGACCGTGCGGCCATGCGCGATACCTATACCCGGCTACACGGACTCGATGACGGCTTGCCGCCGATTGAGAACACTGAATTGTTGGCGCCCAAGTTCTGGTCATGAGCGCCCACCCGCGGCGCGCGAACGATGGGAATGATCAGTGCCGCGCGGCTGCCGGCCACCGGGCCCTACCTGACGAAGTCGCTGGTGCCGGGGCGAACCTGGATCCTGGTCAGGAACCCGATGTTCCGTCAGTGGGCCCGGCAGGCGCAGCCCGGCGGGTACCCCGACCGGATCGTGATGAGGCTCAACGTACCGTCCGATCAATGCCGTCAAGGCGGTCGAGCACGGCCGCGCCGACGTGCTGCTGTCAGCCCCGCCGGCTAGCATCGGCCAGCTCGCGACGCTCTACGCAGGCCAGCTGCATAGCGGCCCGCAGGCAAATACCCTCGCGTTCACGTTGAACACCCGGGTGGCGCCTTTCAGCAACCTCGCGGCTCGGCAGGCCGTCAACTACGCCATTGACAGGAACGAAATCGTGGCTCTGAACGGCGGGCCGCTGACGGTTCAGCCAACCTGTCAGATACTGCCGCCGGCCTTGCCCGGCTACCAGCCGTACTGCCCGTACACCATCTTGCCCAGCGCCAGCGGTCACTGGACGGCGCCGAATCTCGCGCTGGCGCGGCGGCTCGTCCGCGCGTCCGGGACGCGCGGCGACAAAGTAACGGTCCTCGGCAGCAACGAGGGCCCTCCGGGGCCTTCGCTGGCAACAGGCCGGTACCTGGTCTCGGTCCTTGATCAGCTCGGATACCGGGCGACGTTGCGAACGACCGGTCCGCTGAGGTACTACAAGGTGCTGGACAACTCCCGCGAGCGGGTTCAGATCGGCTTCGACGGCTGGCAGGTGGACTTCCCGGCTCCGTCGGACTTCATCGACCCGCTGTTCACCTGTGCCTCCTTCGTACCGAACAGTCCGGACAATGTGAATACCGCGGAGTTCTGCGATCCGCGGATCGACGCGCAGGGCCAGCGAGCCCTCGCGCTCCAGGTGGGTGATCCCGCCGAGGCGGCAGGTCAGTGGGCTCGCATTGATCGTGAAATCGTGAATCAGGCGCCCTGGGTTCCGCTCTACAACCCCCGTACCCTGACTGTTGTGGCCCAGCGAGTGGGCAATTACCAATTCCACCCGTATTGGGGGCTCCTGATCGACCAACTCTGGGTCCGGTAGTAGCGCCGGCTGGACGAGTGCGAGTCCTATGACCGCAGTGAGAGCCTGAAGGATCTGGTGAACCGGGCGCTAGCGCACGAGCTCGGGCTCCTGTCCGTGCCGAAGCGGAAGCCGGGGCGCGTCGCGCTCCCGCTGGTCGCTCGTGACGCGGCGCCTGCGATCCTCGTGACGAACGATGACATCGCGGCCGCGCATCGCGCCGACCCCAGTTCCGTAGAAATGCGCCAAACATGATCGTCGTAGACGATGGCTACAGCAAACTAGTACATTGGCAGTCTGCATGCCGGTGTAAGTGATTTCATGCTATTTCACCGGATGTGACGTTCGGTGTCGGCCTAAGAGCAGAGCCTAGTGCCGGGCGGGTATTTACTCGCTGACTCAAGGCGGCTCAGGACGCTGGCATGACAGTTAAATCACCCACGATCACGCTGCTGACCGGCGCCGGCCTTGGCATTGTCCTGCTGGTTGCCAGCTTGCTGGCAACCGCCCATGCCGCCGCGCCGTCCGCCCCGGCGCCCACTCGGTCTCCGGCCCACACTGAAGGCGCCGGCTCGCGGCGGTTGCGATCTCCGTCAGCGGCGAGCGGGCCAGCGCCTACGTGTGCAAGGGATCAGTCATCGAGGCGCGCCTCAGCGGCGCCGCGGCCGGCGGAAACCTGACCCTGACCGGTCCCGACCACGCTCAGCTTCGTGCGACGTACAACTCGAGGAAGGCCGTCGGCGACGTTCTGGCCAACGGCATCCGCTACGCGTTCTCGGCACCAGCGTCGCGGAAATCCTCCGCCGAGCATGAGTCCGTTCGCTCCCGGTGCGAAAGTGAGAGCCGGGTTGGGACGGGTGCCGGACAGGCTGGCGGCCAGGGCGGTGGCGGCGACGACGGTGGTGGCGGTGGCGGCCAGGGCGGTGGCGGCAGCGGCGGTGGCGGCCATGGCGGCGGTGGCGGTGACTGACGATCCCAGGCCAGCTAGACGGAGACGAATATGACAGCACAGCCGGAAACTTCTGCTCCGCTGCCGCCGGAGCGCGCCGCATCGGGCGCGGCCAAGCTGGTGGTGCCCTGCCTGATCGGCGCGCTGGTCGCGCTGACGCTGGGTGTCTTCGGGCGTCTGCATCACCCGACCGGCATAGCGATCAGCATCGCGGGATTCTCGAGCGTTGGCTCGGTGAAGGCCTGGCTGGCCACGATCGCAACCGTGTTCGCGCTGATCCAGGTTGGCTCGGCGCTCGTGATGTACGGGAAGATCCCGCGCGTGAGCGCGCCGCCCTGGATCGGCGGCCTGCATCGATGGTCAGGCCGGATCGCATTTCTCGTGGCTGTTCCTGTCGCGGTGCAGTGCCTCTACGCGCTCGGATTTCAGACTTACAGCGCTCGGGTGCTCACTCACTCGATTCTCGGCTGCCTGTTCTTCGGCTCCTTTACCGTCAAGATGCTGATCTTGCCCAAGCGTGACCTGCCATCGTGGCTGCTGCCCGTCCTGGGCGCGCTGGTGTTCACGGCGCTGACCGGAGTGTGGCTCACATCGGCCTACTGGTTCTTCTCCACCTTCGGCATCAAGCGCTGAGGACGTCGCCATGACAGAGCCCGGCGTTCCCGCCGCCAGCCGCCGCGCCATGCTGGCCTGCGTCGGCGCCTCCTGTGCCGCCGCGCTGGCCGGATGCGCTCGCTACAGCTCCAAGGGCGGGATCGACGGCGGCCAGTCCGCCTCGAGCAGCCCAGAGCCAGGGGGCTCGGACGGGTCCCGCGTACTAGCGACGACCGCGGAGATCCCCGTCGGCGGCGGCAAGATCCTTACCGCAAAGAAGATCGTCATCACCCAGCCGCAGGCCGGCTCATTCGATGCCTTCACGGCGATCTGCACTCATCTGGGCTGCACAGTCAACGCCGTGGCCGGCGGAACAATCGACTGCCCGTGCCATGGAAGCAGATTCAGCATCTCCGACGGCTCGGTCGTCAACGGCCCGGCTACCACACCCCTTGCCCGGATCAGCATCAAGGTTCAGGGCAACTCAATCGCCCAGGCGTAATACGGGCATAAGAGAGCGTGCCGGCCCATCAGCCTGGCCGGTCACTCGTTTTGCCCTAACTGACCGGCATTTTCCCGGTCCTGACGACCGGCCCGTGCATAACCGCCGGTCGCCGGGTAGCTGAACCTAGCCAGTCATGAGGTTGGGAGATAGCGATGGCTAC
This sequence comes from Streptosporangiaceae bacterium, assembly GCA_036501205.1. GTDB lineage: Bacteria > Actinomycetota > Actinomycetes > Streptosporangiales > Streptosporangiaceae > Chersky-822. The sequence goes on along the minus strand of DASYAT010000091.1, from coordinate 10,107 downwards.
GTATATGCGCCGCCGCGGACAGGCGGGTGCCGGCTTTCTGCTGATGCTGCTCGGAGCGTGGGGAGCACTTATCCCGTTCCTCGGGCCGTACTTCGGTTACGCCTTTACGCCAGATAAGGCATGGACCTACACATCGGGGCGGTTCTGGCTGTCCGTCCTGCCCGGCGCCGCCGTGTTCCTCGGCGGCCTGCTGATCCTGCTGTCCGTCCGGGTGACCGGCGCGTTCTTGGCCGCGCTCGGCGGCGCCTGGTTCGTGATCGGCAGGCCGGTCACCGCGGACGTCGTCACGAACGGCTCGGTCAGCGCCGGATCGCCCGCCACGGCACCTGGCGCGATGTTCGGTCCCTCAACCATGCATCTCCTGGAGAACCTCGGGTTCTTTTACGGCCTTGGCGTGGTGATCATCTTCATCGCCGCCCGGGCACTCGGCGCAGCCGCCGCCACCAAGATCGTCAGGCCCAGCCTCGCGCGAACGGCGGACGAGCCGGTCATCTCCGAGGATGCATACGCGACACGCGAATACCGCGCCTACTGACCTCGGTCAGCAGCAAGGAAGACGGGACGCCCTTCGTGCGTGAGGCCCAGATCTCCTCGTCCTAGGTAGTAACGAGGCCTAGACGTCTGAGCAGGAGGCTGCGCGCGGAGAACGTCAGAGCCACCGCATAACCTGGTCAGGCAACCGGGACCGCGCCTGCCTCACCGGAGTCCGGACGCCACCCTGGAGAATTACCTGCTGCTCGATAAAGAGGGAACGCCGTGGAACTTCTGCTGACGTCTTCTGGCGTCGCGAACGCGAGCATCCGCGACGCGCTTCTCGGGCTGCTGGGCAAGCCGATTGAGGAGTCCAGCGCCCTGGTCATTCCGACCGCGATCTACCCCTTCCCCGGTAGTGCTGGCCACGCGTGGGAGGCAATCTGCGGAAGGAGCAAGAGTCCCTTCGCCGGATTGGGCTGGAAGTCTGTGGGAGTGCTGGAGCTCTCCGTGCTGTCCAGCATTGACGAAGAATGCTGGGTTCCGGCGGTCCAAGAGACCGACGCCCTGCTGGTTTGGGGCGGGGATCCGGTGTTCTTGTCGTACTGGATGCGGCAGTCCGGGCTTGCGGACGTCCTGCAGTCGGTGCCTAGCGAGACGGTCTACCTGGGGGTAAGCGCCGGGAGCATCGCAGCAACCTCCACCTTTGCCGAGACGTACAGCGAACCGCGTCGCGGCAGCGGTGACGCGCTCTCGACGGAAGACATCGTGTTCGATACACCCGATGGCGAACTCCGCATGATCCTGGTCAAGGCTCAGGGAGTCGGACTGGTGGATTTTGCGATTATTCCGCACGTGGACAACGCGGATCGCCAGGACATGGCCATCGCAGAACAATGGGCCGCGAGGATACCGGCGCCGACGTACGCGATCGACGACCAGACCGCCATCAAGGTGACTGACGGCAACGTCGAAGTCGTCTCCGAGGGGCACTGGAGGCTGTTTACCCCCTAGTACCGCGAGGGTCAGCAGATTGGCTCGCGATCTCCGGGCCTGCGCGACGAGCCTGTGACCAGGCAGTTTCGGTTACGCCTTGGCGATGATCAGGTCATGTGCGCCGCGGGGGCTGCCTGATCTGCGGATGTGAGCGAGCAATCGCGCGTGATGTGCTGCGGTGACCGCGGTGCGGTCCAGCCTCGGGATACGACGTCAAAAACCACCGTCAATTTTTTTGCATAAAATTTTGCGTCCGTTTTCTACGTAGCCGGATATCGCATTAAGTACCGCTGGAAAATGGAAGTCATCCGCCCTGGCGGCTGGTTCTTGTAACGCCCAGCGGGCACCATAACGGCAATGCGGGAATGCTAAAGAGCCGTTACCGCCGATCGCTGCTTCTGCCAGTTCGGACTGAGTCTTGACGGTCGAGTCGAGCAGCCTGCAGTCGGTGACCGGGCCGGCGGTCCGCACGATGTAAGGCACGCTCTGCCCGTTCACCGTCGCGGTCGCCGCGTCGGCCGGGACGGTCATCGGATCGGCTAGGGGCACGAACGCGCCGTCCCGGCCATCTGCGGCGAACCGTCCGTGCGCGGAGGCGACGAGCCGGTTGCGGCCGGTCGTCAGGCCGGTGACCAGGCCGAGCAGGCTCCCGTCTGGCTGTGCGCGGAAGCTGGACGTGACGTCCTGGCCGTCGGAGGTGATCCGCACGCCGGCCGGGTTGATGCGGTGCGGGACGTCGACCCGTACCAGTACTTCGCCGCCGCTGACCAGTGCAGCTATCACGGCACCGCCGCCGCGTTCACTTATAGTTTCCTTATACACTAGTTGCATTATGCAAGGAATAATTTCTGAGGGACGGCCGGAGTCGGTCGAGAGCGGCATTGGCGTCGGCGACGCGCTTGTGGACGCGGTGCTTACCGGGAGCAGGGTGCTGGTGGCGGTAGCGACGCAGTCGCTGGGCGCTGCCGCTGAGGATACGACGCTGGCCCAGTACCGGGCCCTGGTGGTGCTGGCCTCGCGCGGGCCGCACCGGATGGTGGATCTGGCCAGGGCGCTGGGGGTGACGCCGTCGACGGCGGGGCGGATGTGCGACCGGCTGCTGCGCAAGGACCTGATCCGGCGGCACCGGGCCCGGTCGGATCGGCGTGAGGTGCTGGTGGCGATTACCGCGGCCGGGCGGGAAGTGGTCGACCAGGCGACGGCGCGACGGCGGACGCTGATCGCGGACATCCTCGCCAAACTAACCCCGGCGCAGCGGGCCGAGGTCGCCTCCGGCCTGGCCGCGTTCGCCGCGGCCGCCGGGGAGGTCCCTGACAGCCAGTGGCCGCCCGGGTCTTCAGGGGCCGAAGCCGGGGAACCAAAGTCAGGGAAGGAAGGGGATCAGGCGTGACCGGGCGGTTGGGTGCCGGCCCGGTGCCGTGGGCTGCCAGGGCGGGCGGATGGCTCCGTGAGTCGCGGGCCGGGCTTTTCGTGATCGCGGTCGCTGTCGGGATCGGATCGGGGCTCGGCGCGGTGGTATTCAGGTATCTCATCTACTTCGTTACCTGGCTGGCTACCGGGCGCGCCGAGTTCGGCCAGGACGGCTATGTCGGCAGCTCGCACCTGCCGTGGCTCGGTCTTGGCTTCTTCGTGCTCATCCCGGTGGCGGGAGGCCTGATCTACGGGCCGCTGATCTACCGGTTCGCCCGCGAGGCCCGCGGTCACGGCGTGCCGGAGGTGATGACCGCGGTCTCGGAGGGCGGCGGCCGGATCCGCCCGCAGGTCAGCGTGGTCAAGGCGGTCGCGTCGGCCGTGTGCATCGGGACGGGGGGCTCCGTGGGCCGGGAAGGTCCCATCGTTCAGATCGGGTCGGCGCTGGCCTCCGGTTTCGGCCAGCTGGTCAAGATGCCGGAGAGCCGGATGCGGATCCTGGTTGCCTGCGGTGCGGGCGGCGCCATCGCCGCGACGTTCAACGCGCCGATCACTGGCGTGTTCTTCGCCGTCGAGATCATCTTGCGCGAATTCGCTGTCGACGCGCTCTTCACGGTCATGCTGGCGGCGATGCTGGCCGACGCCGTCGCCATCCCGTTCCTGGGCGACCGGCCTTTCCTCCAGGGCTTTCCTGCCGGGATCGCGCTGCCGCACCCAGGGGACTACCTGCTGGTCGCGGCTCTCGCCGTGCTGGCCGGGCTGATCGGCTTGCTCTTCAAGAACGTTGTCTACAAGGCCGAAGACATCTGGGACACCGTCTGGAAGAACCGGCCGGAATGGGCCAGGCCAGCCGTCGGCGGCGTCGCGCTCGGCTTGCTGCTGCTTGCCCTGCCGCAGATGTACGGCGTCGGCTATCCGGTCATGTACAAGGCCGTGGCAGGCGACTACGCCTTGTGGTTCCTCCTGGTGCTCGCCGCAGGAAAGATCATCGCCTGCGGCATGACCCTGGGCATCGGCGGATCCGGCGGCGTGTTCGCCCCCTCGCTGTTCGTCGGCGCCACGTCGGGCATGGCCTTCGGTGAGACCGCCAGCCACCTCATCGGCCCGGCCGCCGGGCCGCCTGCCCTGTACGCGGTCGTGGCCATGGGAGCCGTCTTCACCTCCGCCGCCCGCGCGCCGCTCACCTCGATCGCCAGCGTCGTGGAGATGACCGGCGACTACACTCTGACCCTGCCCGTCATGCTCGCGGTCGCCCTGGCCACCGCCACCTCCCGGCTGCTCAGTTACGGCACCATCTACACCACCAAGCTGCTGCGCCGCGGCGAAGATATCGACCGGGCCGCGCCCTGGCGCGCCCTGCGCGACCTCAAGGCAGCCGACGCGATGCGGCCTTTCCCCGCCCCGATCACCGTGCCCCAGCAGCCACAGGCACCGATGCCCGGGCTGCGCCCGGGCCTGCTGGCCGGCAAGATCACTTACCAGCGCGACCCCCAGGCCGTCTACGAAGGTGAATCGATCACCCAGACCCTGCGGCAACTCGACGCCTACGGCCGGGACGGCCTGCCGGTCCTGTCCGGCGACGGCAGCCAGGTCCTCGGCTGGATCACCAACGCCAGCGTGCTGCAGGCGGTCGCCGCCAAGATCGGCACCTCGCCCCGGCCGGCCGCCACGGCCCCCGTCGACGGCGAACCCAGGCGGCCGGGCGGCCCGGCTAGACCGCCGAACCCGCTACCCGGCTACCAGGTCGTCGAGATCCGCCTGGAGCCGGGCTCCCCGGCCGTCGGCAAGCCGCTTGGCGCCATCCGCTGGCCCGACCACGCCTTTCCCGTATCCATCCAGCGCGACCGCCGCCTCGACCAGCCAGACCCCGCCATCACGCTCGCCGACGGCGATCGGATAAACGTCCTTACCCCGTCAGGATCTGGCTCCGAGACCCTGCCCAGTACCAGCCGGTTTTCGGCTAGTGCCGATCGAGGCGGCGGAAACCCAGCGCGGAGCCAGTAGCGTCTGGCCAGCTAAGTTCGCGCACTCATGGCCCGCGGACCTGAGACTTGCTAGCGGCGTGACCGTTCCCCCGCGTCGTTGTCCGGGGCGCCGTTTCGTTCGGCCGGGCGGGTGTTCTTCCGGCCGGGGGCGCTGACGATGACCGGGGTCCGCGGCACGTGCAAATCGCGATCCTCGGCGATGGCGAGGATCTGCCAGGCGACGTCGGCGCGGGAGATGGTCCTGACGGTGAAGCGATCGCTGGCCACGACGCGGCCCGTGAGCGGGCCGTCGGTGAGCTTGACTGGCCGCAGCGCGTACCAGTCGAGGCCGCTGGCGGCCAGAACGTCTTCCATCGCCTGCAGGTCCTTGCCGACGCGGCCGAGGTTGGGTACTGGCACGGTGCGGAAGAAGCGGAACAGCAGTCTGGGCGCTGGCCCCATGATCTTGTCGGCCGGTCCCATGCTGGCGGTGCTGACCGCGATCAGCCGGGCCGACGCGCCGGACGTCGTCATCGCGCCGGCTACTGCCCGGGCCACGCGCTCATGCAGGTCGGCCGGTGAGGTCATGGTGGTGCGGGGATTGTGGCGGGTGGCGAAGTTCGGGCCGACGGCGATGACCACCACGTCGGCGCCCTCGACGGCCTTCGCGGCCAGGCCCGCGTCGAAGATGTCCGGGACGATGAGGATTTCTACCTCGCCCGGGGGCGGCTCGGCCGGCGCCGAGCGGTAGATGGCCAGGACCTGGTGCCCGCGCTGAGCGGCGAGGTCGACTACTAGGCCGCCGATGCCGCCGGAAGCTCCGAAGACGGTGATGTTCATGATCAGCTGCTCCTGTTCGCAGAGTGTGAAGGGGTTAGTCGGTCAGCTCAGATGCGAGGATCAGGTCCGGGCCGGCCGGAGCCGGAGGTGTCGTCGGCTCGCCGCGGCTGTTGGCGGCCCGCAGTGCGATGACGGCGGCCGCGAGCAGGAAGATGGCGCAGGCCAGCAGGGCGCGGTGGAAGCCGGCCACCAATGCCAGGTCGCGCGGGGCATGGGCGTGGAGCAGGCTGCCGGTGCGCGCGGTGGCCAGGGCGGAGAAGATCGCCAGGCCCAGCGCGGTCCCGAGTTGCTGAGACGCGGACAGCAGGCCGGCTGCCAGCCCGGCCTGCTCGGGCCGGACGCCGGCGTTGGCGGCGGTGGTCACGGCGACCAGGACGGCGCCTATCCCGAAAGCCATGATCGCCAGCCCGGGCAGCAGGTTGGTGAGATAGCTGCCGTGGACACCGATACGGGACACGTAGTAGATGCCGGCCGCCGCTACCAGCGATCCGGCCACGATAACCGGGCGCGTGCCGGTGCGCGCGAATAGCTTCGACGAGATGCCCGCGGCGATGGCTATGCCGACCGTCACCGGCAGGTAGGCAGAACCTCCCCTGATCGGCGAGTAGCCGAGCACGTTCTGCATGTAGAGGGTGAGGAAGAAGAACACCGAGACAAACCCGGCGAACGCGATCATCTGAGTGGCATCGGCGGCGGCCAGGCCCGGGGTGCGGAAGATGGAGAACGGGAACAGCGGGTCCCGTCGGCGCAGTTCGGTGACGGCGAAGACGGCGAGCACGACGCCCGCGGTCGCTAGTTCGCCGATCGTGCGAGCACTGCCCCAGCCCTGCTGCGGTGCCCGCACCACGGCGTAGACCAGCAGTAGCATGCCGGCTGTCGCCAGCACGGCGCCGGGGATATCAAAGCCCGCCGGCCGCGCCCGGCGGTCAGCGCTCGGCAGCAGGCGGCCGGAGCCAGCCAGGATCAGCGCGCAGACCGGAAGGTTGACGAACAGGACCCACCGCCAGCCCGGCCCCTGCGTCAGCACGCCGCCTAGGAACACCCCCGCGGCCGCCGCAAGGCCGGAGATCGCGCCCCAGATGCCCAGTGCCCGACTGCGGTCCGTGCCTGCGCTGAACGTCGTCGTCAGGATCGACAGCCCGGCGGGCGCCATCAGCGCCGCGCCCACGCCCTGCCCGAGCCTGGCGCCCACCAGCATGCCCGCGCTGACGGCCAGGCCGCCCGCCAGCGAGCAGGCCGCGAACAGCGTGGTACCCGCCATCAGCAGCCGCCTCCGGCCGAGCAGGTCGCTCGCCCGGCCACCAAGCAGCAGCAGCCCGCCGTAGGTGACCAGGTAACCCGAGAGCACCCATTGCAGGTTCTGCACTGAGAAGCCGAGGTCGCGCCGGATCGACGGCAGGGCGACGTTCATGATCGAGGAGTCGACGATGTCGAGGAACTGCACCGCGCACAACAGCAGCAGCGTGAGCTTGCCGCGGCGGGTGGCTAGGAAAGAGCCAGGCTGGGTGGTCACGAGATGCGCCTCCAAGGACTGTACCGATTAGTACAGTCCCGAGGTTAACAGCAACTGGACCGATTAGTACAGAGTCAGGCCAGGTGCGCTCGCAACTGCGCCAGCCCCGCCTCCAGGGCAATGTGCAAGGGCGCCGGATCCTTGCGGGCCTGGCTCAGCACCATCCCGCCCTCCAGGCTTGCCAGCAATGCCGTGGCCAGGGTTGCCGGGGATGCGTCCGCGCGCAGCTCCCCGCTCTCTCGCATCCGCTCCAGCGCGCGGGCGACCAGTCGCTCCCAGGTGTCGAACGCCGCCGCGGCCTGCTTCCTGGCGCCCTCGTTGTGTTCGGCCACCTCGGCCGCCAGTGACCCGATCGGGCATCCCGGCAGGCCCATCTGCTCGTATCCGGCCGCGAAGCCCGCCAGCGCCTGCTCGAGCCCGGCTAGCGTCGCTACCTCGCCCAGTGTCTGGGTCAGCCCGGCCACGACCAGAGCGCAGCGGTGCCCGACGGCGGCTTCGACCAGTTCGTCGCGGCCGCGGAAGTAGTGATAGAGCTGGCTCTTGCCTGCCCCGGCGGCCGCCAGTACCTCATCCAGGCTGGTCGCCGCCACCCCGCGCTCGGCGAACAGTGCGGCGGCGCTCTCCACGATCCGCTCGCGGCTGGCGCGCCCGCGCCCGGTCCTCGGCTCCGCTGGCATGCGCCCATGCTAACCGACGACTGTACCAGGCAGTCCAGAACTGAGGGCCGGCTAGCGCAGGTCGAGGCGGCGGAAGCCGAAGCCGGCGAGGGTCAGCAAGGTGATGCCGGTGGCGGCGAGTACCGCGAAGGCGGTTGCTGTCAGGCCGCTGGTGAGCTGGTGATTCCCAACAGACCAGTACAGCAGTGATGCGTACCTGGCGGGTCTGAGCCAGCCGATCGCCGGGGCGAGCGAGCTGATCAGGTAGGAAGCTGCGGCGGCGGCGGAGGCGATGCCGATGGCGGTTCCGCGGCTGCCAGTCCAGCATCCGATCGACAGGCCGAGCAGACCGAAGTCGATGCCGGCCAGGATGACCGCGATGGTGATGCCGCCCAGGTGCGCGGCCGGGATAGCCAGGCCGAAGCCATGTCCGGCTACCACGCAGATCATCGTGGCCGCGCCGAGCAGGACGGCTTGCGCAGCCAGGCTGGCGGATTTCTGGAGCAGGATGCTCCGGCGGGTCAGGGGGAGGGCGGCGGTGAGGGACAGGGTGCCGTCCTCGTCCTGGCCGGCGATGCAGGCGGCGCCGTAGCTGATGGTGATCAGGAACATGATCAGGGGCAGGAAGTTCGCGTAGATGTTGGCATTGAGCCAGCCGGCTGGGGAGGTCAGGGTCCCGGTCGCGCCGAACAGCGCGGCAATCGCGGAATCGTGCCTGGTGAGCTGGTCAAGGCTGAGCGAGTTCTTGAACTGCGGGTACAGGGCAACGACGATCAGGGTGTACAGGCCCATGCCCGCGGTGAAGCCGAGCAGGGACCTTCGCCGCAGCCGCAGGTCGAGCCTGGTGACGTCAGCGCGCATCGGCGGGCTCCTTCGCTGGGTCGTGCCGGTAGTAGGCCAGGAACAGTTCGTCCAGGTCAGCGGGCCTGGCGGTGATGTCCACCGGGTCATGGGCGGCGGCCGCGCGCAGCACGGGAGCAACCGGGCCGTTGACCGCCAGCGTGAGCTGGCGGAGCCCGCTTCCGGTCACGCGTACCCCGTCGATGGCCGAGAACCAGCCCGGGTCGGCGGGTCCGGTGAACGCGAACTCGATCGTTCGCGGCGCGGACTGGCGCAGGCCGGCGACGGTGTCGGTGACGACGAGCTGGCCGTCCCTGATAATGGCCACCCGGTCGGCCATCCGCTGAACCTGGTCCAGCTCGTGCGAGGACAGGAACACGGTCCGTCCGTCGTCGGCAAGTTCGCGGACGAGCCGCTCGAATTCGGTTTGCATGAGCGGGTCGAGCCCGGAAGTCGGCTCGTCGAGTATCAGCACTTCCGGGCGGGCCAGGACGGCCAGAATGATGCCGATCTTCTGCCGGTTGCCCTTGGACAAGGTGCGGACCGGCCGGTCGAGCACTGCGCCGAACCGGTCGGCCAGCGTGTCGGCGAACCCGAGGCCGGTCAGGCCGCGGGCCCTGGCCACGTACCTGACATGCTGACCGCCGGTCAGCCGCGGGTGCAGCGCGAGTTCTCCCGGCAGGTACCCGACCTGGCGGCGGACCGCGGCGCCGTCACGGACCGGGTCGAGCCCGAGTACCGCAACTGCGCCCGCCGTAGGCCGGCACAAGCCCATCAGCAGCCGGATCGTCGTGGATTTGCCCGCGCCGTTCGGGCCGAGGAACCCGAACACCTCCCCTTTGCCGACCTCGAACCGCAAGGCATCCACCGCCCGGCGCGACCCGAACGTCTTCGACAGGCCGGCAGCGGTGATCACGGCCATCGCTCCTCCTTCATGCTCCGGCAATAAGCTATACGAATGTTCAAATTATAGAACGATCGTATAGCGAGCGCGAGCTGCCCCCGGAATCCGGTCAGTTGTCTAAGGTCATGGCATGCAGTCGATGCCGGATGACCGGACGTTGCGGGCAGTGATCCGCGACGAGGCGCTCCGCCTGTTCGCAGAACACGGGCCTGGCGCGGTCTCCGTCCGGCAGATCGCGGCGGCGGCCGGGGTGTCGCCGGGCCTGATAGTGCACCACTTCGGGTCGAAAGACGGCCTGCGCGAAGCGGTCGACCAGTACGTGCTCGCCGTGTTCGACCGCATGCTCAGCGACATGAGCTCGGGCCGGCCAGACCTGTTCGACGCCGCCAGCTCAGGGTCGGTCGCCGAGGCCATACTGGCGCACCTGCCGGCCAGCTCGCCCCTGCCCGGCTACCTGCGCCGCCTCCTCATCGACAACAGCGACGCCAGCCGGGAGCTATTCGCCCGCCTGTT
>DASYAT010000090.1:0-35821 GCA_036501205.1 Streptosporangiaceae bacterium | reverse complement strand
GCTGCCTATATTACGAGCATGCCAGATGACAATATCGAGGCAATTGATTACCGCAGTAAATCTCGTCCCGCGGAAAACTCAGAATCCGCAGTAAATCAAGTTACCCAAAGGCCGGTCAGCCAGTGGGCCCGACGCCTCCGCCTGCTCGCCGGCGAACGAAACTTCCGCACCTTCTACGCCGGTTACTCGACGTCGCTGCTCGGCACGGCCATGTCGAGGATCGCGCTGACCTTCGCCGTGCTCGACAGCGGCGGCACCGCCGCCCAGCTCGGCCTGGTGTTCGCCGCTTCGGTCTTCCCGCAGGTCCTGGTCATGCTCGGCGGCGGCGTGCTGGCCGACCGGATCGGGCGGCGGCCGCTCATGCTGGTCACCGACGCGGCCCGGCTGGCGGTCCAGGCCTGCCTGGCGACGGTCCTTTTCACCGGCCGGCCATCGCTCTGGCTCTTTATGCTGCTGTCCGCGGCGCTCTCGGTCGGCGAAGGATTCTTCAATCCGGCGCTCGGCGGATTGCGCGCCGAAATGGTGCCGGCCGACAACCTGCCGGACGCCAATGCCATGCTCAGCGTGGCCGGGTCAGCAACGACAATCGCGGGCCCCGCATTGGCTGGCCTATTGATCGCGCTGACCAGCCCGGCGGTGGTGATCGCGATCGACGCGGCCAGCTACGGCGTGAGCGTGGCCGCGCTGGCCGTCATGCGGATTCCGCCTGCCAGCCGACCGACTCAGTCGCCGTGGCGGGACCTGGCCGAGAGTTGGGCCGTGTTCAGAGCGCAGACCTGGCTCTGGGTGACGACGTTGCAGTACTCGCTGTTCAACCTGTTCACCTGGGCTCCTTACCTGCTGCTCGGCCCGATCCTGGCCCGCCAGTACCTCGGTGGCGCCGGCGCGTGGGGGCTGGTCATGGCCGCGTTCGCAACTGGCTCGGTGCTGGCGGGCCTGTTCATGGTCGGGCGACGCCCGCCCCGGCCGGTCGCGATCGCGGCCATCGGCATGTTCGGCTACCCGATCCCCTGTCTGCTGCTGGCGCTGCACGCACCGGCTTACGCTGTCGCGGCCGCCGCTCTGGCAGCCGGGGCTGGCGGCACGGCCGGCGGCACGCTCACCTCGTCCCTGCAACAGCAGCGGGTGCCGCGTCAGATGCTCGCCCGGATGAGTGCGATCGAGCTGACCGTCTCGTACTCCCTCGGCTCGGCCGGATGGGCCGCGATCGGACCGCTCGCCGGCGTGGTCGGCGCGGTCCCGCTGCTGGGGTTCGCCGCCGGGTGGGGAATCGCCAGCGCCGCGGTCGTCCTCGCCCTGCCGGCGATCTGGGCAGTCACCTGGACGACAGCCGACCAAAGCGTCCCGACTGATTAAAAGCTGATTTACCGGATTAGCGGTAAAGCGACAAACCTTTGCCTTCTACGTCGCAAACCCCGAGCAATGCGTTTCTCCGCCAAATGAAACTGAACGTCCCGCATAGACCAAATTTCCGTGTCAGCATCGACGCTAACCGACGCTTTTGTATTGCTGGATGCTGGGAGACCCCATGGAGGATCTCAAAGACCCAAAAATGCGTAAATCACGTATTTCCCGGACTTACATTCCGGCCGGGACCTATGTGTTGCGCCCGGGCACCTTGATCGCGGCTGTGATCGCGGTCATCCTCGCCCAGATGGCGCTGGCAATTCCAGCCGTACTCAATGGTTTGTTCCAGCAGGATCTCGGCACCAGTTCATCCCAGCTCACCTGGATCTCAGACGCGTTCCTGGTCCCGGTATGCCTGCTCGAGCTGAGTTTCGGCGTGCTCGGTGACCTATTCGGCCGCAAGCGGCTTCTGGTCGGCGGCGCGATCCTGCTCGCGATCGGCGAGACGATAGCCGTGCTGACCCCGGGCGCCGCACTGCCGCTCAGCACCAGGATGCTGGTGCTGTGGACCGGCGAGGCGCTGGCCGGACTCGGTGCGGCCGCCATTTTCCCGACCAGTCTGGCCGTAGTCGCGGCCGGCACCCACACCATTCGCGCGCGGGCCCGTTCGGTCTCGATCTGGGCGGCCGCGCTGTCGATCGGCAACTGCGCGTCGCCGATCCTGGGTGGTCTAGCCGCGAAATTCCGGTTCGGCTCAGATCCGCTGGCAGGCTGGCGGTGGGCGTTCCTGGTGGTGATCGTCCTGGCCGTGATCAGCGCGATCGTGTCGGCCACGGCCGCCAAGGACTCGTCTTCGCCCGAGGGCCGGTCGCTGGACTGGCCTGGGCAGGTGACGATCACGGTGGGCCTGTTCGCCCTGCTGTACGCGGTCGTTCAGGGACCGAGCAGCGGGTGGGGAAACCCCGAGATCCTGGCCGGCTTTCTCGTAGGGGCCATCTTCCTGCTGCTGTTCGTTCTCGTCGAGCGGCGCTCTGAGGCTCCGCTGCTGCGGCTTGATTTCTTCAGGAACCGGAATTTCGCGGTCGCGTCGGTCGTCACGATCATCGGCATGTTCGCCTTTCTCGGCATCGCCTATTCGACCAGCATCCGGCTGTCCGCTATTCAGGGATTCAGCCCCCTGAAAACCGCTATCGCGTTCCTGATCTTCAACGGCATGGCGCTTGTCCAGCTTCCGGTGACGATCCGGCTGATGGAGCGGACCAGCCCGAAGTGGCCGCTATTCGGCGGGCTGATGCTGATGGCCGCGGGCGCTATCTGGATGGCCGCCATCCCGGCTGCTGACCTGTCGCTGATCCCCGTGATCGGGCCGTTCGTGCTGATCGGAATCGGCTTCGCGCTCGCTCTGACGGCCGTAAGCGCGCTCGCGGTGAACACGCCGCCCACTCACCTGGCCGGAATGGCCAGCGGCACCACCAACATGTTCCGCGACCTCGGCTTCACGCTGGGTCCCGCGGTGATCGGCGCGGTCGCGCTGAGCCAGGCGGCGGCCGATATCCAGCACAAGGTCGCCACCAGCGCCGCGCTGCGCAAGGCGCTCGCCACGTTCAACACGCTCCCGGCTCATACCCCGTTCGCGCAGCGGGCGGCGGTCGAAGGGGCGGTGCACGCGGTGGCGTCCGGGCCGCTCGGAGCGAACGCCGTCCCGGCCACGATTACGCTGCCCAATGGTCACTCAGCGGTGTTCAACCCGCTGAAAGGGGTCGCTTTCGACGCGCTCAGCCGCTCTTATTCGCATGGATTCCTGATATCGGGAGCGGCGGCGCTGGCCGCCGCCCTGCTGACGGTGATCGCGATCCGAGCTAGGTCGGACGAGTCCCTGCTTGACCTGGAGAGCCTCGATGAATAGGCGCCCGCCCGGATCTGGGCCGCAAAGTCGCGCTTATCGTGCAAAAATAAAGCATCCCTATCAAGGGAGTCCCGCATGCAGCCGCCGCAGCCTAGAACCTGGCCCGTCCAGTCGGGAGTCGTTCCGCCATTGGCGCAGGGTTACACCTGGCGGCCGGAGACCGGGCAAGGGCCATGGGATGGGCTGCACCCTGGCCACACCATAGTCCTGCGGCCAGATGCCGGAATCGAAGCGTCCGCCGGTCTAAGAGGCGGCACCGGCAAGACCCAATTGGCGGCGGCGTTCGCGCTGCAACTGTGGGACTCCTCCGAGCTCGATCTGCTGGTCTGGGTGGACGCGGGCAGCCGCGAGCGGATCATCGTCGGCTACGCGCGGGCGCTGGCGGATGTCGCGGTCGCCGCGCCGCCAGGAAAGCCTGAAGCGGCCGCCGACCGGTTCCTGGCCTGGCTGGCCGAGACCGGCCGAGCCTGGCTCGTGGTGCTCGACGGCGTGGCCGATGCGGCTGACGTCGACGGCCTGTGGCCGGCCGGGCCTACCGGTGAGGTACTCGTCACGACCAACCTGACCGATCTGGGCCGGCGGGGCGCTCGGGGCCAGCTCGCCATCGAGGTCGGTGCGTTCAGCCCGCGTGAGGCGCTCGACTACCTGTCGACCCGGCTGAACGATGACCCGTATCAGTCCGCCGGCTCGCTGGACCTGGCTATCGCCACGCAGAGCCTGCCGGCGTCCTTGTCGCTCGCGGTCACCTACTTGCTGGAAAACGGAGGTGACTGCCGCCAGTACAAGCTGGCCAGCCAGCGGTACTGGCCGGACCGGCCGGACGGGATGCCCACCGACCCGCTGGCACCGTCCTGGATGCTGGCTGTCGACCGGGTCAGGCAGTTCGCGCCCGCTGAGCTGGCCTGGCCGGCGCTGAAACTGGCCTGCGTGCTCGGCCCGGCCGGGATCCCTGGCGCGGTGCTGACTAGCTCGGCGGCCTGCTCCTACGCCGCCGGACGGCCTGCGGTCAGTGCCGACGACCAGGCCGGCATGCGGACCGCGTTCGGTAACCTGGAACGGTTCGGTCTGGTCCGCATCGACGCGAACGACAACGTAAGGACTGTGCGAGTATCGGCAGCGCTGATCGCCTCGATCCGGCGGATGATGACGGCGGCCGAGATCCGCCAGGCGGTCCTGGTCGCCGCCGACGCGCTGTGCGAAGCCTGGCCGCAGCCCCGGCCGGACAGCAAGCCGTGGCCTGGCAACGCACTGCCGGGTAACGCAGTGCCGGGTCAGTCCGATCTCGAGCTGACCCTTCGGGACTGCGCGACCAGCATCAGGCGCTGCGATGGCCGGGCACTGTGGGACAACGAGTGCCACCCGGTGCTGCTCAGGGTCGGCCAGAGCCTCGACGACGCCGCGATGCCGGCGGCCGCGTTCACCTACTGGCGGGAGCTGACCGGACGCTGCGCGGAGTTGCTCGGGCCAAGAGCGCCGTTGACCCTGCAGCTGCGGGAGCGGCTGGGCGTCGCGGCGCAGGCGGCCGACCAGCTCGATGAGGCCATCGCCTGGCGTGAGGACCTGATCAGGGATCTTGACAAGGTGGTCGGGCCGAACCACCGGCTGGCGATCACGTCCCGGGCGAGCCTGGTGCAGACCTTGCGGGCTGCGAACCGGCTCCCGGACGCGATCCTGCTCGGCGAGCGGGTGGCGGCCGACTGCGATCTCGTGCTCGGCGCGGCCGACCCGCAGACCTCGGAGAGCCTGCGCGAGCTTGGCGGGGCCTACCAGGATTTCCGCCGCTATCCGGAGGCCATCGCCGTCTACGGCCGGAGCCTGGCCATCAGGGAGAAGGTACTCGGCCTGATGCACGCGCTGGCGGTCGCCGCCAGGCAGCAGCTCGCCGAGGCGTACCGGCTCGCCGATCGGCCGGCCGAGGCGATCGGGCTGTATCAAGAAGCGCTCACCCAGTCAGAGAACACGGTCGGCGCGATCCACGCGGACACCGTCACCGCCAGGGAGCACCTGGCGGTCGCCTACTTCTCCGGCGGGCAGGCCGACGAGGCGACCGCGACGCTGGAACGGGCGCTCGCTGAGTGGGAGCGAGTCTCCTGGGCTACCCCCGGCGACACGATCAGCGCTCGCGCCAATCTGGCCGCGATCTACTGCCTGAGCGGCCGGGTGAAGGAAGCGGTTCTGCTCTATGAGAGCGAGATCATCGACCTCGAGAAGCTGCGCGGACCCGGGCACCCGGAGACGCTGCGAGCCCAGTGGAATCTGGCCGCCGCTTTCCACAAGGCCAAACGGCTGCCCGATGCGATCAAGCTCGGGGAGGCGACGCTGGCCGACAGCGAGCGGCTGCTCGGCCCCGGTCACTGGGAGACGCTGACCACGCGCGCCAACCTCGCGCACGCCTACCACGCGGCCGGCCAGCTCAAGCGGGCGAGCGCCCAGCTGGACCGTGCGCTGCGCGACTGCGAGCAAGCGCTCGGGCCAGACGACGACCTCACGGAGGCAGTGCGCGGGCTGCGCAAGCGCTACCTGGCCGGACGCCAGGGCGCCGCGCCGATCATCGCACCGCCGACGGTGTTACAGCAGTGGCTATCATGCACCCATGAGCGGACAGCACGGACATGGCGGACATGGCGGCGACGAGCCTCTGAGAATCATGCCGCCGCACTGCGACTTCGGCGCTACCAGCTCATTCATCGACCGCACGTTGTTCGCCATGCTGGACCTGAGCGATGTGACTTTCGTCCAGCAATACCTGCGGGCGAACCCCGAGGCGCAGACAGCCATCGTCGAGCTGAACCGGACCGTGGCCGAATTCGGCGTCCGGGTTCGGGATGCCCAGGGCCCGCATCTCGTCATCGACGACAGCATCAAGTACTACTCGGCGCAGGAGATCTGGATGATCGACCTGGCTATCGATGTGGTGGCCATGCTCGTGACCAGCGGCGGCTCGCTTTCAGGCCGCGACCGGATCCTCTCCGACCTCAAGTCGGCCGATAAGCAGGCCGGTTCGAGGCACTGGCGGCACCAGCTGCAGAAGGCCGCTGGCGGGCCCGCGCAGTTCCGCCAGCTTCGCGATTTGATCCCGCATCACCAGCCCCTGCACTGAGAGGACACAGTACTGAGAGGACACAGTACTGAGAGGACACCGTGCTGAGAGGACGCCCATGACCGAGTTCCCTCATATTCGCGTGGCCGGAGGACCCGTCGAGCGCGGCCGGATGTACGGCGAGCAGGCCAAGGACCGGATAGTGCGCTCGGTCGTCGCCTACGCCGAGGTGTTCGAGCACTACACCGGCTGGGACTGGACGACGGTCAGGCGGGAGGCGGCCAGGTTCGAGGTGCCGATCGCCGACTTCCGGCCGGGCTACCTGGCCGAGATGCGCGGCATCGCCGAAGGCGCCGGCCTGGATCTGCTCGATGTGCTCGCGATCAACGTGCGGACCGAGGTGATGTTCGCAGCCGAGGCCAGGCGGGCGGCAGGCGGCGACGGCCGGCCTGGCCGACTGAATAGGCAAACCTCAGAAGTGCGGTCTGCGGACGCCAATCCGCAGACCACGCTTCCGGGCGAGTGCAGTGCGTTCGCCGTCGCGGCTCCCCCAGGCCGGCCTGGGCCGACGCTGACCGGCCAGAACTGGGACTGGCTGCCGCATGCCTCCGACACCGTCGTCGTGCTCGAGGCCCGCCAGGACGACGGCCCCGACTTCGTCACGGTCGTCGAGGCCGGGCTGCTGGCCAAGACCGGCATGAACTCGGCCGGGCTCGGCCTGGTCACCAACGCGCTGGTGACCGCCGACGACACCGGTGCGCCCGGCTTGCCTTATCACCTGATGCTGCGCGCGATCCTGGACACCGCCACGGTGTCCGACGCGCTGACCGCACTGCAGGAGGGCTTCAGGTCCTCATCAGCCAACTACCTGATCACGCACGAGAGCGGCGTCGCGGTGGACGTCGAGGCCGCTCCCGGTGACTTCTCCCGGCTGTACTTCGTCTTTCCCGACCCGGGAAACGGAGTGTTGCTGCACACGAACCATTTCGTGGCCGACCGGTTCGACCGCCTGGACGTCTCGGTCTGGGCGATGCCCAGCAGCCCGGTGCGACTGCAGCGCCTGCTGGCCGGCGTCGGTGCGATGCCCCCTCCGGGGGGTTCCGGGAGGTCGCCCGCCCGGGCCAGCACCGACTCGCTGGACGCGTTCCGGTCGCTGCTGTCCGACCACGCGGACTATCCGGCCGCGATCTGCTGTCATCCCGATCCGCTCGCGGAACCGCTGGACCAGGCCAGGACCGTCACCTCGGTGCTCATGGACCTGAACTCCAGGCGGATGTGGATAGCCGACGGCAACCCGTGCACCACGCCGTACCGAGAGCTCGATTACTCGGGATTCCTAGCGGGTTAGAGGAACTTGCCCATGCCGCCGGCCACGTCGATCGAGGCGCCGGTGATGTAGCTGGCCCGGTCGCTCGCCAGGAAGGTGACGAGGCCGGCCACCTCTTCTGGCTCGCCGAACCGGCCCATCGGCACCTCGGCGGCGGCCAGCCGGCCGAAGAAGTCCTCGGCCGGAATGTCGGGCGCACGCAACTGGTGGATGTTCTGCCATTGCGGAGTCAGCACGAACCCGATGTTCACGCTGTTGACCAGGATCCCTTCACCGCCGAGATCGATCGACAGCGCCTTGGACAGGCTCAGGCAGGACGCCCGGTTGACCGATGAGGCGAGGAACACCGGATCCGGATAGCGAGCGTAGACCGCGTTGATGTTGATCACCCGTGCGGCCTGGCTGCGGCGCAGGTGCGGCAGCGCGGCCCTGGTGCACCGGATCTGGGAGAACAGCTTCACCTCGATGTCGGCGTGCCAGTCATCGTCGGTCAGCGTGCCGAACTGGCCGGGATGCGCGCCGCCGGCGTTGTTGACCAGGATGTCGAGCCCGCCCATCGTCTCGGTAGCGGACTCGACGAATCCGGTGACCTGATCGGGCGCGGTCACGTCGCACACCATCGCGGTGACCTGGGCGGACCCGCCGGCTGCTTCCTTGCTGATTTCCTCTGCGGTCGCTTCGAGTTCGGCGGCGTTGCGGGAGCAGATCGTGACCGCCACGCCCTCGGCGACCAAGCTCGAAGCGATCGCCTTGCCCAGCCCTTTCGATCCGCCGGTAACGATCGCCCGCCGGCCGGTCAGCCCGAGCTCCACTTAGGCCTCATCCTCGTGCTGCCCGTCCTCGTGCTGGCCGTTGGCAGCGGCCAGGTGGGACTGGGCCAGGTCCAGCAGGCTCTGGCGCGGCGGGCTGAACACGTCGATCTCGTCGCAGTGACCGTCGGTCGTCCAGGCGCCGTGCGGCACCCATGCCGGAACCACGGCGACGTCGCCCTTGCGCATCGTCCGCACGTCCCCGTCGAGGTCGAATTCCAGCTCGCCGTCGACGACGATCACGATCTGCTCTTCTTCGTGCACGTGCCGGGGAGCCACCGCCCCGGGCCCGAAGTGCACGAAATTCGTCAGCGTCCGGTGCCCGAGCACGGGCCGGAACCCAAGGCCAGGCGCGAACTCCACCGGCGCCATCGAGTCGATGTTCACATACCGGCCTGGTCCTTCCGGCTCGCCAAGCGCCTCGGCGGTGAAGTGAGAATCAGCTCCGCTCATCTGCTCTCCAGTGCGGTCTTGAACACCTCGCCGATCCGGCGGATGCCCTCGTCGATCAGATCGTCCTGCGCCCTGCTATAGCAGAGCCTCAGCTGCGTATGCCCGTCATCGGTCGGGTAGAACGGCCGCCCTGGCACATACGCCACCTTGCGGGCACGCGCCGCCTCGGACAGTGCCACGGTGTCCACGCCGTCCGGCGCGGTCACCCAGATATAGAATCCGCCCCGCGGCGTAGTCCACGTCGTCCCCTCGGGCATGTGACGCGCCAGCGCCTCCCCGGTCAGCGCGGCCCGGCGCGCATACAGCGCCCGGGACTCGACGATCTGCCGGTCCATCTGCCCGCTTCGCCCGTACTCCTCCATCATCCGCTGGCCGAGTGCACCCGAGCACTGGTCTGAGTTCTGCTTGGCGACGACCAGCCGGGCGATGATGTCAGCCGGCCCGGTCCCCCAGCCCAGCCTGAATCCAGGAGAGAAGATCTTGGAGAAGGTCCCGGCCTGCAGCACCACGTCCGGGGCCAGCGTCCACAGACTGGGCGGCGGAGCCTGCTCGAAATGGAGTTCCCGGTAGGCGACGTCCTCCAGGATCAGGAAGCCGTAGTGGCGGGCAAGCGCGACCAGCTCCTGCCGCCGGGCCAGGCTCATGGTCAGCCCGCTGGGATTGCTGAAGTCCGGGATCGTGTAAAAGATCTTCGGCCGCCACCCAGCGGCGAGGTGATCGGCCAGCACATCGACAGCCAGCCCCTCATCGTCGACTGGCACGCCGCGCACGTCCGCCTCGTAGCCGCGGAAGGCCATGATCGCGCCAAGGTAGGTCGGCGCCTCCACGGCCACGAGGTCGCCGGGATCGAGGTAGGTCTTGGCGACCAGTTCCATGCAGTCGATGCCGCCACTGGTGATCATCAGCTCGCCATCGCCTGGCGCCCGGCCCTCAAGCGCTTCCAGCCGGCCGGACACGTAGTCCCGGACGCTCGCGAGCCCCTCGGTCGCCGAGTACTGCAGCGCGACACCGGGATCGGTCGTGATCAGCCGCGCGGCGATCTCGGCCAGGACGTCCCTCGGGAAGGTGACCGGGTCGGGGAACCCGCCGGAGAACGTGATCACGTCGGTCGCGCCGGCCAGGGCCAGGATCGCGGTGATCTCCCCCCCACCGAGCGTCTGCGTCCGCCGGGCAACATTGGCATCCCAGCTCTTCGGTTCGATCGCCGTCGTCATCGCGCACTCACCCCTCGACCGTGAACCCACGCGGCCCCAGGCCGCCGATTCCCGTCCGCCGCCCTTTGATCGCGAGCCCGACACACGCGCCTCTTGACTGCGAACTTTACAAATGTAAGGATCTACGAATCTATTACTTACATTGGTAAATCAACTATAGCGCATCATCACTCTCATCACTAGACACCCGCACAGGCACCTGGCATATGGAATCAGTCTCCGCCCCGCTCGCCGGACTCGCCGACGTCTCCGCTCCCCCGCCGCCAACGGTGGAAGTCGACGAATCAGACCTAGCCCTGCTGCGCGCACTCGCCCAGGACGCCCGCCAGTCCCAGCGCGCGCTGGCCCGTACCATCGAGATGTCGGCCCCTGCGGTCGCCGACCGCCTAGCCCGGCTAGAACGCGCCGGCGTGATCAGGGGCTACCGAGTCGACATCGACTGGGCTGCGCTCGGCTACCCGGTCGTGGTCTACCTCGCGGTCACCGCCGGCCCCGGCATGGACCTCAGCGAGATCATCAAGGCCATCAGCGCCCTGCCGGAAGCGCAGGACATGAGCGTCGTCACCGGCGGCATGGACCTGCTAGTCCGACTCCGCGTACGCGACCACGCCCACCTGCGCGAACTCCTCCTCACCCAGATCTTCAAGATCAACGGCGTCCAGCGCACCGAGACCTTCCTGTCCCTAGCCGACGTAGAACCAGCCAACTTCACCGCCGCCCTGCTAACCCAGATGACCACCCGCCGCACCCGCCCCTAAGCGCGCCCGCTCCCCACCCGCTCCCCTGACCTCCCACCCGCCGCGCCGACTTCCCACCCGCCGCGCCGACTTGCCACCGGTTAGGTGCAAAATTAGTCGCTTTTACGGTAGTTTGCGCGCGCAACCAATGGGAAGTCAGCGCAACCAGTGATAGGTCGGGGCTAACTGGTGACAAGTCCAGGTCCTGGACCCAATCCCGGCCCGCCGGACCTGGCCGCGATGGCCAAGTGGGCAGCCGTTCCCGCTGTCAACCTCGGGAGCCGCTGCGGCGTCTTTTCAGCGGGGCCCATTCCTCGCTCGGGCCCCGCATGGCGGGAGGGACAGCGGTACCCTTTCTGCCGGACGGAAAGGTACTGACATGACCCCATTGTTCGTGATCTATGTGTTGTTTCTTATTGCCAGCGGGATCGCCATGCTCGTCATCGCGGGCATCCGGACCAATCGATCAGTCTCGCGCCGGGTCTGGTCGGGCATGCTGGGCGCCGGTTTCCTGATCTACGGGCTGTTTCTCCTGCTGTTTTTCCGGGGCGGGCACTACGTGATCTTCTACTACGTGTTCATCCTGCCGATCCTGGTGCTGGTCCAGTTCTTCCGCGACCGCTCCGCGTTCCAACGGCAGCGGCAGGCCGGCGTTTTCCTAGGCCAGCCGGGCGGATTCGGCCAGCCAGGCGGATTCGGTCAGCCGCCGGGTTTCGGCCAGCCCAACGCCTACGGCCAGCCCCAGGCTTACGGCCAGCCCAACGCCTACGGCCAGCCACCCGCCTACGACCAGCCCGCTTACGGCCAGCCACCTGCTTACGGACAGCCACAGCAGCCCGGCTACGGACAGCCACAGCAACCAGGTTACGGACAGCAGCCCGCCTACGGTCAGCAGCCCGCTTTCGGCCAGCCACCTGCTAACGGACAGCCACAGCAGCCCGGCTACGGACAGCCGCCCGGTTACGGACAGCCACCCGTCAACGGACAGCCTCCGAACTACGACCAGCCACCCCAGGGCGGATTCGGCTTCCCCGGCCAAGGTGGCACGCCCAGATAACGGCAGTCGAGGCAGCGGCACCAGTCACCCGGGTAGACACCACTTCTAACCGATGAGAAGTGAGCTGGCAGGACCGCCCCATACCCGGCGAAACACCCATTGGCCGGGCCAACCCCTCGTCCGGCCCGCCGATGGTGATGCGGGCGGCGGCGGCCGCTGCCGTGAACCGGCGGCCGCTGGAGTGGACCGGGCGGCCGCCGGGGTGGATCGGGCCGCCTGGGGTGGTTCGCGGCTAAGGCTGAGCGTCTTTGTCGGCGTAGGAGAGCAGGCGTTCGGCGGTCAGCCGGAGCCATGAGCTGACCCAGTCGCCCGAGAGCGCGTCCCGCACGTCGGCTGGCACCTCGGCCGGCTCGACTACTTCGACCGGTCCTTCGGCGATCACCGCGATGTGGACTGGATCATCCCCCTCGGCGATCACCAGCGTCAGCCAGGGAGTGCGGCGGACGTTGCGTTCTCGAATGGAGCCGGCCATGGTCGGCAGCCAGAAGATCGTGCCGCGCCGGTAGTAAAGCGACATCGCCGCGTGCGGCCGGCCGTCCTTGCGCCCCGAACCAACCACGGCATACTCACGCCGATCCAAGTACGACTCAAGCTGGGCGGCGCTGAGCCGGTGCTCCGGCGGATACGACGCATTGGTGGCGGCGGTCGCCCGCTCGAAGGACCGGTCCTGAAGCTCACCTGGCGATTCACTCATGCGGCCCTATTATCCGCGCGGCCCCATTATCCGCGCGGCCCGATCATCCGCGCCGCCTCATCCCCTACCCTGCGGGCCTGCGCCGCCGGTAACGTCGTGAGCATTGCCGGCCGCCCGAGATGAGGCGATACGCGTGTACGCAGCGGAGCATGCCAAAACCCATCCTGACCAGCCCGCCGTCATCATGGGCGGGACCGGCGAGACGGTAACGTTCGCCGAGTACGAGGCGGCCAGCAACCGGATCGCGCAACTGCTGCGCGCCGCCGGGCTGAGACGCGGTGACCACATCGCGGTGTTCATGGAGAACTGTCCCGAGCTGCTGGAGATCGAGGGCGGCGCCGAGCGGGCCGGGCTGTACTACACGCTGATCAACACCTACCTGGCCGCCGACGAGGTCGCCTACATCATCACCAACTCCAGGGCCAGGGTGCTGTTCAGCTCCCCGGCCAGGCAGCCGGTCGCCGAGGCCGCGGCGGCCAAGTGCGCCGGCATGGAACGAAAGCTGATGACCGGCGACAGCGAGCCACCGGACGGCTGGGAGTCGTTCAGGAAAGCCGTCGCCACCCAGCCCGAAGGACCGGTACCTGACGAGTCGCTCGGCGCGGCCATGCTCTACTCCTCCGGCACCACCGGTCAGCCCAAGGGCGTCCTGCGCGCGCTGCCCGAGGGCGGGCCCGGCCAGGCGCTGCCGGTGATGGAGTTCGTGAAGGCGATGTTCGGCTTCCGCGAGGGCATGACCTACCTGAATCCGGCGCCGCTGTACCACTCCGCTCCCCAGGCGAGCGTCTCCGCCTCGATGCGGATGGGCTGCACGACCGTGGTGATGGAGCACTTCGACGCCGAACAGTGGCTGGCCCTGGTGCAGAAGTACCGGGTGACGAACTGCCAGATGGTGCCGGTGATGTTCAACCGGCTGCTACGGCTGCCCGAGGAAATCAAGGCCAGCTACGACACCTCGTCGCTGGAGTGCATCGTGCACGCGGCCGCACCCGTGCCCGTCCCGGTGAAGCAGGCCATGATCGACTGGCTCGGGCCGGTCATCACCGAGTACTACGGCGCGACCGAGGCCAACGGGTTCACGTTCTGCGACTCGGCCCAGTGGCTAGCCCATCCAGGCACCGTCGGCAAGGCGATCCTCGGCGAGCTGCTGATCCTCGACGACGAAGGTGAGCCGTGCCCGACCGGAACGGACGGGACGATCTGGTTCCGGGGCGCGACCGCCTTCGAGTACTTCGAGGACCCCGACAAGACCTCTGCCGGACGGCGCGAGGACGGAGTCACCAGCACCGTCGGCGACGTGGGCCACGTTGACGCGGACGGTTACCTGTACCTCACCGACCGCAAGAGCTACATGATCATCTCGGGCGGCGTGAACATCTATCCGCAGGAGACCGAGAACCTGCTCGCGACCCACCCGGCCGTGATCGACGTGGCCGTGATCGGCGTGCCCAACGAGGATCTCGGCGAGGAGGTCAAGGCGGTCGTGCAGCCCGCCGACCCCGCCGCCGCCGGCCCCGAGCTCGCGGCCGAGCTGATCAGCTACTGCCGGGACCGGCTCGCGCACTTCAAGTGCCCGCGCACCATCGACTTCACCGACGAGCTGCCTCGGTACCCGACCGGCAAGCTGTACAAGCGGCTGCTCAGGGACCAGTACTGGGCCGGCCACCAGAGCCGGATCCTCTGATCGCGAGGCCCGAGTGCCGCCGCCTCGACTGAGGTCAGGCGACGGCACCAGGACCACCGCATGCTTTATGCTGCCGGGAAATTGAAGTAATGCAGACTGGCGAACGGCGGATTGCCTCCGGCGCCGGAGACGAACTCCAGGTAGACGTTATGCGTGCCGGTTACCTTGGTAATGTTCGCCGGTACTGTCTTCCATGTCGTCCAGCCGCCGGTATTGCCGACTGCGAATGAGCCGACCGGCGCGTTGGCCGGGTTGTCGAGCACGACTTCTACCAGGCCGCTGACGCCTCCGGCGGCCCCGGACGCCACCCGGGCGTCGAATTGAGTGGAGCCGGCGGTGCCGAAATTAATATTGTTGTATTCCAGGTAGTCGCCGTTGATTAGCTGGGCCGCCTGATTGCCGTCGACACCGGATGGATTTGTGTCGCCGGTCGCCGCCGAAACCGAAATCGTGCCCCGCGATGAGCTGTAGCAGTCGGCAGAAAGATTTGCGGTGGCTGTAGTCGTCGTGCACGAGGCTCCGCCGCCGGGCGACGTACTGCTCGGGGACGGGCTCGGGCTGGGCGAGGTGCTGCCGGCCGTCTTCTCGTAGGCGGCGACGTAGGCCACGGTCATCGTGGCGCCCGAGGTGGTGGAGCTAGTCGGGGTCGTGCAGCCGCAGACGCCGTTCGGGAAGCCTCCGCCCATCGCCAGGTCGAAGATGACGGAGAAGTTGTGGTCGATGGCGGCCTGCCAGGTGGCAACGGGGACCTGACTCTCGTTCACCTGGAAGAATTGAGTTCCGTCCAGGAACCAGGTGATCGATTCAGCGGCCGTGTTCGTGCGGTTCACGATCACGGTGTAGGTATGGAAGCCGGTCTGGCAGCCTGAGCAGGGTCCCAGCCCGCTGCCGATGCCGGTGGTCTCGTTGCATGGACCACCAGGATCGACGCCGCAGTGGAACGTGCCAGAACGCTCGGACAGCGCATTGACGTCCTCAAGGATGTCGATCTCGCCGGTGCTCGGCCAGGAGCCGGGGCCGAGCATCCAGAACGCGGGCCAGTAGCCGAGGCCGCTAGCCGGGTTGGGCTGCTCGACCGAGGCCGTCACTTCGAGTTCGCCGCCCGCAGGGGCGCCGACGTTAGCCGTGTTGGTCTGGATCCGGCCCGAGGTCCAGGCACCGCCCGAGTCGATCGCCTTGATCACCAGGTGGCCGCTGCCGTCGAGGAAGACGTTGCTGGTCGAGTTGGTCATGGTCTCGATCTCGCCGGTGCCGAAGCTCGACCCGGGGCCGGTGTCGTACTTCCAGTTCGCCGAGTTGACCGGTGAGCCGGCCGCGCCCGCGAAGCCGTCGCTGAATACGGTGCTCCAGCCGGCCGGGGGGCCGGGAACGGTCGTGGCGGATGAGGGCTGGGCGAGTACCAGCGCGACCAGGCCCGACCCGAATAAGGCGGTGGTGATCGCCGCGGCCGCCGCGATGTGACGGCGTCTGCGTCCTAAGGGTGCTGATGATGCTGACGTGATTTCCGGCATCGGATGCTCCTCCTGCCTGTCGGACATCGAGGTATGCCCGGTGCAAGCCGCTGCTCGGCCCGGCACCGCTCCCTGGGCATGTTTTCTACCCTTAATTCAAGATATGAATTAAGCGTTGTCAAGGGGCGCGCCCTAGTGGGTGAGGCTGAGCAGGGCGGTGCCGAGCAGGGCCAGGGTGATGCCGGCGAGCTGAGTACGGGTCGGCCTAGTGCCCTTGAGCAGCAGGGCCAGGGTGATCGTGGTGATCGGGTAGAGCGATGAGATCGCGGCCAGGATGCTGAGCGACCCGTGCTGGGATGCGATCGTGTAGCCGAGATCGCCGCCGAGGCCGGTCAGGGCGATAATCGCGAGTCCGGCCAGGTGGCGGCGTCCAAGCCGACCGGGCTGGCTGGACCGGCCGGACCGGCGGGAGGGGCGGCGTTCGAGGGTCAAGGCGATCAGCCCGGCCGACACCCCCGTGCTGGCGTGCTCGGTGAAGGCCGCCCAGTACGGGTCGACCCGGCCGGCGGCGTGCAGGCAGGTCAGGGCCGTAGCGACTCCGGCGGCAGCAGTGAGGCAGATCGCCGCCGTCCTGACCGGTGCGCGGCGGCCGGTTCTGCCGGGTGAAGTCCACGAGCTAATCGCGCCGCCAGCCAGTGCGAGGACGAGCCCGGCCGCGATGGTCAGGCTGAGCGGGTCGCCGCCGATCAGCCCGGCCGATACGGCGATCGCCGCGCCGAGAGCGCCGACCGGCGCGGTGATGAACGCCTGGCCGTTGCTAAGCGCGCGGTAGATGAGGCTGAGTTCGACGGTCACCGCCACGCCCGCCGCTGCCGCGAGCGCCAGCCCAGGATCGGCTGGCGGCAAGGTCCCGTGCACCGCGAGCACCGGGACCATCAAGGCCATGCCGATCAGTTCGGCGAGGGCGACGGTCGTGAAGACCGGCAGGTCGCGCCCCGAGGTGTCGCCGCCGAAGTAGTCAGAGGCTCCCCAGCCGAGCGCCACGATGACGGCCAGCAGGATCACCAGCATCGCCGACTCCTTCCCTCGTCTCCCCTTGCGTGTACCAGCAAAGTTGATTTCACTGGTACAACGGTACCAGCAAAGGAGCCGTCGCTGGTACACTGGGGCTATGACAACCGTCGCTGACCTGCCGTTTGTCGGTGGACACGTCGCGCTCGACTTTGTGAACACGGCCGAGGAGCGCGGTCACGCTGACTCCAGCGACATGCTCCGCGCGCCCGCCGACTTGCTCGGGTGGGGCGAGCGGTACGGCCTCATCTCGGCGCCAGCCGGTGACGGCGACCAAGCCGAGTTCCAGCGCGCGATCGAGGCGCGCGAGTTGCTCTACGCGGTGTTCTTCGCCCGCCGGGCCGACGAGCTGGCGACGCCCGGGCAGCTAGCCAGGCTCAGCGAACTCGGGGCGACGGCTTACCGAGCCGGGGAACTGCGCCGCGACGATGACGGGACCATCACCTGGACCTGGGATACAGCCCGCCTCGACACGATCCGTCACATCGCCGTGACCAGCGCCATCGATCTGCTCCGAGCCGAACCCTCGGCGCGGCTCAAGCAGTGCCCCGGTGACCACTGCGGGTGGTTCTTCCTCGATACCACCAAGCGCGGCAACCGGCGCTGGTGCTCCATGGCCGAATGCGGCCAGGACGCCAAAGACGAATACCGGCGGGCTCAGCGCCAGGCGCGGCTCAGCCGGTGAAGCTGCTGCCCGCCACGCAGAACTCGTTGCCTTCAGGGTCGCCCATGACTGTCCAGCGGTGGCCGCCCGGTCCTAGCTCATGCTCGGCCGCGACGGACGCGCCGAGGGACACCAGGCGGGTGATGGCGGATGGATCGGGGTCGACTAGATCCAGGTGCATGTGGTTCTTGGCGGTCTTAAGCTCGGGAACTTTCTCGAAATACCAGGCCGGTGCGGCGCGGCCGGCGTCGCCGCTGCCGATAGACGCGAACCCCGCATCACCACCGGGGTCCAGCGGACGATCGAGCGCGGCCGACCAGAACCGGGCGACTTTGAGCACGTCGTCGCAGTCCACGGTGATGTTTCCGACCCGCAATGTCACGGCACCGGCCTCCTGGGCTCTCTCGGATTGCTTCGCGTACAGAGTCTGTCAGCCGCCACTGACGCCGAAAATTCGGTTGTGAGGGGTCGCTAGGGTGCCAGAGTGGCTTCGAACCTTGGGTGCGTGGGTCTAGCGGTTGCCGACGGGCCGGAACTCGGCCGCCTGATTGACCGCGTCCGTGGTGCCGCCCGGCCGGTCGGCAGCTTTGATGGGGTCGAGGTTTTCCGATGGCACGATCCCAGCGGGGCCGGGCTGGTCCTGGGCGTGCGGGACGGGGATGTCGCTGACCTGCTGCCCGTGTTCGCCTCGACCGCCGGCGGCCTGGTCGCTGATTGCAGCCTGGTCAATGAGTCGGTCGCGGCCGCTGCGGTCGTCGACGCCGACGGTGAGCAACTGACCGCGATGACTTTCGAAGCCGAGCAGTTCCGGCAGCTCAAGGCCTACGGCCGCCCGGTTTCAGGGGCCGCCAGGGTCGCCGCCCTGGGAGTGTCGGTCACCGTCCACGCTGACGCCGAAGCGTTCTCGGCGGCACCGGCTAGCCTGCTCGACCCCGATGGTGACCCGGACGCGCCGCCCCCTGCGCACTACGTGGAACGGGGCTGGTCGTGGCCGCCGAGGATCGCCGCTGAGTCGTTCATCTCCTATGGCGTTTTCGGTGATCCGGCCCAGAGCACGGCCCACGCGCGCCTGGCCGGCACGGTCTTGCGGGCCAGCCATCGGAACTGTGAGCTCACTGGGCAAGGGTTCAGCGTCGCGACCGTGCGGACCGTCGGCTTCGAGACCGACCTCTGCCTGGCCGACACCGAGCACCCGGCCACACCCGAGCCGGGCAGCATCATCGTCGGCACCGTCTTCCTCACCGCCATCATCGACACCGCCGAGCTGCCGGCCAGCTAGATTGACCCCGGCCGGAGTTCAACCCGGTCACCCGGCAGCTGACTGAATCCGGATGCTTTCGCGAGTCCAGAAACCGACCCTCCTCTATAAATCGTCGCGACATCCCGGATGAATTGGCATATTCATCTGGGATCCGGGGTGTGAATCAGCACATTCATCCGGCCGGGCCATCTGGGGCGCACCGTCACAACCGCGTCTTTCGCCCCAGCAGCACCAGATCCAGACATCCGCCCCAGCGCCCGCACCCGCCCGTTCGGACTGGCTGGGTTAAGGCACCCAGGCTCTGGATTGGCGGAGGAAGCCACCGTCATGCTTTCTCCTTAAAAATGTTTTTTGGCGCAGTCAGAACGGGGTGGCTAGCGCGGCGACGGTTTTCGTCGGAGAGGCTGTGGCGGCCGGGATCGTGCTGGCGGCGGCCTTATCCGCTTCAGCGGTGGTAGCCGGCGGCGGGCTCGATTATTGCCCCGGTGGCTAGCAGCAGTTCTTCACTGTGGGCGGGGCCAACTAGCTGCAGGCTGGCCGGCAGTCTGCGACGTGATGGCACGGGGAGTGCGAGGGCGGGCAAGCCCGCCAGGTTGACCGGGGCGGTGAGCTTAGTGAAGTTGTGCTGCGCTGCCTCGGCGAGCGGCGGCGGGAAGAACGCGACGGTCGGCAGCACGAGGGCCTGGACCGAGTCAAACAGGTCGGCCAGCTGCGCTCGCCAGGCCGGCCGGAACTCGCGCGCTGCCCCGAGTCGCTGGGCGGAGACAGCGGCGCCGGCCTCCAGCCTGGCCCGGACGGCCGCGCTGATCTTGCCGTCGCTGGCCGGGTCCGCGAGCAGGGCGGCATTGGCTACGGCGGCTTCGTTGTCCAGCAGCGCGTAGGTGTGGGCGAGCGCGACCGGCCAGTCGGGCAGCTGCACCTCGATGATCTTCAGGCCGCTGCGATGCAGCGCTTCATCGATCGCGGCGTCGATGTCCGGGTCGACGCCCTGGGTGGCCAGCCGTAGCCTGCCCAGGCGCTCAGCCGGCCTGGCCCCGCTGGTGAAACCGGGCTCAAGCAGCGCCATGGCCGCGGCCAGCCCGGCGACGCCGGCCGCGATCGGGCCGACCGTGTCGAAGCTTGGCGCCAGCGGCCAGACGCCGGCGGTGCTGATCCGGCCAAAGGTTGTCTTCAGCCCGGCCAGCCCGCAGAAGGCGGACGGGATGCGGACCGAGCCGCCGGTGTCGGTGCCGTACCCGTAGTCAGCATCTCCGTCAGCGACAGCGACCGCGGACCCGCTGGACGAGCCGCCAGGGAGCAGCCCAGGATCGAGCGGATTGACCGGCGTGCCGTACCACTGATTCGTTCCGGCGCCGCCGAATGCCAGCTCATGCAGGTTCGCCTTGCCGACAATCGCGGCTCCCGCCGCCCGGGCGCCGGTAAGGCACGCGGCATCCTCGGCGGCAGGTTCCGCCCGCTCCGCGACAGCCTTGCAGCCCGCGGTTGTCGGCACACCGCGGACGTCGATGAGGTCCTTGACCGCGAGCCGCGGTCCTGTGCTGCCCGGGGAGTCAAGACGGGTGATGAAGGTCGCCACCTGCCCATTCTGGACGCTCCTCAGCGCTCTGCCGGTGGCGGGTGGCCCCTGATCACGCATAACGCTTTTCTGATGGCTGAACCCGATCATCGGGGCCGTGCGATCGCTGACCGAACGACGGGTCATAATCGCAGTCACCGAGCCGGGTCGCATCGCCGCGGCCACGCCGCCAAGGCCCGCGGACCTGCGGCACGACCTCCGGGAGAGCCAGGAATGAACGCGGAATTGCATGCACTCAAAGATGCTCTCGCCGGCCAGCGCGAACACGTCCTCGGCATCCTCGAGGGCCTGTCAGCACAGGACCTGCGCCGACCAGTCCTGCCTACCGGCTGGAACTGCCTGGGACTGGTGCGGCACCTGACCATGGACGTGGAGCGCTTCTGGTTTCCCGGTGTCTTCGCCGGAGATCCCGATGTGGCCTGGCAGCTCACGGCCGGAGCGGAGGCGCACTGGGACGTGCCGGAGACCATGAAAGCGGACGAGGTATTCAGCGGCTATCGCGCAGCCATCGAGCGCACGGACGCCGTGCTGGCAACCGCGGCGCAGGATCCGGCCGCGCTGGAGCGTGAACCTGCCGCCTGGCCAGCGGACCTCTGGCCGGACTGGAGACTGCCTGACCTCAGGCACATCATGATTCACGTGATCACCGAAACCGCCTGCCACACCGGTCACCTAGACGCGGCCCGCGAACTTATCGACGGCACCACCTGGCTGGGCGGAAGCCCCTATCAGCACGACTGAGCCCAGGGGTGCGCGCCGGCAAGTTAGCGCTTTCGGGAACGATGCCGCCGCAGCAACTCGGTGATGATCGCAGGCCTGCGCTGGCCGTTGAGCTCGACCAGCAGGTCGTCGGGGCAAAGCTCGTAGAAATCACCCCACCAGCGACGCACCTTGTTGTCCCAGATCCGGTACCCGCCCGGCACCCCGCGCGCCACAAACCGCCGCCCGCTCATCCGTGCCCCGCTAGAGGTCAATCCCGCCTGGCACCGTCGTGACGCCGCCCTCGCCAATCCGCGCGACAGATCCTGCGTTCTCGTCCGCACGTTACCGGCAATGTACCTGCGCACCATGCAGAAGCGCACCCCGGTTTCAGCCTCGCGGCTCGCGGTCATCCGCTATGCCGCTGGCATCTTCCTGACCGCCGTCAGCATCCCGTTGCTCTCACAAGGTCAGGAAGGCGGGGCGGCGCTGACTCTGGTCTGCGCGGCGCTGCTCTTCTCGATCGCCAGCCTGGACATGGCCGCAGCCCGCATCGCACGCGTACGCACCTGAGTGCGCGGTGCTGGCCCGTGCGACGGAAAAGGCCGGGCCTCACTCGTGATTGTCGAGGTATTCCTGCCATACCCTCTTCGGCACCGTCATCCGCCAGGAGTTCACGACGAGCTCGCGCAACTCCTGGCGGTCGATAGCTGCGAGCCAGACCCGCACCCACTGGTACCGCAGGTCAGACGGGACCGGCCAGAAGAACTTTTCCGGTTCCGACTCGATCAGCGCGGCGCGCTCTTCCCTGGGAAAGCCGAACCCGAGGACGGTCTCGTCCGAGGACAACGCCGCGAACACGATCCGCCCGACCCGGAACTTGACCTGATCCCGCACAAGAGCTTCGTAAGCACGCGGCAGCGGCAGCGCAATCGCGCGCACGTCGTCAGCAGTCACCACGAATCCCATGGTGACAGCCACCACTGACAGTCGCGCTTCAGTTGCTGGCCGGGCGGCTGTTACAGATAGCGGTGCATGACGTGCAGGCCGACTTTGCCGTGGTCTGGGTGGTCGAAGGCGGCGGGCACGGTGCCGATGATCGTGAAGCCAAGTGATGTCCACAAGTGCACCGCTGCGGCGTTGGTTTCGACCACGGCGTTGAACTGGATCGCCTCGAAGCCGGCCGAACGGCACCAATCCAGGACGTACTGGCCGAGGGCACGGCCGGTGCCCTCGCCCTGACGGGCCGGATCCACCAGGAACGACGCGGTCGCCACGTGCGACCCGCGTCCGGGCCGGTTCGGCCCCATCTTCGCCGATCCGGTAATGATGCCGTCGCTGGCCGCGACGACCGTCTGGCCGGGAGGCACTTCCATCCACCAGGGCTGGGCCTGCTCCAGCGTCTGGTCCTCGGGAAAGGCGTAGGTCTTCCCCTCGGCCATGATCGCGGCATAGATCGGATAGATCAGTGGCCAATCCCGCTCAGTCGCCTGCCTGATGTTCACGACAGGCGACAGTACCGCACCGCTGCGAACTGACCGCTAGCTGTCGCCGTCATCGCCGTTGCCACCGTGTGAGCCATCTTGGCCGGGCGGTCCGTCTGGCCCTCCTCGGTGTTGACCGCGTCCAGGTGGCGAAGGGTCATGCCCGGGCGGCTGGTGCCCCCGCCGTCGGCCAGGTGGTGCGATCGCAGGTGCTTGAGCACCGGTCACAGTTACCACGGCGTCCGGCGAGAGCTTGCCGGCCGGATTGACAGCCACGACCCGGCCTGGAGGCTGGGCGGCCGTCACCCGCCACCTGACCAGAACCGTCAGATGGTGCCGCTCCAGCTTTGCCCGGACAATCCAGATCGGCTCCCCGATCAGGGCGCGCCGATCTACGTCCACGCGGGCAGCGGCCACTTGCGAATTCTTCGCCGGCCGGAGCGACTGGCTGTTTGTGCTCGCCGTATCCGCTCCAGCCTGCCGGCCCGAAGTTCCGAGCAAAATCAGCGTCAGCGCGCCGACGAGCGCAGTGACGGCGGCACCGGTCCCCATCCCGACGACAAACTTCTTCCCGACCCTCCGCCTCCAGGACAGTCGGCGGAATACCGCCCAGCCCGGCTCGCGAAAAGACGGCCTTTGCCGACCGGCCCCGGCCCCAGTCCCGGCCCCAGCCCCGGCCCCAGCCCTGACACCAGCCCAGACCCCATCGCTGGCCCGTGGTAGCGCGGCCGTCACGGAGGTTCCCAGCACGCGCAATTCCGCGGCGCGGGCCGCCACCTCGGCCGCGTCGGCCGGCCTGTCCCCCGGAACCTTGGCCGTCAGCTTCCCGACGAGCACCGCCACTTCCGGCGGTACAGAAGGCGGCAACGGCGGCAGGGGACAGTCACGGTGCGCTAGAGCTACTTCCAGCATCGATCCGGAGAACGGCCGGGTTCCGCTCAGGCACTCATAGGCGACGATGCCGAGCGAGTAAAGGTCGGCTGCGACGGTAGCCCGGGCTCCGCAGGCTCGTTCCGGCGCGAGGTACCCGGGTGAACCAACGATCATCCCGGTCAGGGTCAGCGGCACCGATCCGGCCGCTTGCGAGATCCCGAAATCAGTAACCTTCACCACGCCGGACTCGCTGAGCAGCAAGTTCCCCGGCTTGATGTCCCGATGGATCAGCCCGGCCTCATGCGCGGCCTGCAGGCCCGCCGCCGTCTGCTCAATGACCTCCAAGGTCCGCCTCGCACTAATGGCGCCCTCACGTTCCAGCGCCCGCTGCAGGGACTCGCCTTGAACTAGCTCCATCACCAGGTACGGGGGGTGCTGCGGAGCAGGGGCGCCGAAGTCATAGATACGCGCGACGTTCTCGTGCGACACCAGCCCGGCGTGCCTTGCCTCGGTCCCGAACCGCTGCAGCGCCTCTTCATGCCCGGCCAGGCCGACATGGAGTAGCTTGACCGCGACCGGCCGGTCAAGCACCTGATCGTGACCGCTCCAGACCTCGCTGAACCCGCCGACACCGATCTTCCTGGTCAGCAGATAGCGGTCATCGAGCACGCTGTTGAAAGCTGACATCCGCCGGGGCTACCCCAAGACCGCAGTTCGAACCTCTGACCTCGGACTTGGTCTGGGCGACCCGCCACGCACCGCGGGAGTGAGGTAGTTCAGGAGTGCGGCCGTGATGACTGACTTCGCGAGGGCCGGTCAAGTCCGGCCCGCCGCCATAACGGCGGGCCGCCCCCTCAACTAGACCTGCAGCCGTAAAATAATCGGTAGATGTCGCAGTTAGTTCGCAGAGCAGCACGCTAAGCAGGACACACCAAGCGGGAACACAGCGTCGTGACCGATGCTCGGGCTAAGGCCGGCCGCCAGGCGGCGGCCGGTTATCTGCGCGGCCTGCTAACCCAGCCCGGCCGCTACCGCAGGCACTGGGAGCGGCACACGCTGCGCTCAGGCCCTGGTGAGATCACCCAACTCGCCGTCGCCGAGGTGCTCGCCCGCTACCTCTGGACCCACCCTCGGGTATCTGCCGACAAAGACGTAGTCGCCCGCCAGCTCAAGGACACAGTGGCCCGCGCCCTGTCCGGCTCGCTGCTCAGCCGGCCGACGCTCGCCCTCTTCGTAGACTCCTTCGGGATCGAGGCCGTGCATGCCGACCAACTCTGGCGGCTCTGGGAAGGCACGGGCCGGATCAGCGTCCTTTCCGGCCGGCACGCCGTGGCACCCAAGACCGAAAGCGAGCTGCGATCGGCGCTCGGCCCGGCCCGCCACCTGACGGTGTCCATGCACGACCATGTCGACGTCGGCTCAGACGGCCGGCTCGCCAGGACCCGCACGCTCCAGGTCGTGGAGGCAACCGCCGACGGCCTCGATCGAATCCCGTACCTCTACGACACCAACACCTTGACCCTGGAGGTCGGGCCGGGCTGCGGTGAGATCTCCGATGACCTGTACCAGATCAGCAATGGCGTCTACGCGACCACTATCCCGCTGGCCAGGGAACTGTCAGCGGGCGAGACGATCAGCCTTGAGTACTCGACGATCTACGGCTATCTCGGGAACCTGACCGACCAGCACGAACTGGAGTACCGCCGGGCTGCCATGCAACGGCTGGAGAACCTGGACCTGCGCGTGACCTTCCACCGGGACATGCTGCCGGCCCGCGTCTGGTGGGCGGTCTGGGATGGCGACGGGGACATCGTCGAGCGTGAACAGGTGCCGCTAGGCAGTCAGTACGAAGTGCACCGGTACCTGCGATCGGTCGAGAAGACCGTCGTCGGCTTCTGCTGGTCCTGGCAGGCCGAAAGCTAGCCAGGACCAGCCTGGCTAAGCCCCAGCTCAGCAAGCGAGGCCCCGACCGGGGGGGTAGCCGGGGCCTCGCATGCTCAACGATCCCCTATCCGCTAAATGCGCGCAACGGCGATCGATGCATTACCGGGTGAAATGCTCGAATTGATGACTAAAGTACCAGGTCGGCTGGTCGAGCCCCGAGCAATTGCCAGCGCCTTTAGTACCCGGGCAGCCGCCGTTGTCACGCTGCAGCGCCCAGAACGAAAGGAAACCGATCCCATGCTGCCTGGCCCAGGTCAGCACGGTGTTGGCGTCGGCCTCGCTGAACGTCTCGTCGGGACCGAAGTCGTCAATGCCCGGCATCTCCGTGACGCCGATCATATGCCAAAGCCGGGCAGCCGAGGACGACGGGTACAGCGACTGCAACTGGCTGAACAAGCCGGCCGCCGCGCTCTCGGTGTCAGCCACCATGTCCTGCTGGGTGCCGAAGAAGTAGTCGAAGGTCAGCAGGTTCACCACGGCGATCCTGGCGTGGTCGGCGATGGCGTTCTGCAGCAGGGCAACGCCATCCGAAGTCAGCCCGGTGGGAAAGGTCGGCAGCGTGTAGGAGAACTCGATGCGCCGCCCGTGCTCCCACGCCCAGCGCTCGGTTTCCGCGATCGCCTCGTTGCGCCGGTTGATCCCGGCCGTGTTCGTCAGCGAGGTCGCCTCGATGTCCAGATCGATCCGGCTCACGTGGTAGGTGGTGATGAGGCTCTCGTACACGCTGGCGATCGCGTGCACGTCGGTGCAACTGTCAGCCAGTTCGGTACCGGTCGTATCCGCGGTGAAGCCGCCGAACGACGGGATGACGTCGCCGCCCGAGCGCTGGATGGCCGCGATATCGCCGCCGAAACTGGATGCGGCAATCGGCGTGGCGGTGTTCCCGTCCCAGTAGGCGGTGCACGACCCGGCCTGCGCCGTCTGCAGGAACGCCAGCGAGAGGAACCTGGAGCCGGATTCATGGGACAGAGCGGCCAGGCCGCCGTCGGTGGTGTCGTAGGTCTCGAAGTACGGGGCGAAAACCTGGTCGGGCAGACCCCGGTGCCTGAAGCCACCGGTCGAGGCAGAAGCGCTGGTGACGGTCGCGGCGGTGGCGAGAATAGCGGTCACGGCCGCCAGGACGGCTAGCACGGGGCGATTTCGTCTCATCCGCGGGCTCCTTTGCTAGGCTTGAATCTAATAGGAAAGTTTCCTGTTAATTCCTGCCCAGGACGTTAACCCGCCTCCGCGCCATCGTCAAGGGCCAAATCGCGGCCGTTCGCCGCAGCCGCAGCACCTCGGCGGTCCCGCCAATCCTCAGTTTTTGGCTGAACGCGTTGCGTCCCCTTCTAGCCAGCATCCATCCCAGGTGATGAAGATCGCGGTGCTCCCGCTCTGGTATTCGCTGCAGTTCAAGATCGTGGGCAGGTCGCCGGACAGCCAGCTGTCTCCTTCGGCAATAGTCCCGTCGTGGGGCCGAGCCCGGTGGAGGGCACTTGCCACCGATTGGGTCGCACTTCCCACCGATTAGCGTCACTTACCACCGGTTCCGCTGTCGCAGCCTAGCTTATTCCCGACAAAACGTCGGCCTAACGAGTGGCAAGTCAGCGCAACAGGTGACAAGTCAGCGCGACCGGTGGCAAGTCAGCACGACCCGGGGGTGAGTCAGCACGACCCAGGGGTGAGTCGAGGCCTGCAGATGGGTGCTGGCTCCGCCGATGGGCGTTTCGCCGGGTTTGCAACCACCACGCCGGCCCACTTCTCATCGGTTAGACGCGACTTCTCACTGATTGCGGGGACTTCCTTATGATTACCTGGGTTACAAAAGCCGCATACCGGATAAATATTCAGTCCAATCAGTGAGAAGTCGCCGCAATCGATGAGAAGTCGTCTCTAACCGATGAGAAGTCGCGTCCAACCAGTGATAAGTGCAAGAAGCACCTGGCCGCGCGCCAACCGTGCTACCAGGACGGCCCATCCCTGACCACCCAGCCGGAGCATTTCATCAGCGGCAAACCCATATCACTTCCACGCGGTCGCCGAGCCAGCCCGCGGGGCCGGCCGGGAGAAGATGCTGGCCGTTGACGTGCTGCACGGGCCGCGCCAGCCCGAAACCCCCACAGTCCCAACACCATGATCATTTTGAAAACCGGGGGGAATGCGCATATTCATCCCCTGAAAGCAAGGTGTATCCGTATATTCACCTGTTTACCAAAACAATCATGGACGCACATTTTGTGGGCACTGATACATTTGGGGATTTCGTGACTCATGTGGCAAGGCGGCGGAGAGCCGCCGCAGACGCGGGCGGCGTTCGCGAGCGCTCGGCAACCGCCTGCTGGGCCGCGGGGGGTGGCGCGGCCCAGCAGGGGTCTGGGGGTCAGCCGCCGATCTTGCCCAGGACGAAGCTGGCGGCCGCGTTCTGGTAGCGGTTGAGATAGGTGAGGTGGACGTTGAGGTTGCCGCCGGAGGCGCAGAATGGGTCTCCGGAGTCGCACCAGGCCGAGATCTTGCTGCTGCCGAAGGCGGACAGCAACCGGAGTTGAGAACTGCCGCGCGGGAACAGCCCCTTGGCCGTGGCGGTGCCCAGGTCCCAGGCCTGGTTCACGACGTGGCCGGGGTCGCCGAAGTTCGCGATCGCCACGACGTGGCTGCTGATCGAGGTGCTCACCGGCGCTACGCTGCCGACCTCTGAGTTCCCGGCGATGACGTCCATGACGACTTGCGCGCCCTGGGAGTAGCCGAGCAGGACCTGCTCCTGGTTCGGGCAGTTCTGCACGGCCGTGGTCAGTTCCTGTTCGGCGTTGGTCACGCCCTGGCTCTCGCTGCTGGCATAGTTCGTCAGCGTCGCCGGGTAGCTAACCGATTCGCGGCTGACCGTCTGCTTGCTGCTATTGACGATCTGGGTGACCAGGCTGCCGGTGGTGCCTTCGCCGGGCGACTCGGTCGAGGCGCGCGCCGTGATGATGTTCACGGCCGCGCAGCCGCTGGATGGTGCGGTGACGGCTCCGGCTTCAGGCGCGGCCAGTGCCGTCAGGACCAGGCAGGATGCGGCGGTCAGCCCGACCAAGGCGACCCGCCGACGTAGCTGGCGAACTTCGGGCACGGTAACGAACGACATGTTTGGCTCCTTCCGAGGGGCGACGGCGGCCGCCAAATCACTTACTAAGCGCTTGCTTAGGAAGCTACACCGGGTGCAGCCTGTCGGCTAGAGCCAAAATCCGGGTATCCGGTACCGTTCGGAACGAGAAAGGAAGCCGCTGTGACCAACGAGGCAGCACCGCACGCCGAGGCGGCATCACAAGCCGAGGCGTCGCTGCAGGCCGAGTCGCCGCAGGCCGAGTCGCTGCAGGCCGAGGTCGGCCCTGACGTCGGCTCCGCTGCCGCCAACGGCCAGGCTGCGGCCCTTGAACGCCTGTTCGGGCGTTACCACTTCCCCCCAGGACCTCGGCGCATCCTGCTCGCCGCCGCCACGGCGTTCGCCGAGCGCGGCTTCCACGCCACCACCACCAGGGACATCGCCGCCCAGGCCGGCCTGAGCCCGGCCGCGCTCTACGTCTACTTCCGCTCCAAGGAAGAAGTCCTGCACCAGATCGTCGCCTCGACCCTGGCCTTCACCGTCGAAGTCGTCGCGACCGAAGCGAACGGACCAGGCTCACCGGCGGACCGGCTCACCGGCCTGGTCCGTGTCCTTACCCTCTGGACCACCTACAACAGCCAGGTCGGGCACGTCGTCCTGTACCAGACCAGCGCGCTCAGCCCGGAGCACCTCACTGACATCACCGCCAAGCAGCGAAAGGTCAGCCAGCTCGTCCGCCAGGTCATCGTGGACGGCATAGGCACGCGCGACTTTGACATCGACGATCCCGGTGCCGCCGCGATCGCCATACTCTCGCTCTGCCTCGACGTCCCCCGCTGGTACCACCCCGGCCACCGGCTCACCCCGCAGAAGCTCGGTGACTTCAACGCGGCCGCCGCCCTGCGAATCGCGGGAGCTACGCAATAGCCACCTTTCGCTAAGAGCGTGACAATGTGTCGGCCCTATTACGGGTGATGCGTGCACACTGAAATGGTGAGGCGATATCAGATCAGGAGCCTGCGCTGCGAGTCCGGCGGCTCGCTATGCCTGCGCTGCACGTCAGGGCGGGCCTTCTCCGCGGCAGCCATGCTGGCGGTGGTCGTCCTGGCGCCGGTCGTCATGATTGCCGGTGAGCCGCTACGACGGTACTGCCAGCGACGATTCGGTCACCGCGATCCGGCCCGGGCCGTCCTCGGAAGCGCGCTCGTCATGGCACTAACCGCGCCTGGCCGCTGGGTCATCGACAGGCGCAGCCGCAGTGCCGGTCACATCGGCAGGCGCCGCGGTCCCGGCGACGAGCGGCCGCCTTCTGACCTGCGTGAGCCACGACGGCCGCTGCCGACAGCACCCGCTGGCGCGATCGCGCTGGCCGAGCCCCGCCTGCAGCAACGAGTCATCCCGATCAGGAAGTCCCTGCTGTCCGTGCTGTCCGACGCCGTCCGCCGGACCCGCAGGCGACTGCGCCAGACGGCCGCACTGCCGGGTCGCCTCGTCCATCGCTAGCGGACAGGCCTAAAGGAAGCAGGACCCGACCCGCGCAAATCTTTCTAACAAAATAATAGGTTGAAAGATTTGCGCAGGTCCTGGCCCCTTTTCCAGAGCTTGATCGCCTGGCTAGGTTACGGAGTCGGGTTCGGGGCGGATATCAGCGTCCACTTCTTACCATTCCAGTGCTCGATCAGCAGCTTGGTCACCTTGTGCGGGAAGTTGGCCTTTCCGACCGCCCACGCGGCGGTCGGCGATACCGCGGTGACGCCGGTGAAGGTGGCCGAGGCCGCGCCAGCCGGGAATGCGATGCGCGGCTTGCCCCACCGGGTCCCGTTCCAGTGCAGGATCAACGGCCGGAGGCCGACGTTGCCGACTGCCCACGCGTTCGAGGCCGAGGCGACCGCGACCGAGGAGAGCTGCTCAGGTACCCCCGCCGGTCCGCTCGGCGTGCTCTTTGCCTGCCACTGGCCGTCTTTCAGCTGCAGCACGATGGGCGCACCGCACGCGTCGCCAACCGCCCACGTCCCCGCCGGCGATGCGGTTACCCCGAGCAGTTCGTCGTCGCCGCACTTAGGCTGAGCCGGGTCAGGGCTGGAAACCACCGTCCAGCTGCTGCCATCCCAGTGCTCGATCAGGGTGTTCACCTGGCTGGACGGCCCCGAGCTAGTCCGGCCGACCGCCCAGGCGTCGGTCGGCGAGTCCGAGGCCACCGCGTTGAGCACGCTGGCCGCACCGCTGCCGTTGCCAGCCGGGCTCGGGCTCTTCACCCTGACCCAGGTATTCTTCGCGGCATTCCAGCGCAAGGTCATGGTCAGCTGGGCTTGGGCCGTGCCCTTAGGCCCGCCGTAGAAGTTGCCCACAGCCCAACTGCTGCCGCCCTGGACCGCGGCGGTGCCGGAAATAACAGCCGTGCCGTCGTCCGGGCCGACGATGGGCATGAAGTCCTCTGTCCACTTGTGACCGTTCCAGTGCTCGCCCAGCAGAAGTCCGTACTGGTCGAGGACCGAACCCGCCGCCACCGCGCTGGTGCCTGAGGTCGCCGAGACGCCAGTGAAGAAATCTTCGTTCTCCTCCTGGTTCAG
The DNA here is from genome assembly GCA_036501205.1 of Streptosporangiaceae bacterium. Classification (GTDB taxonomy): domain Bacteria; phylum Actinomycetota; class Actinomycetes; order Streptosporangiales; family Streptosporangiaceae; genus Chersky-822. The sequence continues at coordinate 4,902 of DASYAT010000090.1, read as the reverse complement.
AAACGGCTTCGTGGCCTGCCACTTGCTGCCGTTCCAGTGCTCGATCAGCGGTGCGGACCCGTCCGCGTGGCCGAAGGCGCCGACCGCCCAGACGTCGTGGGCCGACGTGGCGCTCACGCCGTTCAGCCAGGCCGTCGCCACCCGATGCGGAGCCTTGGCCGGCGCCGCGATCACCGCTTGCCCTCCGCCAACGGCGGCCGCCAAGAGCCCGGCCGTCAGCGCCGCGCCCACTCGGAATCGTCTGACCATCCTTGCTTCGCCCCGATCCATCTCAAGTGCGTGAACGCTCACCCTTCTTACGCAGAGATGACGCGTACGGCCTCGCGTCGGTTGACATCACCGCAGCAGTAAGCCGTTCGTTTAGGGCTTGACGGACAGTTCGGTCGAATGACGAAAACGGCAGGGCTCGACCAACCGCCGGATCTGGGCTGACCGGCGTCGGTCGAAAGGCGCCGAATAGCACGACGCGGTCGGCGGCCACGGCCGAGCCGGTGATTGCGAGGCACGACGCGGTGGTCGCGGCTAGGCACGGTGGCCGGGCCAGTTCGGGCCAGGGCTAGTTCGGGGCCAGGGCCAGTTCGGCACTAACCGAACCCAAGCCGCCCGTGGTCGCACCTTGAGTCACATGAAATACAAACGCCTCACCATTCACAAGCGAGTCGACCATGATCACCTTTCTGAACCGGGTGAATGCGCATATTCACCCGGAACCCAGGGGGTGAATATGCGCATTCACCCGGTTGGTTAGTTGGTTGAATTGGTCACAACAGCACTGTTGGTGCCGCTAGCACCATTAGCAACAGTGTTTCAAGAGAGGACTCGGTCAGCGGGTTGCGTAGCGGTCAAGCAGGGGCACGAGAACCTGCGCGTTCGGGCTGCCCCAGCCGGTGACGGGGTCCCAGCCCGGTCCCGCCCGGTAGCCGGTGATCGTCGCGCTGCGGAATTTGGCCGTGTTGGCCGGGCCGGCGGTGATGTCGTGGAACGCCTGGTGGTACCGGGAGCCGCGAGCGATTCGGTACACGGCCGGATTGACGAAGCCGAGATGGCGCTTGGCGAACTGATCGGCGAGGGCGATGATGCCGGCCCAGAGAGGCGCACTGGCGCTGGTGCCTGGGCTGCCGTCGGGCAGGCCCCAGGTGGTCTCGCCGGTCCAGGTACCCGCTGGGCGGCGCGCGTTGAGGGTGGTGCCGCCGGCGCTGAGGACAAGCGGCTCTGAGGCCACCAGGATGGGCTCCTTGCGCGGCCTGAAGCTAGCGCTGATGCCGCCGGTCAGGGCATCGATGAGGGCGCAGGGCTCGCCCGCTGCGCCGGAGTCGCCCGTGGCCGCGACGACGGTCACGTGGTGGTCAGCGTCATCTTGGAGCGCGGCGTTCAACCGGGCGAGCTGAACGTGATCCACGCAATGCTCTCCGCCGATCTGCCCGGCCGGGCTGAGGGAGATGATGCCACCCTTCGATGCGCCGAGTCGCAAGGCGGCGACCGAGGCCGCCACCGCCTGGCGGGCGCTGTCCAGGGAATTCCCTTTAACCAAGACGATCGTCAGCGCGGCCCGGGGCGCGATCGCGTGAACGACCTCCGCGTCCAGAGCCTCCTCCCCGAACGCGAACCAAGGGTGCGCCGGATGCGGGAACGTGCTCACCACCGCAAGGCGCGGTGCCGGCAGGCGGAACAGCCGGTCGTAGACAGCAAAGTCCTTCCGCAGGTCGCTGACCGCTGGCGAGAGCTTCGACTCGGCCAGCTCGGGCAGCACCACGGTCTCACCCCGGCCATCGATCCCGCGCCGCAGCAGCGGCCGGACGCCGTAGGCGACCTCAAGCTGGCTGGGCGTGAAGCACGTCGCCGCTGAGCCGCAGTCAGCAGACGCGCTCGTTGGCGTGACGGTCCCGCTCGTGCGCCCAGCCGGCGGTGCGCTCGTGCGACCGGCCGACGGCGTGCTCGCGCTCGATGAGCAGCCGGTGGCGAGGGCAGCGACAGCGATCAGGCCGAGCGCTGCGGCCCTGGCGACCGGAAGGCGCGATCGAGCGGTCATGCGGGTACCGGTCATGCGGGTAGTCAGTGCGTCCATGCCCCTCTATTGCGAGGGGAGACCGATCGGTTCGCGACAACCAGGTTCCGTGGTTGTTCCTAAGCGTTACGCGACGCTGCGGCTATGGCATGCCGATGGACGTGCTGCTGCGCACGACGCGCAGGTCGCGACGGGCAAGCAGAGCCACGGCGAGGGTGGCCACGGCCAGCCCGGCGACGATCAGCCATTCGACCGACCCGTTCCCGCCATCGGGGTCGAACCCGAGCACGCCCTCGATCCAGTCCGGCCACACGGCCGTCAGGATCGTCGCCGCCCCGAGAATGACTGAAAGAACAACTTCGATCCGCGCCCTTGCCACGACAGGCACCTCTTTCTGATTGTCAGGACCCTTACTGTCAGGACGTTTACTGTCAGGACGTTTGCTCAAGCAAGCCCGCTAGCCGTGCCAGCACTTGCTCAAGCTGGCCTTGAACCTGATCGGCTAGTTCCACGGCGGAGGCGTTCGGCGGCGCCGCCGCGACCACCTGGCGCAGGCGCACCAGATGGGTGTCGACGGCCGCTCGGCGGACGTGGATGGAGCGCTTGCCGCCACCGTCCGCGATCAGGTCGGAGACCACCGCCTCCAAGTCCTGCCGCAGCTGGCGATCGGATTCGCTGTCGGTCAGCTCCGAGAGCGCCCGCCTGGCCCGGTTCACGCCGTCGTACAGGTCAGACAGCAGACGCCAGAGCCGCAGGCTGAGCTCGTACTGAGCAGCGACCTGCTCGGACGTGAAGCTGCTGCGCGGATCGGCGGCGATCTCGAACCCGGCCTCGGCGGCCTGCTCGCCCAGCTCGACCCGGACCGTGTAGTGACCTGGCGCCACCGCCGGACCCAGGTTGGCGGCTGCGTCCTGGTCGTCGGGCGGATCGATCTCGATCTGGGTGCCGCGCCCGTGCCGGCCGTCCCAGACAAAGCGGTTCAGGCCCTCCCGCCTGGGCGGCACCGGGTCCCTGGGCTTGCCCTTCTCTGGCTTGCGGTCCTCATCCCCCGGCCGCGCGGTCAGCGTCCTGATCTCCTGGCCGGCGGAGTCGCGGAACGTGAGCCGAAGCTCGGCGTCACCCGGGTCCTGGAGCCGGTACAGCACGGCCACCCCGTCGGTGGGATTGCGGCCCGCCCCGACCGGCACGGTCTCGGTCTCGGTCCGGTCAGGAAGCTGGCGCTTGTCAAAGGCGACCACCACCGGTCCCAGCAGCGAGTAGGACCGGCGCGACTCGCCCTTCGCGGGGAACCCGCGGTCGGTGAGCCAGCGGACCTGCCGGCGGGGCTGATACAGATGCAACGGCGCCACGTCCAGCTCGGGCTGGTGCTCGCGCAGCGCGGGCAGGTCCTCAAGGACCCAGATCGAGCGGCCGTGGGTGGCCACCACCAGGTCATCGCCCTTGAACACGAAGTCGTGCACCGGGACTCGCGGCAGCTCACCCTGGCAGCGCTGCCAGCTGGCCCCGTCGTCGAAGGAGACCAGCAGGCCCAGCTCGGTGCCGCAGAACAGCAAGCCGCGCCGGGCGGGGTCCTCGCGCAGCACGTGACAGTACTCGTCGGAGTCCAGCCCTGCGTCGAGCCGCTCCCAGCTGGCGCCGAAGTCCCGCGTCCGCCCCAGGTAAGGACGGAAGTCGTCGAGCTTGCGGTTTTCGGCGGCGACGTAGGCGGTGCCCGCCTCGTACGGCGAGGCGTCGATCAGGCGCACCGTCGCCCAGCGGGGCAGGTCGGGCGGGGTGATCTCGGTCCAGGAACCGCCGCCGTCGCGGGTCAGGTGGATCCGGCCGTCGTCGGTCCCGGCCCAGAGCTGGCCCGTCGCGAGCGGCGACTCGGCCAGCGCGAAGACGGTGCAGTAGTATTCGGCGCCGCTGTTGTCCGGCGTGAGATCGCCCGAGGAGCCGAGCTTCTCTGGGTCGGCGTAGGAGAGGTCAGGACTGATCGGTTCCCAGGTCTGCCCCTCGTCGGCGGACCGGAAGACGTGATTGCCGGCCTGGTACAGGATGCCGGGATCGTGCGGTGACAGCATGATCGGCGCGGTCCAGTTGAAGCGGTAGCGGCCCTCGCCCGCCGTCGACGTTTCCTCCGGCCAGACCAGGATCGGGCGGGTCTCGCCGGTGCTCTGATCATGGCGGGTGATCTGGCCCTTGTAGTTGCCGGCGAAGACGATGTCGGGGTTGTCGGGCCGGACCGCGATGTAGCCGCTCTCGCCGCCGCCCACGTGGGTGATGTCCAGGTGGGTGTTGGCTCCCCACCGGGAATGGCTGGGGAACGCGATGGTGGTGTTGTCCTGCTGGGCGGCGTAGATGCGGTACGGCTCGCGGGTGTCGGTCGTGACGTGGTAGAGCTCGGCGGTGGGCTGGTTGTACAGCGTTGACCAGCTCTCGCCGCCGTCCAGCGTCACGCTTGCGCCGCCGTCGTCGCCCAGGATCATGCGCCGGGAGTCGGCGGGGTCGATCCACAGGTCGTGGCAGTCGCCGTGCTGGACCGGGAAGCTGGAGAAGACCTTGCCCGCGTCCGATGAACGCCAGCACTGCACGTTGAGCGCCCAGACGGTTTCCGCGTCAGCGGCATCGGCGATGACGCGACTGTAGTACCAGGCCCGCCGACGCAGGTCGATCTGCTCGGAGAGGCGTTCCCAGTGATCGCCGTAGTCATCTGAGCGGAAGACGGCACCGTCCTCCGCTTCGACAATGCACCAGACCCGGCCCGGCCTGGCCCCGGATGCGGCCACCCCGGCCCGGCCCAGGACTCCCTTAGGCAGGCCCGGCCGCCGGCTCAGGTCCTCCCAGCTGTCGCCGCCGTCGACGGATCGCCACAGGCCGCTGCCCGGCCCGCCGCTGTCCATCCGCCAGGGCAGCCG
>DASYAT010000089.1:0-43548 GCA_036501205.1 Streptosporangiaceae bacterium | reverse complement strand
GCGGCCGGCCGCGACGACGAGGTACTTGCAGCCGATGGTGGAGTCGTCTGAAAGCGTGACCAGCCACCGGGAAATTTTCCCCCTGTTATTAAAGGTTGGCTCTAGCCGAACGCAATGCCGACCATATTCGATGCGTACCTTGGTCAGCGATCTTGCCACCCATTGCAGGTAATTCGAGATTTCCATCCGATACGGCGTGAAGCTGGCGGCGTTAATGAAGTCGCTGAGCCGACCGGCCGAGTGCAGGTAACTGATGAAGGTGAACCGGCTAGACGGATTGCGCAGCGTCACTAGGTCTTTGAGGAAGGACACCTGGCTCCTGGTCCAGGGCATGAGCATGCCGCGCTGCCAGATCGTGTCCTGGTGCCGCTCGATCAGTAGCGAGCCGGCTGCGAGATCGTCCGGCGCTAATTCCTCGAGTGCTATGGCGAGCGCGAGATTTGACGGCCCGGCGCCGACTGCGAGCAACTCGACCTCACGGTGGTTCATCCGGCGACCCTTTCGGTGGCTGGTACGGCTTGCGGCTCGCGCTGCCTGCTGCGCAAGATCGTGACGATGATGCCGATGGCGGCCAGGCCTGCGGCGGCGCAGCCCCACCACGGGACAGTCCGGCCGATCGCGTAGGTGAACACGCCGATCGCCGGGCCGGCTGTGAGTCCCGTGGTCCTCGCGACCTGGAGTACACCCTGGTAAGCCGCAGCCTCACCATCGGCCGCCGCTGTGCTGCCCCTGGAGGATGATTTCCCAGCTCCCCCCGCCATTTCGCTGGCGGTGGCCGAGGAGAACGGCGTGACGAACATCTCGCCGAGCGTCCAGGCACCGACGCCGATGAAGACGACGGTGAGGTTCACCCCCGCCAGGTAGATCGCGTAGCCGCCGCAGATCAGGCCGGCCCCGATCGACAGCGGCAGCCACGACGGCCAGCGCCTGAGCAGCGTCGCGAGCGGCAGTTCAAATAGCACCACCGCGATCGCGTTCGCGCTCAGCAACTCTCCGATCAGTTGCACGCTCAGGTGATGGGCGGTGAACGCGAGCGGCAGCACGCCCGATCGCTGGCTGTACACCAGCGCGATCAGCCCGAACGCGAGGCACAGCATCAGGTACCGGCGATCGCGGAGCACTCCCCCGCGCTGGCCGCGCTTGCCGTCGGCGCTGTCGCCGTCGGATCGCGGCCGGTCATCGGGCAATCTGACTGCGGCCAGTGTGAAAGCCGCCGTCGTCGCCGCGTCCGCGAGCAGCAGCATGGTCAGCGAGCTGGCCAGCACGAATCCGGCGACGAGTGCGCCGACCGCCGCCCCGACGTTGACGGCGAGCTGGTAAAACGCGAACATCGGGGCCATCCGGTCCCTGCTCGACAGCCGTCCGACTATCGCGGCCGAGGCCGGCATGTACGCCCGGTTGAACAGCGAGATCGCGGACAGGATGATCGCGGAGATCACGAAGTTCGAGCCAACGGCTGCGAGCAGGGCGGTCAGCGCCGCGCAGGCGCCAGTCGAGTAGACAATTGTCCGGCGCGGGCCGAATCTGACCGCCGCGGCGCCGCCGACCGCGGCACCGACGATGCCGAAGACGCCCACCAGGGCGAGCGAGACGCCGATCTGCCAGGCCGCAAAGCCGCGCGCGGCCAGGATGAGCGCCAGGAATACAACTATGAAGCCGCCGGCCCGGTTGATGAACACTCCGAGGGTGAGCAGCCTGATCGGCCCGGGCACTAGCTTCCACAGGCGCCAGCGCGGACCAGTCGGCTCAGCTGCCACCGTCAGTCCGCTGGGCTCGCGTGGACGGTGATCTTCGCCAGCGTCTGGTCCATGGCGTCCTGGCAAGCCTTGGCGTCCTCGCCGGTGGTGATCACGATCGCGATCCGGCTGAGGTAGCCCGCCGGCGGCAGGCGCAGCACCTCGCCTCGGGTCGCCAGCGGGACGACCCGCTCGACCTGAGGGTCGGTGAGCACGTCGCCGGGGATCTCGATGCGCTCGAACGTCAGGTCGCGGTCCGGGCACAGGAAGCTGACCGCCGCCGCCCGGTGCCGGTTACGGCGAAGGTCGGGTTCGCGCCCGAGCGCCAGATCCGCGACGGCGCCCGCCAGATCGATGCCGGTGGCGAGATAGCCGAGATAGGGGATCATGCCGCCGCCGAGGCGCGGGTTCACCTCCATGATCCGGTACCCCGAGGGCGAGACTCTCAGCTCGGCATGGGTGACGCCATCGCGGTAACCGAGCGCTTCGTGCACCTCCTGCAGAAAGCGTCCGACGCCCGGCAGCAGGTCAAGCCCGTCCGCCGTCACCACGTGCCCGACTTCCTCGAAGGCCGGCAGTGGCCCGAGTACCTTCCGCGCGACGAAGACCGGCGTGACCTGGCCGTGGCGGACGGCGCAGTCGATGCTGAACTCGTCGCCTTCGACGCATTCTTCGACCAGGACACCGGGAGCGTCGAAGACGGGGTCGGCAACTTTGGCGGCGACCGCGGTCTCGAAGCCTGCCCTGGCTTGAGCCGAGGTTTCCACCTTGACGACGCCTTTGCTCGCGGCCAGGGCTCTTGGCTTCATCACGACCGGCGGCCCGATTTCGCGGGTGGCTGCTAGTGCGTGGTCGCTGGTGTGGACGAGACGAGCTGCGACGGCGCCGAGCTGGGCGGCATTCAGCTTGTTTCTGGTCTGCCACTTGTCCTTGCAGGCAGTCGTGGCGGCGAGGCTGGCGCCGGGTAAGCGGGCTTCTTCGACAAGTTGGGCCACCGCCGCCGTGTACCGGTCGTCCCAGGTCACGATTCCGGTGGCCCGCTCGGCAGCGATCGCCGCCCGCCCGGCGGCCAGCATGGGATCGAGCCCGGGCGCTTCGATCAGGTAGGACGACCTGAGGTACGGCTTGGGCCAGGTCGGCTGGTGGATGTCGACGAGCACGAGACCGGCGCGGCTGGCCATGGCCTCGAGAGCGTACTGGCGAAACGGCGCGCGCCGACCGACCCCGACGACTACAAGCCGCTGCATGACTCTACTCACCCTTGTCTACCGGATCGGTCTGAAATAGCCGCTGGTGTTGCCAAGTTAGCATTGAGCTTTTGCCTTGAGCGCGGCGCAAGAATTTCACTCCTCCCGGGACGATGTCAAGTCGGGCTAGGTAATTCGGTGCTTCAGAAAAGAAGTTCGCTAACGGACACGAGCAACGCGTCTGGTATTCGTACCTCGCGTGCGGGCACATTCAGGCCAGTCATTTGATTGTTTCTCATTACAGCACTTGATTCACATGAGTAACGGGCGATCGCGATTGCTTGACAGGCCAGAAGCGGTGTGCGAAACTTGGCAACTGCTAATTCATTGGGTCATATCAGTTAGCTCCGAGAGGGCGGATTGCAACGATGCAGCCGGCCAGGAAAGCAGCGACCCGCTTATTAAGCGCCTTAAGCCGCTGTCGGCTCGGCCGCTGTCGGCCAACTCTTCTGCGTGACCATCTCGCCCTCGTCTGCCCGTAACTCCGGGCTGCGCCTGGCTGCTCACGAGAGGACGGATACATCCATGACCGCCGCTGAACCCGCGACCGATCCCGCGGTCGGCAACAGCCGCGCCGAGCGCGTCATCGTCATTTCACTGACTAAATCGGGCACCCATCTGATCCAGGAACTGATGGTCGCGCTCGGTTTCGGCATGTATGGGCATTCTCGCATCACCGACGAGATCAAGCCCAGGCTTGACCAGGACACGCGCTGGCGGATCGCCAGGATGATCTACGACGAGCCGACGCTCAAGCTGCTCGGCGAGACGAGCGAAGAATCGTTCAGGAAAGCAACCGACGAGGCGTGGGAAGCCTACGCCATGGCCTGGCAGATGAAATTCGGCATGCCGTTAGTTAACCGGTATGGCGCCGAGTTGCCGAGCGCCGAACTCGTGGAAAAAGCGCGGCTGCGGACCGTGTCGACTGATTTCTCTGACACGCCGGCCGGCATCTGCTGGATGTTCATCGAGTTCGACGTAAAGCGAATTGACGGCCGTTTTATCCGGGAGTGGAGCCAGACCGGGGAGCCAAGAATAATCTTCAACTATCGCGACCCGCGCGACATTGTCTTGTCGATGATCAACTTCCTGACCGGTAAGACCGGAAATGGCATCGGAAACTTCAGTGAATTCCAGATCTTCAGCCGGATCCTCGATTCGATGCCGGGCCTGGACACCCAGCTCAGCTACGCGCTCAGCGATCCGTCCTTCCCGACCCAGGGCGACCTGGGCCGGATGTTCTGGCTGCTCAGCCATCCGAACGTATGCAAGATCTCGTTCGAGGAACTAGTCGGCCCGAATGGCGGCGGCAGCGAGGAATTGCAGCGCCAGGCCGTTACCCGTATCGCCGACTTCCTCGGCGTGCGGACCGAGATAGAAACGGTGCTGCCGCGGCTGTACAACCGGAACTCATTCTCGTTCTTCAAGGGCAAGACGCAGGCCTGGCGTGATGTTTTCACGCCCTATCACCGGGAGCTGGCTGAGAAAAGGTTCGGCGAGATGCTCGCGCTGTACGGCTACCGCTAATCGCCCTACCGCTAGTCGCCGCAAGGAGGCGGATCGATGACAGACAGCTGGCTGAGATTACTGCTCAATGAAGGTTCGCCGGACATAGCGACGTTGTGGGAACTGTGCCTGGGCTTCGAGTTCGAGCCCTTGCGCCTGGCCGAGGACCTGGCTCGATGGCTCGGCGATCCCGCTGATCAGCGGATACTCGACTGTGCCTGCGGCACCGGGTTTCCCGCGATTGAGCTAGCCCGCCGTGGCTACGACGTCACTTGCTCGGACGGCAGCGCGTTGATGCTCGGGTACTTCAAGCGCCGCGCCGATCACGAGGCTGTCAGCCTGTCGGCCAGCCAGATCAGGTGGGAAGAGCTCACCGACTGCTTCGACGCCCCCTTCGACGTGGTCATGTGCCGCGGCTGCGCGCTGCCCTACGCAGGCACCTGGGACGACGACGCTCAGCCCGACCGCCAGGCACTGATCGACAGCGTTCGTCAGTTCACCGGGTGCCTGCGTGCTGGCGGGCGGCTCTACGTGGACACCGCGGCCGGGCCGGCATCGGCCAAGCCGCAGATCACCATCCATCCGACGCTCGCGATCGGGACGCACAGCGTCGATCTCACCGAGGAACTAAGCCTGGACCAGGCCAGCCGCCTTCGGTGCTGGCGCTGCAGGCTCGCGATCGACGGCGAGGTCTATGAGTTCGAGCGGCGATCGCACTACCTACCGCCGGGCGACTTGATCGCCCTGCTTAGTGAGGCCGCGGATGCCGCTCTCGTGGACGTGCGGCCGCTGCAGATCCCGGGCGAGCGTTATGCGGTCGTCACGGCGACTCGCGCCGGAGGCTGATCCGCGTGGGCTGCGCGGGTGGGCGAAGCCTCGTGCTGCTCATGCGCAAGCAACTGAGGTTCCGGTCAGCTGATCACATCCAGGCGCTGCTGGATCTCGCCATCGATATCCACCTGGTGACGATCCAGACGCCAGATGTCGCCGAGGACGACCCGCGGTTCGCCTCCTGCCTGCGGGTCGCCGCCGACGCCGCCGACGCCGATGTGCTGGCGGCAGTGCTTGAGGTCGCGCGGCGGACCGGAGCGTGCGCGGTCATCACGTTCGCCGAGGTGGACATCGTCATCGCCGGGGCGGCCAACGAGAAGCTCGGCATCGAATGGGCCTGCAACGCCGCCGACCGGATCAGTCGCGACAAGGCCAGGCAGCGGGAGTTCCTGAGGGCGCATGACATCGCTAGCGTGTGGCACTACCCGGTGAGCGACATCGACTCGGCGATAGCGACCGCCCGCCAGCGCGGCCTGCCGCTGATCGTCAAGCCCACCCGGGCGGCGTCAAGCTCGCACGTCGAGCTCGTCACTGACACCGGCCGGCTCGCCGCAGCGCTCGCCCAGATCGAGAGCTTCGCCAAGAGCAGGTCGCGCGCCTACTACGACGAGCTGCCAGAGCACTGGGCGCTGATTGAGGAGTACTTGCCCGGCCGCGAGGTGACGCTGGACGGCATCGTGCTTGATGGCCAGTTCCACCTGGGCGGCATCTGCGGCAAGCTCGTCTCGGCCGGGCCGTTCTTCGAGGAAGACTTGTACACCTTTCCGTTCGACGAGCAGGACAAAGAGGTCGAGCTCGTCGGCCTAGCCTCGGCTATGACCCGGCGGCTGGGGCTCGGCAGCACCCTTTTCAATGCCGAGTTCAGGCAGGACGCGGGCGGACGGTTCCGGGTGATCGAGTTCTCGACCCGGATCTCCGGTGGCCACGTCTACCGCAACATCAAGGACGTGCACCGCATCGACCTGGTGCGAATGTTCGCCCGGCGCGCATGCGGGGACCCGGCCAGCGACATCATCGGACAGGAGAACGAACGGACTGCGCCGAGGATGACGACCTGCAACAGGGTGATCTTCGCGACCGGCACCGTGGTACGAAACGGCGCGGGCGAGACGGTTCATTCGCCGTACTTCCGCGCCTACTACCCGATGGCCAGGCCAGGCGAGCGGGTAGCGGCGGCGCCGGCGGGCTTCGACACGGTGGGAACGCTGTCGGTCAGGGCCAGCTGGCAGCCCGGCCAGAGCCCGGCAGCAGTCCACGCCGTTGCCCACGACCTGGCCGCCCAGCTAGACATAGAAGTCCGCCCCAACGCATAGCCGGCCCCATCCTCAGCCCAGTCGCCATCATGGATTCAGAATCCGATGCTTTCGCGAAGAAGCAGGACGGTGCCGCGGCCGGGATACGGCTCGGCGTTGAGGACCAGGAGCCGGTTGATGGCGCTGGGCTGCCCATAGACGGCCTGGGCGCGGGCGGTTTCCAGTGGAAGGCAGTGATCCTCGACGCGGCGGAGCGCGCTGAGCAGGTCAGGTACCACCTTCTGGGCTCCGACGATCCAGATCGCGCGGGCGGCGCCGCCGGCGTAGCCGGGTAGCTGGCTTCCGCTGCCAGAGGCGATCACCAGGGAGCCGGCTTCCGTGACCGCGGCGACACTGCCGACGATGACATCAGGGCAGGCAAGCAGCCGGCGGATCTCATCGGCGGCTGACGCACGGTCCATGGCCAGAACGCGCGGCTTGATCGCGCGGTACCGGCCGCCGGCGTTGATGTCCTCATCGATGCCGGACAACCGGAGCGTCTCGCTGGCCCCGGTGAACACGCTGGCGCCCTCGGGTATCAGGTCTTTGATCCGGGTACGCGCGGCAGCGACGTCGTCCAGGATCTCGACAATGAAACCGTGGGCCGTCAGCGCGGCGGCCGCCAGTTCCAAGCCGCGGGCCGACGCCGGTTCCGCGAACGGCGTTATCTCAGTGGGGATAGACATGGTGCCTCCAGGATGTGTTCGTCTCAAGGAGTCCGACAGCGCAACCATCTGGAATGTGAGGCGAAGCAGCTACTCACATTCGCGCGTGCTGTCTTGTCGAACTGGTGAGGACGCGGCGAATGAGGGAACCGACGACACCATGAGCACCGGATCCGAGCCAGCGGACGGCCGACCTGACCCGAGCCTGGCTCTCATCATGGGCGAGCGTCGACGGCTGATCAATCTCACTTACCGGCTGCTCGGATCGCTGGCCGAGGCCGAGGACGCCGGCCAGGAGACCTACGCTCGCTGGTACGCCCTGACCCGCCAGCAACAGGATGCCATCGAATCGCCCGGCGCCTGGCTGACCACAGTCGCCAGCCGCATTTGCCTTAATTTGCTTGGATCGGCCCGGGCCCGGCGAGAGACCTACGTGGGCAACTGGATCCCGGAACCGCTGCCCGTGGCGTTCGTCTTGCACGACGTCTTCCGCTACCCGTTCGCCGAGGTGGCCGAGATCACTGGCCGTACGGCGACCGCGTGCCGGCAACTCGCCACGTCGGCCCGCCGCCGCATCCGGGCCGCGCAGGCGCCCATGAGTCCGACCGCGCAGCAGGCCGGCGTCATCAGGGCCTTCAAGCGAGCGTGGGAAGCCAAGGACATCGAAGCCCTCGTCGGCCTGCTCGATCCGAACGCGACGGCAATCGCCGACAGCGGCGGCCTGGTCATCGCGTTCCTGCACCCGATCGATGGCGGCGAGCAGATCGCGCGCGCCTGGATCGAAATCGCCAACCTGGCGACCGGGAACATCTCGTTCCTCGAACGCACGGTCAACGGCCAGCCTGGCCTGGTCGCCCAGCAAGACGGCGTCACAGTCACGGTGTTCGCGTTCGAGGTGACGGACAGCCGGATCAAGCACATCTGGGTGATGCGCAATCCGGAGAAACTGCGGCCATGGATGGCGACTTGAGTCTTATCCCAGTGCGGACGCGAGGGTCAGCCGACGCTGGCCAGGGGTGAGACGGATCGGGGACCGCGGCGCTGGCTCACTGGCCGGCAGTTGGCCGCCGAACGCGTGCGCGAGCGTGGCAATCGTGAAGGCGGCGGCGTGTCCGGCGGCAACGTGCTGCCAGCCGGCCGCGTCGTTCGCGTGTTTCGCCGAGTCCGCATGATCGCTGATCCCCCGAACCGTCAGCACCGGCAGCGCTCCGTTCAGATGCGCCGCGTGCGCGATCCCGGCACTCTCCATCTCCACCGCCACAGCGTCATCGAACACATCCCGCAGATGGCCGGTCATCGACTCATCGCGTCCGTTGACGACGACCTCTCCGGAAGCAATCGGCTTGAAGTGGACCACAGGCTGGGCCACAGACGGCAGCCCAGAATCTGGCTCGATGAAGTTCGTCCATGTACCGGACCTAGCGACAAGCTTGGCCACTTGCTCAAGCTCATGGGATGCGTGCCATGCTCTCGGCCTGGCCACGAAACCTTTGTCATGCACCCGGCCGCCGTGCAGCGCATACACCTTCGTCGCCACCACGACATCACCAAGCGCGATGTCGGGCCGCAGCCCGCCGGCTACGCCCACGCACAACATGGCCCGGGGCGCGAACATCGCGATCGCCCGCTCCGCGAGCACAGCCGCCCCGACGTTGCCCTCGCCCGTGACCGCCATCGCGACCGCCCCAGCGCCCTCCGGTAGCTGACCTACCTCAAACAACGTCCCCGACGGATGCGACCGCACCCGCACGCCATGCAGGCACTGGCGCACCGCGTGATACTCAAGATCGAGCGCAGTCAGCACAACAACAATGCTCACGATTACCCCTTGGCCGATCGTCCTAGCGCAGTTGACGTATCGATCTTCGGCCGGGCATATGGGAACCGATCTGAATGTCAGCGATAGGTTCCCAGATCCTCAAGTTCTCGCCGAGCGTCGGCGGCCTGCGGAACGCCGAGTTCGCGGTAGCGGTCGTGCGCCTGGGTCAGGTGATCGCGGGCCGACTGACTGTCACCGGCCTTGACGGCGAGTTGGCCGAGCCGGTAATGCGCCCGTGCCTGCTCGTAGTCGCTCCCTGACTGGCCGCTGGTCGCGATAGCCTCGGTGAAGGCCTCGGCAGCACGCTGATCGTCACCGGCCCGCTGATATGTCTCGCCAAGTCCGTTCCAAGTCATGGCGATGTCCAAGCGGAGATTTAGCCGCGTGAAAACGTCCAGTGCCTGGCGGAGGTCGGCGACGGATTCGTCGATCAAGCCAAGCTCGGATTCGGCTAGGCCCAGTCCACGCTGAGTGATAGCGGCGTTGCGCTCCGAGCCATGTTCGACATAGAAATCCAGCACTGGCCGCATCTGCGTGACAAACTCAGCGAATTTCCTCTCGCCCAGCAGCAACCAGGCGATGTTGGCGCGGGCGGTGTTCTCACCGTGCGGGTCCCGCACCGCTGCGAATAGCTCTCCCGCCTGCCGGTAACAGGTAGCCGCGAGTTCTGTTTCGCCCTTCTCCAGGTGGGCCAGGCCAAGGTTATTGACGATCAGCGCCTCCGCGCGGACGTCGCCGCTGCGCTGGGCCGCGGATCGGGCTACCTCATAGATCGTGATCCAAGGCTGCCAGTTCTTGGTCACGAAATAGAAGCCGCGCAGCACGTATGCGAGCTGCCAGCAGGGACCGTCAAGACCGCGGGCGCCCGCCGCCACGCATGTGTCAGCCAGGTTGCCGTGCTCCGCGCTGAGCCAGGCGAATGCCCCGTCGTAGTCACCTAGCGAAGGCAGCTCAACGACGCGGTCCAGCAACTGGAGCGGAACGCGGTACCGATAAGGCGTGATCAGTGTGTCGGCCGCGTCCGCAGCGCGCAGCAGATAGTCCGCCAGGCGTCGCAATGCCGCCGCCCTGTCGTCGGCCAGGATCGATTCAAGCGCGTATTGCCTGGCGAAGGCGCCGATGAGGTCGTGAAAACGGTAACGCCCCGGTGCGTGCTCAACGACGAGATGCCGGTCGGCTAGCTGCCCGAGCCGGCGAGCCGCCTGGCTGTGCGGCAAATCAGCAAGGGCGGCTGCGGCGAGGGCGTCGAAATCTGCGCCCGGGTCAACGGCGAGCAGCGCGAAGGTGCGCGCAAGGTCCGCCGTCAGGTCGTTCAGCGAGACCCGGAACGAGGCGGCGACGCTTCGATCCCCGTCGTCAAGTTCGGTCAGCCGCTCGTCTTCGTCCGACAATTTCTCCTCCAAGTCGGCCAGCGATCGCTGGCTCGGTTCGCGGTAGCGGGCCGCCGCGATGCGCACCGCGAGCGGCAGCCGCCCGCAGCGCTCGATGACCCGGGACAGCGTCTGCCCGCTACCCACCTCCGCCCGCAACCGGTGTTCACCAGCGACGGATGTGAACAGCTTGGCCGCGTCATCCTCGGCTAGCAGTCGGAGCGGCAGCGCGATCGCGTCATCAAGCGCAGCGAGCCGCCGCCGGCTCGTCACGATGACCGCACAGCCGTCGGCGTCGGGCAACAGCGGCCTGACCTGCGTCGCGTCGTAGGCGTTGTCGAGCACGAAAAGCATCCGCCTGCCGACCAGCAAGTCCCGGAACAGCGCACCGCGCTCGTCGAAGTCAGCCGGGATGCTCCCGCCGTCCACCCGCATCCGGCGCAGCAACCGGTCAAGTGCTTCCGCCGCCGTAACGCAGGCGCGGTGCTCGGTATAGCCATGCAGGTCAAGGAAAACGGCACCATCATCGAAGGCGTCCGCAAGTGAGTGCGCGACGCGCACGGCCAGAGCGGTCTTACCTGAGCCGCCCATTCCGGAGATCGCGCAAAGCGGCCGGCCTCCGGCGGTCAGTGCGTGGCTCAGCATCGCCAGCTCATCTTCGCGGCCGGTGAAGTGCGGGTCCAGGCGCGGCAGGCCGGATATAGGCGGCATGGAACCGGCGACAGCAGGTGGTGCGATGCCCTCAAGCGCCCGGCGGTACGCCGCCTCAAGCCGGCTGCCGGGCTCAAGGCCCTGTTCACTCGCGAGCCTGGTGCGGGTCAGCCGGTACACCTCGCCGGCATCGTCCCGCCGGCCGAGGGCGGTGAGCGCGTCGATCATCAGCGCGACGGCGCCCTCACGCACGGGTCCGGCAGCAATCTCGTCGCCGAGCAAGCTGACAACATCATCGAACCGGCCCCGGCTGGCCTCGACCGCGGCGAGGGTTTCCACGGCCGCTCGTCGCTGTTCGGCCATGTCTCGCCTGATCTGAGCTAGCCGATCACCGATATCCGCCAATGGCGGCCCGGTCCACAGTGCCAGAGCCTGCCTGAGCATTGCCGCTGCCCGGCCGGCGTCGCGGCTATCGAACGCCGCGCGCGCCTGCGCAGCCAGCCGCCTGAACCGATGCCAGTCAACGGTATCGGTGGCGGTGACCAGCCGGTAACGCGACTGCCTGGTCTCAAGCACCGCGCCGCTGACCGCCAGCGACCGGCGCAATCCCGATAGGTAGTGGTACACGCTGTCGCGCGTCGCGCCGCCCGCAGTACCCCAGACGGCCGCAATGATCTCGTCGGTGCTCGCGCCCGCAGACCCACGCACAAGCAGCAGCGCGAGAACCGCACGGGCGGTTGCTCCCGCCACCTCGATCGGGCCCGCGGCGCTATATGCTCGCACCTGCCCGAGCAACCTGAACCTGGTCGGCCCGGATCCGGGATCTGGCGACGCCAAACCCAATCACCCCCCGCAGGCATTGTAAATCAGGGAAAAGAAGATCAGATCGGTCAGTCATTCCGCAAACTGGGCATGAACTGCTGAGGTCACCGAGATGATTGGCTGGAGATGCACGACGACGTTTTCGTGAGCTTCACCAGGACCGGCCATCCCGATGAGGCTCGCATTATCTGGAAGTCGCTTAAGGAACATCGCATCTCGGCATTCATCGATGAAGACGTACCGGTCGGTCAGGGTATCTCCCCTGGGATCATCACCGCCCTTGAAGAGAGCCGGATCATGGTGGTGGTCTATTCGGCCTCCTACAACGCGCGGTGGGCCTGCCAGTGGGAGTTGATCTATGCCTACCTGACCGGTATCGCCGAAGGCTCAGCCGCGGGGCGCATCCTCATCGTCAACCCAGAGCCTGGCGAAGAGCACATCCTGCCAATCGAGATCGCTGACATGAAGTTCCTGCGCCCCGGTCAACTCGACCTCCTGGTCGAGACGGTCGAGCGCAAACTGGCCGAGGTAACCGAACCGATGAAGGCGGTCAAACCGGCCGATCCGGCCAAGCGAGCGGGCTGGTTCACTCGCGACTTCGCCGGCGCCTTCGGATTCACCGGCCGGTTCCGTGAGCTTTGGTCCGTGCACAATGCGCTGAGCCGCATAGACAAGCCGCTTACTGCAACCGCCTACTCGCCTCCGGTCGCGGTGATCACCGGCATTACCGGTATCGGCAAGACCTATCTTGCCCGCGCCTACGGATGGCTGTTTCAAGCGCTCTATCCGGGCCGCGTGTTCTACGTCGACGTGCATGGCTCGGCAAGAGACGACGGGGCGCATGACCGATTTGCCAGCGCAGTACGTGACATCGCCGTAAGCCGTCAGCTAGACACTGCCGGCCTGACGTCCGAGCAGGTCACAGAGCTGATAGCCGATCATGCGGCCGCTTGCGAGCTGACCGAGCTTTGGATAGTCGATGATCTGCCCGCCAACCTGGACGACACGAAACTGGCGAACTTCGTGATCCCCGGTTCCCATATCCGCACGGTTCTGACCGCGCGGTCCTGCGCTGGCGGCGTTGAGGTGATCAATCTCACCGGGCTGGATCCGGTCGACGGTCTCGCCGTGCTCGGGTCCGGTCGCCCGATCGACCCGGCCGACCTGACCGCCGCTGAGTCGATTGTGCGCGAACTCGGCGGACACCCGCTCGCCTTGGCAACGGCCGCCGGCTATCTGCGCGATCATGAAGGCCCGAACTGCTTTGCCGACTACCAGTCCCGTCTGGAGACCGCTGGCCCCGATCCGGACATTCTCGCCAGGATCGGCCGCTCGATGAGCGACCTGACGAACTCCGAGCGCACCACGATCGCGCTGGCTGGCGCGCTCGGCAACACCGTGCCGAACGAACTCATCAGAGCCGTCCTAGCGGCCGGCCACGTTGCCGGACCGGCAGAGCAGGCGACCGATGCGGTCATCAGGCGGTTGCGGGAAGGTGGCTTCGCGGTCGCTGAGTCCTCGACCCTGCGTATTCATCCGCTCGTCGTCCAGGCGTCGGCCCTGATTGGCCCGCCAGTGGTGCCGCTCGCCCAAATCGCGGTCGTGGCGGCGCGGAATCTGACGAGTCTGCTGGCGGATCGACCCGATGACCAGGTGCTGATCGGTGCCGCGCGTCTGCTCGCTCAGGGCGAGGTACTTGACGAACCGCGGTCGGCTCTTTCCCTTAGCCGGCAGGTGGCCGCCTACGCTGAACGCACGGGCGACCTCGCTCAAGCCGCGGCCTTCTGGCATCGAGTTACCTTGTCGCGGCTGAGCTCAGAGGCCGACGCGGTCGCGGCGGCGCTGGCCTGCGTCGCCAATGCCGAGTTCGAGCGAGGGATCGGGCACGCGCGGACAGCGCTTGACGCCGGGGTGACGGGCGGCCTGCGGGTGCAGGCTCAGTGGGCCTGGGCCGCTGGACTAGACGGCGTCGGTCGGTTCGACCAGGCCAACGAGCTGTGGGCCGGTCTGGCCAAGGCGTCCTGGACGCCAGCACCAGCTAAGCGGATGGCGTTCGACGTGGCCAGGGCTAGGGCGATGCTGGCCCGAGGTCGCCTAGCCGAAGCCAGGTCGATCCTGGACAGCGTGCTCAACCCACCCGCCGCGATTGTCGGGGACCCGGACCAGCTGAACGCGGCCCACATCGAGATGGCCAGGCTGCTGCTGTGGACTGGGCGGGAACGCGAAGGCAGGAAGCTCGCTGAATCGGTGGTGAGTTACTACGAGGAGCGCGGCACTCCCGGCCATGCCCAGTGCCTGGCCGCCGAGCTGGTCTGGGCTGAACTAGCGTTCGCGCTCGGCCTCTTCGAACTACGCCCAGACCGGAGTAAATGGACCCAGGCCGGGAAATTGCTGGACCGGCTGGTTGAGGATTTCCCGCAGGCGGCCGGGCCGCACAGCTTCCACGGACCAGCCACTTCGGTGCTGCACGGGCTCGTACTGGCCTGGCAGGGCAAGCCGAGAGAGTGCGTCAAGATCCTGCTGCCGGCGCTGCCTTCCCTGCAGGATCGGCTGGGCGCAAGACATCCGCTTATCCTGCGAGCCCAGTTCGCTCTCAGCCTGGCTTACTCCCAGCTTGAGAAGTGGGCAGACGCCGCCAACCTCCTGGCCGAGGTATGGCCGACCCAGCGCATGGTGATCGGACCCCGGCACCCAGATACCCTGCACTCGCACCTGCAGTACGGCATTGCGCTCAAGATGGCTGATCAGGGCCAAGATCGGCTATCCGCTCAAGTGCTCTCTGAATTCTGGTCAATCCTGCCGAAAGAAGTCGGGCGCCTGAATGACCTGAACGGGCAAGGCTTTTTTGCCCAGGCCCTACGATGGACGCCGCAGACAGTCCTGCACAGCCTCGTCGCCCTGTCCAAATGGCTCGACCGGCGGTCTCGCGGCGGCAAGTGATCAGGCGCCGACATGAATGTAGAAATCCTCAGCCACCTGAACGGCAGCGGAATCACCGGTCTGCCACAAGGTTGCGATCACGTGCGGGAAGCCAGCCAGCTGGAATGCCGATGCCAGGTGGATGGACTCATCCAGCAAGTCGGTGCCGGGCGCCGACCAGGATCACCGGACCGGGCAGGAAGGCAGCTACTACCTCAGCTTCCTCCGCCGCATCCGCCAGCGGCGGCGGCGAGTCGCCACCGGCGGCCGGAGTCGTCGGCATAGCCACGACAAGGGACCGGGGCTGCGCTTCGGCGTGCTGAAGCGCAGCCGCGCTCGCGCGCGGCTGACGCTGAATTTGTCCTCGCGGCCATACCCAAGCACCTCAAGCACAGGTTCGGCGGCGACCTCCCAGAGCCAGGAGAGAACCGCGGCAAGCTGCCGCTCGGCGCGAACCCGGGTGGCGTAGACGCTCCCGTGCTGTCGGTCAGCGCCTGAGAGAACGATCTCACCTGTTCCAGTAGTGGTCCGCCGTCCAGCCCAGGCAGCGGTACGGCCTGCACTCCGGACTCGGTCAGCAGCAGCGCAGCGCTGCCATGACGGCTGACATTGAAGGTGACCACCGGACCTAGTGATGCCTCGCCCCGCAACTCCTGCAGCGAGGGCAGGGCCGCGAATGTCTCGAATCCGGGGAGCTTCCTGATGCGATCGAGCAAGGTATCGAATTCCTGGCTCAGCTCGTAGACATCCACGTGCGCGTCACTCTGCGGGAGCAGGTTCTTCCCCGCGTCCGGCAGGTCAATCAGATCCCGCAATTCGGTGAATCGCTGCGCTAGGCCCGGATCGGCTCTCCGCAATTCCGATATATCGCTCCGGATATCCAGCGCCTGCGAGTGAATGACGGTGCGACCGACCTCGATCAGGCGTAGCGCCCGTTCGGCCCGATCGGCCGGCGACAACTCCTCATTCAGGAGCGTGATTCCGGCGGCATCAGCGACCAGGAGAGACAGCCCGCGAAGCGCCTCTTGCTGATCGCCGCGGGTAAGCGATCGGCCGGCGAGCCTTGGCATCAGTTGCACGGCAACGGCCAGCACGTCGGCATGCCGCGCCGGGTCAGGATCGGTCAGGATTTCGGCCATTGCGGCCGCTGCGGCGACCCGGACCGACGGGATCGCGGTGCCGGATTCGACCGCGGCCGCGTACAACGCGATCGCGGCGCGCCGGTCATAATCGGAATCGGTCAGCTCGGCCAGTCCGCGAGAGGCGTTCCCGAGGTTGCGCAGGTAGAAAGCGCGATCTGGTGCGTCCGGCGGTGACGTATCCAACGCGCTCTCAAAGGAACTGATCGCTTCGCCCAGATCAGTGACCGACCTGGTGCGCTGAGCCCGCGCGATCAGCGCGGTCCCGTAGTTCGAGAGACAACCACCGCGGTCCGGCTTGCCGACACCGGTACTAGCGACGGCATCGCGGTGAATCCGAATGGCTTCGGTTATGTCGTCGAGGGATCCGTAACGCTCAAACCGGTCACGTAGGGCACTGCCCAAGTTGGTCAGCGCCATGATGCGATCTGCGTGTTCGCGCCGCATCGCACCGGCGGCCTCACGCGCGGTCCTGACTGCCGCGTCCAAGTCGCCTTCCGACCCGCCTCGGATCGCGCGCACCTTCAACGCGACTGCGAGGTTGACCAGGCGTCGACCACGGTCTGCGTGATCCGTCGGGGTCAGGTCCATGGCCTCGATCTGGACGCGAAGCGCTGCCTCCAGATCGCCGGACGACCCGGTGCGCTCAGCCCTGGTCTGCAGAGCTCCGCCCAGATTCGAAAGGTAAACAGACCAGTCAGGATTGTCAGGAGCCGTCCTGCGCACGGCTTCCGTCCGAGCCGGAGCGCTTCGTCGAAATCGGCGGTCACGCCAGCGTGCCGCAATCTCAGCAAGCG
Organism: Streptosporangiaceae bacterium; assembly: GCA_036501205.1. Taxonomy (GTDB): domain Bacteria; phylum Actinomycetota; class Actinomycetes; order Streptosporangiales; family Streptosporangiaceae; genus Chersky-822. The sequence continues at coordinate 26,754 of DASYAT010000089.1, read as the reverse complement.
CACGCTCGCTGCGTTGCACAGGTAGAAGCACCGCGACGGATGATCTGGCGGGATATCCCGCAGGCGCTCGCCGTGCGGCCGAAACCGCCTCGATCAGGGCGCCAGCGGCGTTCGTGTACTCGTCCAGTACTTGTAGCGCGACCGACAAGTTGGCAAGCCGGATCGCAGCGGTGCCTATGCCGTCGCTAATTTCCGTCGCCGCGCGGCTGAGCCGAACCGCTTCAGTCAGGTCTGCGATCTCACCAAACCGCTCGAACCGGGCCAGCAGAGCCAGGCCCAGGCTCATCAGGCACGTCCCCCGGTCGCTGCTGTCCGCTTCGCCTACGGCGGCGGCCGCTTCGTAGCCGACCGTGATCGCTTCGCTAAGCGCATCGACCGCGCCGGTTCTGGCGTATCGCAGGCGCAGGCAGAGACTGAGATTGGCGAGAAATTCCGGCCGGGCAGGATCGTCGCTACCGGTAACCGCCACCGCCCCGCGATGGAGGGCGATCGCCTCATCGAGGTCGGCCAGCGCATCTATACGCTCGAACCGCGGTGGCCACGCCCGGGCTGCTCGGAATGCTCGGAATGCAACGCTTCGCCGCTGACCGCGATCAGTTCGTCGATCGCGGAAAGCGAACCCGTCCGGGCCGCTTGCTTGTGCAGCGCGACCCCGACGGTGGTCAGGACCGCGCCGCGAAACTGGTCGTCGTGAACCATCGCGACTGCCTGCCGCCCGATGTCGACTGCTTCGTCGCTATTCCTGCGGCCGCAGATTCTCGATCACTTCATGATCGAGAATCTGACTATCGGCGGTGCCGAGGATCTGATCAGGACGATTACTGGTCAGCCGCTCTTTCAGCGACCAGCCACGGGTCGTGTTCCGGGTCTTGACCAGCTGCCGCAGCAGCCAGGCGGGACAGGAAATGATCCCAGCCGGCAGCGTGCATCGGCGCCTGACTGTCCGGAATATCCCGGTGGACCAGCCGGAGACGGGTACCGCCGCTGATCGGCGTCAGCGTGAACTCGACCTCGGTAGCACCAGGCGGCATCTCTGTGCTTCCGGCGACACCCCAGCTCACCACGACCCGGTGCGGGGGCTCAACCGCCACATACCGGCCCCGGACCGGGACACCGTTGATGTCCACCTGGAAGATCCCGCCCGGCTCAGGCTCGAGAACGGCGTGCTGGCCCATCCAGCGGATCATGGCCGCCGGATCGGTCAGATGCCGGAACACTTCCTCAACCGAAGCCGGCAACTCCACGTCGGTCTGGAACATCTCGCCCATCAGCCCCTCTCCTCCTGAGGCTGGACGGCCGGAGCTGTCTCGCTCAGCGCACCTTTGAGCTGGCCGAGATGACGGCTCCAGAAGTCGGCGAGAAATTCCTGAACGGCACTGAAGCCCTCCGGGTTGACCACGAACAGATGACGCGTGCCCTCTCGGCGCTCGTCAACCAGGCCGGCTTCGTGCAGCACCTTCAGATGGCGGGAGACGGCCTGGCCGGTGATATCGAGATGGCTGGTGATCTCGCCGACCGAACGAGGGCCGTCCGCGACTAGCTGAAGGATCGTGCGCCGGTGCGGCTCAGCGAGCGCCTTGAGGGCCGCGTCGGGATTCACGGCTGGCGGCCGAGGAATCCGGCTAGGCGATCGCCGACCGATGCGGTCTCCGGCACAGCCAGCGCCAGGCCGATCCGCCCGGCGCGCATCTCCTCGCTGCCCAGCGCTTGCTGGGCGAAGCCCAGCACGTGATCTGCCACCGCATCATCCAGGACGACCGGCTGCCCGATCGCCTTCGCCAGGTCCCAGCCGTGGACGAAGATGTCGAGCGTCGTGAACCCGGCGAGGATCGGGCCCGGCATCTCGCCGAGCGGCGTGACGTGCAGCCGGGTCAGCGCATCGCCGTCACTGGCGGCAGCCAGCGCCGCCCCGGACGCCACGGAATAGGCAGCCGCGGGGTCGGTCCCGGCCAAGTCGGTGTCTGGAAGCCCGCCGGGCGCCATGGCGTAGCGCGGCTCGCTGTCACCGAGCAGGGCCTGGCCCAGCCACAGCGTGCCGATCACGTGATTGAGCAGTGCCCGCACGTCCCACTCAGAACACGGCGTCGGCGCGGTCATCTGATCTTGGCGCACGAGCTTGACGATACCGGCGGTCGACATGACCGCCTGTTCGAACGCCGCATATGACTCCATCAGGCCCTCCAGGGTCGTAGTTGATCTGACCCGATGACCCTACTACAACAATCCAGTTGTACAACTAGTCAGTTGTCAAACTGAAGGATTGCGGACCGGGCAGCCGTCATTACTTAGCCGACGGCGTTCCTGGCCCGCAGCCAGCGCTCGAAGTCGACCGCGATGATCCGCTCATCGTGAACCCCGGCCGCCGCCTCCGACGCCAGCCAGACGATCGGCGGCCCCATCACGGCCGGATCCAGGATCTCCCGCCCGGCTGGCACTCCGCCCTCCGGCACCATCCCGGTAGCGGTCGCGCCCCCGGGCAGCAGCAGATTCACGGTGACGCCGGTACCAGCCAGGTCGGCGGCCATGACCCTGGACAGCGCCTCGCTGCCGGCCCGCGACGGCCCGTACGGGACGAAACCGGCCCGCGTCATCGTGGATTCACTCACCGAGATGTTGACGATGCGACCGCCGCCAGCGGCTAGCATCCGCGGCGTCACCTCCCGCGCCACCAGGAAATAGCCGGTCAGGTTGGTCTCGACCACCGCCCGGAATCCCTGCGCCGACACCTCCCAGAAGCCTTGCGGATCGGTCATGAACCGCGGATTGACGGTGCGCATGCCGATCCCGGCGTTGTTCACGCACAGGTCGAGGCCGCCCAGCTCGGACCACGCCTGGTCGACCGCCCGCGCCACCGACGACTCGTCCCTCACGTCCAGCTCGATGCCGACAGCACTAGGCAGCCTGGCCGCGACCGACCTCGCCCGCTCGCCCGACCGGCCCGTCAGCACGACGCTCGCCCCGGCCGCAGCCAAGGCCGACGCCATCGCCAGCCCAAGTCCGCTTGTACCGCCCGTCACAAGTGTCTTCACCACGGCACCATAACCCCGGCCGAACCCGGCCGCCGGATCGCAGCGCCCGCGGTTTCGCCCCGCTCGGCCGGGGTAGCGACCGCCGGTTCCGAGCTTCGAGGCTAAGGGGGCATATCGTGGCCAGACCGACGCTGGCCTATCACGCGGCTTTCACGCCGCTGACAGACGTATCGGCCTGGCTGCGCGGCAGCGGGCTGGAGATCGTGCTGATCGTGACCGGCGCGATCCTGCTCACCCGCTCCGCGACCTGGCTGAGCGGGCGGATCACCGCCAGGATCGACCGCCAGGGCGGCGAGACCGATGCGGTGCTGCGCAGTGAGGCCGCCAAGCACCGCCATGCCGTCACGCAGGTGGGCACCTGGACCGTCCTCGTGCTGGTTTACTGCCTGACGGCGGTGCTCGTGATCGAACGTCTCGGGTTGCCGCTCACCGGGTTCGTCGCGCCGGCGACCGTGGTCGGGGTGGCACTTGGCTTCGGTGCTCAGCGCATCGTGCAGGACGTCCTGGCCGGGTTCTTCGTGGTGGTCGAGCGGCAATACGGATTCGGCGACCTAGTCCGGTTGAACGTGCAGTCGGTCCCGGCGGCGGTAACCGGCACGATAGAAGAAGTCACGCTGCGGATCACGAGAGTGCGCACCGCCGACGGCGAAGTCGTCACCACCCCGAACGGCCAGATCACCCAGGTCATCAACCTGTCGAGAGACTGGGCCAGAGCCGTCATCGACATCCCGGTCCCGGCCACTGCCGATGTGGCCGCGGTCAGCGACCGGCTTGCGAAGGTCGGCGCGGCCAGCTACCAGGACCCTGAACTTCATGAGCTGCTTCTCGACCCGCCCGCTGTGATGGGCGTAGAGGAGATCGGGCTCGACCAGTTCAAGATCCGCGTAGTCGCGCGAACCCAGCCCGGCAAGCAGTTCCAGGTGGGCCGGGCACTGCGGGTACGGGTGACCGGGGCATTGCTGCGCGACGGGATCAGCGTGCCCTCGGATATCACGGCCGCCGAGCCGACCTCTTCGGTGATGAGCGAATGAGTCAAGTCCGTGAGGCCGGCAACGCGCACCCGGTCAAAGGCAGGCAGCGACGGGTGCGCCGGTCGACCGTGCTCCTCTGGCTCATCTTCCTGACGGCTCTCGCCGCCTGGGTGCTGCTGCGACCGGCGCACCACCCGCCTACTCGGGCCGATCACGGCCGGCCGACATCGTCATCGATGACTACGCCTAGAAGACATCGCGAACTGACGGCCCCGGCCGCAGCTACGAAGCCGGGATGACCGTGGTGTTGCCGTGGTCTGAGGCGAGGCGAACGACGTGAGGGCTGTGCGGGTCGTTGCGAAGCTTCGAACTGCGGGTGCCGGTCCCAGTGACGAGCACGATGCGATAGGTCTGACCGGCGGTCGGGACCTTGGCGATGACATTGCCGATCGAACTGGTGACGTCGACAAGCTTGGGCGCGGAGGCGAAGTCGAGGGTGATGTCACCTTGATTTGACGTAGCCCGCACGTTCGCCAAACGCAGAGCCGAGCCAGTGATGTTTCCAGAGCCTGAGTGCACGGTCACCGTCAGGCTCGGCGGGACGGTGACCCGGAATCTGGAGCCGCAGCGCAGGACGAGGCCAGTGCAGTTGATAGACAGCCGCAGGGTGTCGCCGGTAAGCGTCCAGGATGAGTGCCCTGGCTTGGCGGCGACGCCGCTGAGCCAGCGTTGGACGCTGATGGTCGAGCCACTGCCGCCGGACACCAGCGTCACGGGGGACGAATTGACGTCGATAACCAGACTGGTTCCATTGAGGGTGAACGACTTCCGGGCGTGGAAGGAGCGGCCATGGTCGCAGGCGCTGAGAGTCAGTCCCAACAGGATCGGCACTGCCACTAGACCGGCCAATCGCAAATCTTTCACCTTAAAAGTCCTTTCAACGGGCGGCTTGCTGGGCCGCACGGATGGCAAGGCAGCCCGCGAACAGCGCGCCCGCGAGTGCGGCGACCGACAGCGGGCCCGGGCCGGCCGGACGGCCATGGACGAGGACGGTACCCATGTAGTCGGCGGCTGCGACCTGGTTGACGGCGGCATACCACAAGATCAGGTAGCCAATCTGGAAGGTGCGGTCGGTGCGGCTGACGATGCCGAGAAGGAGCGCGAACGAGGGAATGAACAGCGAGCCGGCCAGCCAGGCGGCCAAGCCCGGTTCGTTGGCGGCGACGATCATCTTGATCAGCGGGCCGGCACCGGTCGCGGCGGCGAGTACCCATCCGGCAGCCCATTCGGCCACCAGTTGCGGACCGGCCGAGGGATAGGAGGCCAGGAGGGTGCCAACGCCGTTCTCGCGGCGCTGCGTTCCTAGCCGCGACCAGATCAGCACCGGCCAGAACCAGGCGGCGGACAGCAGAAGGGCGGTGCTGGCGCCGGCGGGCTTCACTAGGTCGGCCGGGACGGCGAGGCTGGCGGCGGTCAGGGCGGCGGCGACCAGCCACCACCAGCGGGAGATGCCTTGCACCAGGATCCGGATCTCGCCGGCTAGCAGGCGGCCGAAGGCGAAGACGGGGCTGCCGCTGGCCGGTTCAAGTGGCCGGTAGGTGAGAGCGCGCACGGGCCGGACCAGCTGGTCTAGCTGGTCGCGCACGGGCCGATCTGGGTCGGCTTGGGCGGCTGGCCTGGCGCGGCGGGACACCCGAGCGGTATCGAAGCGGTTGAACCAGAGAGCCGGGACGAGCGCGAGGCCGGCTACCGCGAGGATCAGGACGAGCCTGGTGATGACGAAGCCGGCCGAGGGGGTCAGGCCCGCCCAGGTGAAGGTGCTCAGCGGGTGGCTGACCTTAGTAAAGCCCAGGCTGAACTCCGCACCGGCCGTCTGGTGCTGGGCAATCATCGCCGCGCGCATCGAGGCGGCGACCAGGCCTAGGCCGGTCAGCGGACCGCCCTGGCCGGCGATGGCAGCGAAGACGCAGCCGAAGAACCAGACGATGTTGCCGATGCCGCCGCGCAGTACCGGGACCGTCTCCAGCAACACCGCGAATGCGGCGGTCAGGGCTAGCACCGGCAGCGTCAGCAGGGCGTACGGAGTCAGCAGCGCTACCAGGTTAACGGTCGTCGATTCGCCTCTGGCCAGCTGGATGACCAGGGCTGTGGCCGCGAGCGCGGCGGCCATCGAGACCAGGACCATCAGGTCGGACAGGAACTTCCCGGCCAGGTAGCCCGCGCTGCGTAGTGGGGTGGCGGCGAGGATCTGGCCGACGCGGGTACGTTCGTCGCGGGCGATGGCACCTCGGACGACGTAGAAGCCGCCCAGCATCAGCCATAGCGAGCCGGCGAGCGCGGTGGCGGTCCCGGCATAGGCACTGTTGTAGACCCCGCGGTAACCGCCCGCGTTCATGATCACGTACAGCGAGCTGGGCGGGGGGAGGGTCAGGTAACCGAGTACGATCGCGGCGGCCAGCGTGACCAGGTAGGACGGACGACGGGTGCGTTCGGCGAAGTCCGCAACCGCTAGCGCGGCCAGAGCCCTGGGCTTCATCTCGATATCGCCGTCGGATTGCCGAGCGGGCCATGGTCCATCCAGATGATCGTGAGGTAAGCGTCCTCGAGATCGGGGGCGACCGGCACCGCGCCGGGGAGCGGAACGTCACGGGCGAGCACGCGGACTCTGACTCCGGCTGGAGTGCGGACCATCTTGCTGATCTGGTGGCGTTCTCGCAGCGGGGTGACCGCGTCTGGGGCGACGGTCAGCTCCCAGACCTGGCCCTGCGCGTGGCGCAGTAGGTCCTGCGGGCTGCCGCGCAGCCTCAGCCGGCCGCCGGCCATGATCGCGATGTCGGAGGCGACCGACTCCACGTCAGAGACAATGTGGGTCGACAGCAGCACCACCCGGTCGCCGGCCAGGTCGGCCAGCAGGTTGCGGAAAACCACCCGCTGCTCGGGATCAAGGCCCGCGGTTGGCTCGTCGACGATGAGCACCCGGGGATCGGCCAGCAGCGCCTGGGCGATGCCGACCCGGCGCAGCATGCCACCCGAGTACTTGCCGAGCGACCTTCGGCCCGCACCGGCCAGATCGAGCAGTTCGAGCAGCTCGCCGATCCTGGTCCTGGCTGTCCTCGCCGGGAGGCCCTTGATCGCCGCGAGGTAGGACAGGAATTCGCGGGCGGTCAGGTGCGGGTAGATGCCGAAGTCCTGCGGCAAGTAACCGAGATTGCGGCGGAGCAGATCGGGCTTAGCGACGGCGTCCGTGCCGTCGAACAGCACCTTGCCGCTGGTCGGCCTGGTGACCGTGGCTGCGATCCGCATAAGCGAGGACTTGCCGGCGCCATTCGGGCCGAGCAAGCCGATCAGACCTGGCTCTAGCCGCAGGGTTATGCCGTCGACGGCACGCAGGCCGCCTCGGTACACCTTGGCGACATCGATGAGTTCAAGCGGCATGACCTCAGGCAATCAAGTGCGGGAGGCAGGGTCACTATGACTAGCTGCCGGGTTCTGGGTAGGGGTAGGCATACCGGTCGCAGTATTGGCAGCCCTATCGGCCCAGGTAGCGAGAACGGCTAGCGTGATCAGATGGGCACGGGCACGAGTCGGCGGCGGGCGGGGCTGGAGGCGGTCCCCTGGCGGCGACTGCTGATCAGCGCCTGGCCGTGGCGTTCTGCGGGCTATCTGCTGCTGAACCTGCCGCTGGTGGTGGCGGCGGCTTTGGCGCTCACGATTCCGGCGGTGCCGTGGCTGGTCCTGGCTGACTCGCTGGCTGATGGCGGTGCTTCGATCTTTGCGATCGTGGGGCTGTCTTTGCTCGGCGGCGGGCTGATGGCAGCGTTCGGGCCGGTGGTCGCGAAGCCGGTGGCGGGCCTGGAGCGCCGACGGCTTCGTCTGGTCGACACTCGTCCGGCCGCGCTCGGTTCGTTGCCTGAGACTGCGCCAGGACCGGTCTTGTGGCTGCGGGACAGGTACGCCGACCCGGCAGCGTGGCGAGAATTCGGGTACGTGTGCCTGCTGCTGGTGGCGGCGCCGGTGCTGACCGGTGCCGGGCTGTTCGCCGTCTTGCTGACCGGGACGCTGATCGCCAGCCCGTTCCTGGTGCTGGCCCAGCAACCGGGCGGCGGTCCGGTGGCGCTGGCGTTCGGGCAGGCCGCGACTTTAGGGCAGTCGGTGCCGTACGCGACCGCCGGAGCGGCGCTGCTCCCGGCGGTTCCGTACCTGCTGACGATCTTGGCGGGCGCGCAGAACGAGGTCGCGCGGAGGATGCTGGCTGGCGGGCCGAGCGAGCGGTTGCGGGCCGAGCTAGTGGAGGTGTCGCGGTCGCGCGCCCGGCTCGCGGACGCGTTCGAGGCCGAACGGCACCGGATCGAGCAGGATCTGCACGACGGGGCCCAGCAGAAGCTGGTCAGCCTCACCCTCCAGCTCGGGCTGGCCCGTCTGGACCTGCCGCCCGGGTCGCCGGCCGCGCAGAGCGTCGCTGTCGCTCATGAGCAGGCTAAGCAGCTGATGGCTGAGCTGCGCGAGCTGATCCATGGCATCCAGCCGCAGGTACTCAGCGATCTTGGGCTGGTCGCCGCGATCGGCGAGCTAGCCGATCAGTCGCCGGTCACGGTGACGGTCCAGGCGAAGCTGGATGACGGAGGCAGGCTGGCGGCCAAGATCGAGAACACGGCCTACTTCGTGGTGGCCGAAGCGCTTACTAACGTCGCCAAGCACAGCGGGGCCAGCAGCGCGACGGTCGTATTGCGCCAACATCTTGGCCTGCTCACTGTCGAGATCACCGACGATGGTGCAGGCGGCGCCGACCCTGACCGTGGTACCGGGCTGACCGGGCTCGCCGACCGGGTCGCGGTCGCCGGTGGGAGGATGCTGCTGTCCAGCCCGGACGGAGGCCCGACAGTCGTCTGCTGAGCACGAGCCTGAGCTAGTGATCACCGACATCCGGATGCCGCCTGGTTTCACCGACGAGGGCCTGCGGGCCGCCGTCGAGCTTCGCAGCATCTACCCTCAGCTGGCGGTCGTGGTACTGAGCCAGTACGTGCAGCACAGCTACGCCGCTGACCTGCTCGACTCCCGGGATGGCCTGGGCGTCGGCTATCTGCTGAAGGACCGGGTCGCGGATGTCGAGGAGTTCATCGCCGCGCTGCGCGAGGTCGTCGGCGGCGGAACCGTTGTCGATCCCGAGGTGGTCAGGCAACTGTTGCGCCGCAAGCGCGATCCGCTGGCTGAGCTGACCGCGCGCGAATGCGAAGTCCTCGCCCTGCTCGCGCAGGGCCGCTCTAACTCCGCGATCGCCAGGGAACTGGTGGTCTCCGACGCGGCCGTCGGCAAGCACGTCGGCAACATCCTCGCCAAGCTGCGGCTGCCGCAGACCGACGACACCAATCGACGGGTGCTAGCGGTTCTGGCCTATCTGCGCCAGGGCTGAGTGCGCTCGGCACCTGGTCAGGCTGGAATCACCAGCCTGGTTTCGTAGGCGATCATTACCAGCTGGGCTCGATCGTGAGCGTCTAGCTTCATCAGCAGGCGGCTGACATGGGTCTTGGCGGTGGCGGCGGAGATGTGCAGGCGCTCGCCGATCTCCGCGTTAGACCAGCCTCCGGCGACCTCGATCAGCACTTCCCGCTCCCTGGCCGAGAGCGACCCGAGCACCGCCGGGGACGGGCGGTCCGCCGGTTCCGGCCTGGCCGCGAATTCGCGGATCAGGCGGCGGGTAATGCCGGGAGCTAGCAGCGCGTCGCCGGCCGCCAGAGTGCGGATCGCCACCAGCATGTCCTCGGGCGCGGTGTCCTTGAGCAGGAATCCGCTCGCGCCGGCTCTGAGCGCGCGGTACACGTAGTCGTCGAGGTCGAAGGTCGTCAAGATCAGGACCCGGGATCCTGCTGTCGCCGGGTCCGCGGTGATCGCCCTGGTGGCCTCGATCCCGTCGAGCAGGGGCATCCGCACGTCCATCAGGACCACATCGGGGTGCTGGTCGCGCACCAGCGCGACGGCTTGCGCACCATCGGCGGCCTCACCGACCACGATCATGTCGGCGGCAGCCTGCACGAGCACCACGAAGCCGCCGCGCACCAGGGCCTGATCGTCGGCGATGGCCACCCTGATCGTCACCGACCGCCTCCTTCGGCCAGCGGATCAGCGCCGAGATCGCCAGTCGGCAAGGTCGCCAGCACCCTGAAGCCGCCCCGGTGCGGTCCGGCCTCCAGGTCGCCGCCGAAGAGCGCCGCGCGTTCACGCATGCCGATCAGGCCGTGCCCGGTCCCGGCCCGCCCCGCCGGGCGCGTAACCGATCCGCGCGGGCCATCGTCGGTTACCTCCAGGCTGACGCCGCCGGGCCGGTAGCTGATCAGGACCCCGCACTGGGTCGGACCGGCATGCCTGACGACATTGGTCAGGGCTTCCTGCAGGATGCGGTAGGCCGACAGGTCCGCCGCTGGCGGCAGCGGGCGAGCCGGGCCGGCTATCTCTACCTTGGTGGTTACTCCGGCGACGGCCGTGTGCGCTATGAGCTGGTCGAGGTCACCCAAGCCGGGCGCCGGGCTCAGCTCGGCGGGCAAGTCGGCCGGGCTCCGCAGCACGCCGACCAGCAGCCGCATCTCGTGCAGCGAGCGGCGGGTGGTGGTTTCGATGATTGCCAGGGCCGCCCGGGCCTCGGCCGGGTCAGAGTCGATCACCATCCTGGCCACGCCGGACCGCACTGCGATCACGCTCATCGCGTGGGCCACGATGTCGTGCAGGTCCCGCGCGATCTGGGCTCGTTCTTCGGCCAGGGCGCGGCTGACCTGCTCGGCGCGCTCGGCCGCGACCGCCGCGGCGTGCTGGGCCGCCCGGTCAGCTTGCTGGCTGGCGTAGCTGCGGTTGACCTTGACGTTCTCCCCCGCCAGCCAGCCGAGCAGGATCAGGGCCACACCGCCGATGGCCGCCTGCGCGACCTGCTGGCCGCCGCCGATCAGCGTGGCCGCCAGGATCAAGCCGGCCACGACGGCGGTCACGACCGAAGCTGCCTGCCTGCGGGACACGGTCACGACCGAATAGAGCGTCAGGACGACCAGGAAGACGGTGGGTCCGCCGGCGCGCAGGCACAGCGCCGCCAGCGCGATCGGGAAGACGATCGCGAGCGCCAGACGAGGCGCCTGGCGGCGGGTAAGCGTGGCCGCGGCGGCTACCAGGTAGGCCGACCAGCCCGCGAGGTCCCAGTCAGCTCCGGACACTCTCGGGTTCCGGTGAGTCATGACGAACTCGACGATGACGATCACGACGGTGACCACGACCAGATCGGCAGCGACGAGCTGCGCCGGGGTGAACCGGCGCGCGGCCAGCCGGCGGATCAGCGGCAGCTCCAGGTCAGCGTCCACGACATGGCTGGTCATGCTCCGACGGTACCGAAGCTGCCGTCGGCCGTCATACGCCGCGAAGACCATTGCGCCAGTACGCCTCCAGGCGTAGGCGGGTTCCGCCGGAGCGTCCGGCTACGGCTGCGGGGTGACCGGGAATCGAACCCGGAGGCTCACGACACCAAGCGGCGCCGCCGGAACGATTTGGCCTGGGTGCGACAAGCGCACCCCGTTGAACACGGAGGTCGTTTCCCATGGCCAGTCTGGCTCGCTGGTGCTTCGAACATCGCTGGAGGGTGGTGGCGCTGTGGCTGCTGGCGCTCGTCGCGGTGGCCGCGATCAGCGCGACCGCCGGAACGAGGTTCAACACCGACCTCAGCCTGCCGGGCACCGACTCGCAGGCGGCCGCCAGCGTGCTGGCCGCGAGCTATCCGGCCGCTTCCGGCGAGAGCGACCAGGTCGTGATCCAGGCCACGCACGGAGCTACGCTCCGGTCCGCCGCCGTCGAGTCCGCCGTCAAGGCGGCGCTGGCCAAAGTGGCAGCCGTGCCTGGGGTCCAGGGCATAGCCAGTCCGTACGGCCCGGGCGGCGCAGCGCAGATCAGCCGGACCGGCACGGTCGGCTTCGCCCGGGTTACCTGGGATAAAGATTCGGCCCAGATCACCAAGGCCGATGCTGGCAACCTGATCAGCGCCGCCGAGACCGCCGACGGCGCGGCCGTCAGCGTCTCGCTCGAAGGCCCGGCGATCACCAACTCAGAACGGGCCGGGCTCGGCCGGTCGGTGGGAGTCGGCATCATCGCCGCGCTGATCGTCCTGCTGATCGTATTCGGCGGCGCGCTGCTCCCCTCGCTGCTGCCACTGGTCACCGCGCTGATCGCGCTGGGCATTGGCGCGTCGCTGGTTGGCCTGCTCAGCCACGCGTTCACCATCTCCAGCGTGTCGACCCAGCTGGCAATCCTGATCGGGCTCGGGGTCGGGGTGGACTACGGGCTGTTCATCATCGGGCGGTATCGCAGCGCGCTCAAAGCCGGCTCATCGCAGCAAGACGCGATCGTGCTAGCGGTCAGAACCTCGGGCCGGACCGTGCTGCTGGCGGGCAGCACCGTGTGCGTCGCGCTCCTCGGCCAGTTCGCCCTGGGCGTCAGCTTCCTGTACGGGGTATCGGCCGCCGCGGCGATCTCCGTAGCCCTCACGATGGCGACGTCCCTGACCTTCCTGCCCGCGATGCTCGGTTTCCTCGGGCCCCGTGCCCTCGCCAGGCGGGAACGGCGAGCGCTTTCTGCCGACGGGCCGGCGAGCATGGCCCCGGCCGGTTTCTGGCTTAGGTGGGCGCGGTTCGTCGAGGCTCGCCCGGTGCTCGTGGCGGTAGCTTCGCTGGCCGCCGTTATCGCGATCGCGCTGCCGGTTTTCCGGCTGAGCCTCGGGACCTCGGACTCCGGTACCGACCCGGCCAGCTGGACGACCCACCGCGCCTATGCCGCCGTCGCCGACGGCTTCGGCCCAGGGTTCAACGGCCCGCTGGAGCTAGCCGCCTTGACCGGATCCCCCGCCCAGGCCGCCGCGTTCAGGCAGCTCCTAGTCGTCGTCGCGCACACGACCGGGGTTGACTCAGTCACGCCCGCGGCGATCTCCCCGAACGGGCAAGCCGAGCTGGCCACCGTCTACCCGTCGACCGGGCCGCAGTCCTCCCAGACCATCAACTTGGTCAGCGAACTGCGCGACCACCTCATCCCGCGGGCGGCCGACGGCACCGGCCTGGTCGTGCACGTCGGCGGGGTAACCGCAGCCAACATCGACTTCGCGGGCGTCCTGACCAGCAAGCTGCCGCTGTTCATCGCGGTGGTCGTGCTCCTGGCGTTCGTCCTGCTGCTGGTGGTCTTCCGCAGCCTGCTCATCCCGCTGGTCGCCTCGGTCATGAACCTGCTGTCGGTCGGGGCCGGCCTGGGCGCGCTGAACGCGGTCTTCGGATGGGGCTGGGGCAGCTCGGTCCTCGGCCTGTCCGGTGCCGGAGCGATCGACGCATTCGTCCCGGTGGTGATGTTCTCGGTGCTATTCGGGCTATCCATGGACTACCTGGTGTTCCTGGTCAGCCGGATCCAGGAGGAGTGGCACCACCTGCACCATGCGCCGGAGACTGATCTCGTGAACCTGAGCGGCCGCGCCATCAGGCGCAACCACCAGGCCGTGACCGCTGGTCTGGCCAGTAGCGGCCGGATCATCGGCGGTGCGGCCGGCATCATGATCTTGGTCTTCGGCTCGTTCCTGCTCGGCGGTCACCGCGTCCTGGCCGAGTTCGGCTTCGCGCTCGGGTTCTCCGTGCTCGTTGACGCGCTGGTGATCCGCGGCCTGCTCGTGCCAGCCCTGATGCACCTGATCGGCCCGGCCAACTGGGCGCTGCCGAAATCGCAAAATTTTCCACTTAAAAAATCTTTTAGCGGGTAACTAAGGTCTGATTACGCGCGGTTGGCTTGGGTAGCCGGGGCCGATGCTTCCCTCAATGACCAGAAATACGGCGACGTATGACGGCCCAGACCAGGGCAGCCAGGTCCGGCGCGCGACGCTGGTGGCGGCGAGCCTTGGCTTCAGCGTGATCCAGCTCGACGTGTTCGTGGTGAACGTCGGGATCAAGACGATCGGCGCCCAGCTTGGCGGCGGCACCTCGGCGCTGCAGTGGGTGGTGAGCGCGTACACCCTCATGCTGGCCGCGTTCATCCTGACCGCCGGGGCGCTGGCCGACCGGCTCGGCGCCCGGCGAATGTACTGCACGGGATTCGTCGTGTTCGTCGCGGCATCGCTGGCCTGCGGGCTGGCCCCGGCGATGGGCGTGCTCATCGCCGCGCGAGCGGTGCAGGGCGTGGGTGCGGCGATCCTCGGGGCCTGCTCGCTGGCGCTGCTCAACCACACGTTTCACGACCCGGCCGGGCGGACCAGAGCGGTCGGGCTGTGGGCCGCCGGGGCGTCGGTCGCGCTCGCTCTCGGCCCCGTGCTCGGCGGCCTGCTGATCGCCGGTTTCGGCTGGCGGAGCATCTTCTTCATCAACCTGCCGATCGGAGCGGCCGGGTTCTGGCTCACTCGCCGCTACGCGCAGGAGACGCCGCCGGCCGACCGGCAGCTTGACCTGACCGGTCTGGTGGCGATCGTCGCGGCGCTGGGCGGACTGGCCTTCGCGCTGATCCAGGGCGGCGCGACCGGGTTCATCAGCCTGCCGGTAATTACCGCGCTGGCGATTGCCGCGATGGCGGCGGCCATCTTCGTGCGCAACGAGGCGACCGAGCGCGAGCCGATGCTGCCGCTGGCGCTGTTCCGGCGGTGGGCCTTCACCGGTCCGGCGCTGCTCGGGCTGATGATCAATGTTGCGTTCTACGGGCTGGTCTTCCTGTTCAGCCTGCTGCTGCAGAAGGAAGACGGGTTCTCCGCGCCGGCGACCGGGCTGGCGTTCCTGCCGCTGGCCGGGTCGGTGTTCGCCGCCAACCTTGTCTCTGGCCGGCTCAGCGCGCTGATCGGGAGCCGGGTCGTGATCCTGATCGGGCTGGCCGCCATGTTCGCCGGCTGCCTTAGCCTGCTTTGGGCTGGGGCAGGCACGCCGTTCGGTGAGCTGGTGCTCCAGCAAATGGTGCTGGCCAGCGGAATCGGGCTGCTGGTTCCGCAGATGACCAGCCTTCTGATGGGCAGCGTGGACCGGTCCAGGTCCGGGGTCGCGGCCGGGACGCTCAACGCGATGCGGCAGGCGGGGAGCGTGCTCGGGGTGGCGGTGTTCGGAGCGCTGGTATCCGGCGGCGGGCACTTCACCAGCGGGCTGCACGTGGCGCTTGTTCTGTCGATAGTGCTGATCGTGGCGAGCGCCCTGGTTATGGCAGCTCCGGACGGTGCAGGTGCGCTGCCAAGGTTGCGAAGCGTTTTCGATAGGTGGTGGCGCTCAGTCCGTAGTGGGCCTTGAAGCGGCGGGCGAAGTAGTTCTGATCCGACCAGCCTACGGTTCGGCCAATGCCGGTGATCGGCTCGTCGGAGTGCAGCAACAGCACCGCCGCGTGCTCGGCCCTGACCTGAGCCAGGTAGGCCATCGGGGGCAGCCCGGTGACCGACTTGAACAGGCGTACCAGGTAGCCAGGGGCCAGGTGCAATTCGTCGGCCAGCGAGGTGAGCGTCCACCGGCGGGCGATGTCGGATTCGAGCATCCTGATCGCCCGGCCGACGGCTGGGTGCGCCGGGCCGACCTCATCGTTTAGGTCCAGGCTGGCCTGGGCGACCCGGCCGAGCTGGCTGAGCAGCAGCGACAGCCGGCCGAGGATGTCACCCCGGAACTGGCCGGGCGGGCAATGCCGCAGCGCGGCCAGCGCCTCCAGGTGGGCCAGGCAGGCCTGGAACTCGGGCTGATCGAGATTGAACGACAGGACGCCCCGGCCGGGAGCCGAGTACGGGCCGCTCCACAGCAGGTAACCGAGCAGCGGGTCCTCGCGGGTCCAGGCCAGCTCGCGGCGCAGCAGTTCGCTGCTGAAGCAGCAGTTGTAGAGCTCCAGCTGCTCGCAGCTCTCGTAGCCGTGCCAGACGCCGGGCCGCAGCAGCACGACGTCGCCGGGTTGCAGTGCGCGACGGCCAGCGATGCAGTGATGAGTTCCGGTGCCCCCGATGGTGAACGCGATCTCCACGAAGCTGTGCGTGTGCAGCGGGTTGTCCACCGCGTGCAGGTAGTGACCCGCGTACGCCAGAGCGCCTTCGGTGAAGTAGAAGACGTCCCGGCTGGTGTCCATCGGGAGGTCATCATCCATCTGCGCACGATACCGCCGAATTTGGGGCGAAGTTAATTTCGTGCTACTACAGGTTCATCTCGGCCTAGCCCTGGCCAGCGGTAACGCGAATGATCAACCCATGTTGTGGCAGCGCCCGTGGTTGAGCCGACTGCGTTATCGGCCGGTGCTCGGCGTTATCTTGCTGCCGAGCCTGGCGCTGATCGGCGCGTTCAGCTACTACCCGGCCGTGCGCAGCCTGATCGGCGGCTTCTACCAGTGGAACGGGTTCTCCCCGCCCACCTACGCCGGAGTATCGCAGTTCACGGCCTACATTCAGTCGCCGGATTTCGGGATCGAGTTGCGGAACATCGCGATCCTGGTCGGCGGCAGCATCGCGATCACGCTGGTGTCGCAGTTCACCGCCGCCGAGATCGTCTCCCGCATGCCGCGGCGGGCTGGCGCCGTGGCCAGGTACCTGCTGGTCCTGCCGATCGTGCTGCCGCCGCTTGTGCTGATCGAGGTCTGGGCCTACCTGCTGCAGCCTAGTTCTGGCCTGATCGACCGGGTGTTCGGCTCGGTCGGCCTGCCCCAGCCGTCCTGGCTCGGCGATCCGCACCTGGCGCTGGTATCGATCCTGCTGATCGGTTTCCCCTGGATCTCCAACCTCGGGTTCCTGATCTTCCTCGGCGGGCTGCAGAACCTGCCGAAAGATGTACTCGACGCTGGCCGCCTCGATGGCGTCAGCGCGTTCCGCCGGGTATTCGCGATCGACATACCGCTGCTGATGCCCCAGTTCAGGATCGTCGTGATCTTGTCTGGCATCTACGCGGTGCAGAACTTCGTGCCGATCTTGCTGCTCACCAACGGCGGGCCGGGGACGGCGACTTTGGTTCCCGGCCTGGACATGTTCCAGTCCGCGTTCCAGAACGACCAGTACGGCTACGGCATGGCCATCGGCACCTTGCTCTTCGTGGTGATGCTCGCCTTCACGCTCCTGGCGATGCGACTACTTCGATCTCGAACTACCTGACCACCCTTACCCGCTCCACCAGGAGGTGGCACTCCGATGCTGAATAGATCTTCGCGCACGTTCCTGCCTGCCGCCGCGGTCCTGGCCGTCGCCGTCGTCCTGGCCGGCTGCTCCTCGGGCAGCTCGTCATCGGGCGGGGGCAGCGGCAGCGTCGCGATCAAGGCCGAGCTTCCGCCCAACACAGGGCCGATCACCGCGGCTGACAACGCCGGCCTCAAGCTGCTGACCACGCAGTACGAGGCGGCGCACAAGGGCGTCACGGTGACGTGGCTGCCAAACAACACCGCGAGCATTACCCAGGCCAACGCGGCCCTGGAGAGCCAGGCGTCCGGTGGCACCGCCCCTGACCTGGTGTGGGAGCAGTACGGCCCGGTCACCTCGGGCGCGCTGCCGAACGGCCTCCTGCAGAACATCAAGCCGTTCCTGGACAAGCCGAATCCGTACGTGCCTGGCAACAGTTCCTGGCTGTCGCTGTTTTCCCCGTCGACGGTCCCCTACATGACCTCGCCAAACGGCGACATCGACATCATCTTGGGCTCGAACGTCGAGACCGGCATGTTCTACAGCAAGACGGCGTTCGCCCAGGCCAAGATCACGTCCACACCGGTGAGCTGGGCGGACTTCATGACCGATCTCGGCAAGCTGAAGGCGGCCCGCATCACGCCGTTCATGTTCGCCGACGGCGGCCCGTGCAATCCGTCCTGGTTCGAACGGCTGGCCACCTCTTCCCTGCTCGCTGACCAGGTCAGCAAGTTCGACGTGAACCACGCCCAGGTGACGAACGGCCTCGATGTCGCCGTCGGCATCAAGAAGGGCATCATCAGCATGAGCAACCCCCGCTACGCCGAGGTCTGGAAGCTGCTCGGCCAGCTCGCCGGCTTCTCCGATGGCGGGGAGAGCAACTACGACGCCTGCTCCAACCCGAACGCCACGACCCCGCCGCTGAGCACCCAGGCCCTGCTCATCCAGGGCAAGGTCGGCATCTTGTGGGGCGGCAGCTGGTACATCCCGCAGCTCGACTCAGCGGGCTTCACCAGCAAGTACGGCGTATTTCCTGAACCGCCTATTACTGGCACTACCACTCCGCTAGCGCTCGGCACCTCGACGGTCGGCGTCATCGGCGGGCCCAACGGCAACGGCCAGTGGGGCGTTACCTCCCAGCACGCTGACTCCACGATGACCACGCAGAAGACCACTTCGGTCATGAACTTCCTGGCCTGGCTGTTCACGCCCGACCACCTCGGCAACTGGATCAAGATCAACCAGTCCGGCGCCGACATCCCGACCGAGACCGCCGCCCCGACGGTGAACCTGCCAGGCCTGAAGAACCTGGTGCCGACCGGCAAGGTGCCGACAGTGATCGACGTCATGCTCGACGATGTGCTGTCGACCGCTGCCACCAACTCCGGGCTGCGGCTCGTGCAGTCCTACATTGACGGGTCGCTGTCCTACACCGCGTTCGCATCGCAGTGGCAGTCGCTGCTGAACAGCTCGGCTCAGCAGTGGGCGACGCAGAACCATGTCGATCTCAGCAAGTACTGATCGGCTGGCGTCGTTTCGTGAGTAGCTCCGCGCTTCGGGTCGGCGGCCGGGTGCAGTACCCGGCCGCCGGCGGGCGGGTACTGCACCGGTACCGGTGGATCAGCATCGTCGCCGGCGTGGTGATCGCCGTGATGACCTACTTCCCGATCATCTTCGTGCTGTCCAACTCGCTGAAGAGCGGGAAGGGCATCTTCGCCAGCGGCGTGTTCTCCCTGTTCACGGAGTTCGACTACCAGAACTACGTCGCCGCCTGGTCCGGGGTGTCCCAGCAGCTGCTGAACACGATCATCGTCGCGGCGCTGTCCATCGCCCTGGGCGTCACGGCGGCTGCGCTCGGCGCGTACGCGTTCTCTCAGCTCAGGTTCCGCGGAAAGGGCCTGCTGTTCATGGCCTATGTCGGCCTGCTGCTGGTGCCGTGGACGCTCACCTTGATCCCGCTCTTCCTGACCATCTCCCGGCTCGGGCTGTTCAACAGCTGGTGGGCACTGGTCCTGCCGTACTCGGCCAGCGCCCAGCCGCTGCTGGTGCTCATTTTCCGCGGCTTCTTCGACCAGATCCCCAGGGAGCTGGTGGAGAGCGCGCGGGTTGACGGCTGCACCGAGCTGAGGGTGCTGCGGCGGATCGTCGCCCCGCTCACCAAGCCTGTGCTGCTGACCGGGGCGATCCTGGTGACGATCAATGTCTGGGGCGACTACCTGTGGCCCACGATCGTCATCCAGGATCCGCACCGGACCACGATCTCGGCCGGCGTGCAGCAGTTCGTCGGCAGCTTCGGGCTCAACCTCGGCGGCGGCGCCGTCTTCGCCGCGTTCGTGATCGCCACCATGCCGATGTTCGTCCTCGTCGGCTTCACCATGCGCTACTTCGTCTCCGGGCTCACCGAAGGGGCAACGAAACTGTGACCAACCCACTGAGGCCCGTCGGTTTGGGGCCCGTCGGCGGTTTGAGGCCCGTCGGCCTTCGCTGTGCGCACCTGACGGACCCGCTCGGCGTGGCGCCTGATCGGGTGCGGTTCGGCTGGCAGCTCGACGGCACGGGCAACGGGCGGCGGCAGACCGGTTATCAGCTCCAGGTATTCGAGCTCAAGGTGCCGTCGGGCCCCGGCCCGGTCTCGGGCTCGCCGATCTGGGATAGCGGTCGCGTTCGGTCGGCGGACTGCACGGACATCGGTTTCGACGGGCCCGCGCTGGCCCGGGGTGCCCGGTACTGGTGGCAGGTGCGGGCCTGGGATGAGGACGGGACGGCATCGGACTGGGCTGAACCCGCGCGATTCGAGACCGAGCTTGACCAGTCGGACGGCTGGCAGGCGTCCTGGATTGGCCTTGGCCCGATCCGGGAGAGCTTTGCACCGCCCGCGCAGGGCGGCTCCCCCGATCCGATCGCCAGCTCGCTGAACCCGGCGCCGTACCTTCGACTGGCCTTCGACCTGGCCGGGGCGGTGCCGGTGGCCTGTGCCCGGCTGCACGTGACCGCCCTTGGCCTGTACGAGGCGCGCCTGAACGGCCGGCGGGTCGGGGACGCTTTCCTCGCGCCGGGCTGGACCGACTACGCCAAGCGAGTGCAGTACCAGACCTACGACGTCACCGAGCTGCTGCGCGAGGGCGAGAACGTCATCGGCGCGATCATCGCGGACGGCTGGTACAGCGGGTTCGGCGGCTTCAACGCCAAGCGGGCCGGCGCGCACTACGGCGACGCGCCCGAACTGCTCGCCCAGCTCGCGGTGACCTTCGCCGACGGCAACCAGCGGCTCATCGTCACCGACGAGCACTGGCAGGCCAGCTTCGCCGCCATCCGGCACGCTGACCTGCTGATGGGGGAAGCGCATGACCTGCGACTCGAACCCCACGGCTGGGATGGTCCTGGCTACGACGACGCCGGGTGGCGCCGGGTGAAGACCCGGCCACGGGACGGCCGGCTGCTGGTCGCCGATCCTGGCCCGCCGGTCAGGGTTACCGAGGAAATAACGCCGGTCAGCATCCGCCCGGCGGCTGGGCCGCGGCGGCTGATCCTTGACTTCGGGCAGAACCTGACCGGCTGGCTCGCGATCAAGGTAACCGCGGCCGAAGGCTCGGTGCTGCGGGTCAGGCACGCCGAGGCGCTGGATGACGACGGGGACCTGTATACCGACAACCTGCGCACCGCCCGGCAGATCGACGAGTTCATCACAGGCGACGGCACCCAGACCCTGGAGCCCAGGTTCACCATGCACGGCTTCCGGTACGCCGAGATCACCGGCTACCCGGGTGACCTGGCCTCGGAGGACGTCCTCGCCCGGGTCGCGCATTCCGACATCGCGCCTACAGGTACGCTCCTATCCTCGCAGGGCTGGCTTGACCAGCTTTTCCGCGTCATCGACTGGAGCCAGCGGGGCAACTTCATCAGCGTCCCGACTGACTGCCCGCAGCGAGACGAACGGCTCGGCTGGCTCGGCGACGCCCAGATCTTCGCCCGCACCGCCAGCTACAACCGGGATGTCGCCGCCTTCTTCGCCAAGTGGCTCGACGACGTCACCGACGCGCAGCTGCCTTCCGGCGCGTTTCCCGACATCGCGCCGACTCTGCATATCCCCTGGTCGGGCGCACCGGCCTGGAGCGACGCCGGGATCATCGTGCCCTGGACCATGTGGAAGATGTACGGCGACACCGCGATCCTGCACCGGCATCTGGGCGCGATGACCGCCTGGATGGATCTGCTTGAACGGTCCAACCCCGACTACCTGCGCAGCAGGGACCTCGGCAACAGCTACAACGACTGGCTCGCGCCTGGCCGCGACGACACCCCGCCCGAACTGCTCGGGACCGCCTACTGGGCGCACGACGCAGCGCTGATGGGTGAGATCTGCGACGCGATCGGCCGGCCGGACGAGGCCGCCGGATACCGGGCGAGCCGGGCCAAGATCGGATCCTCGTTCGCGGAGGCCTTCGTCGGCGGCGACGGCCAGCTGACGTCCGGCAGCCAGACGGCTTACGTGCTCGGCCTGCACATGGGCCTGATCCCGGCCGAGCTTGCGGCCGTCGCGGCCGAGCACCTGGTGTCGGCCATTCGCGCCGCGGACTGGCATCTGACCACCGGCTTCGTGGGGGTCGGGTACCTGCTGCCGGTGCTCAGCTCATCCGGCTATGACGCGGTCGCCTACCGGCTGCTCGGGCAGGACTCCAGGCCGTCCTGGCGGTACATGATCGATCAGGGCGCGACCACGATCTGGGAGCGGTGGGATGGGTGGTCGTCCGAAGGAGGCTTCCAGTCCGCCTGGATGAACTCGTTCAACCACTACGCGCTTGGCTCGGTCGGCGAGTGGCTGTACCGGTTCCTGCTCGGAATAGACCAGGCCCCGGGCACAGCCGGCTTCAGCGACCTGTTGCTCCGGCCGCACCCCGGCGGTCAGGTCAGCTCCGCCTACGGCTCCTACCGGTCGGTCCGCGGCCTGATCAGCGCCGGCTGGGAGCGCTCAGAGGATCAGCTCACCTACCGGGTCGAGCTTCCGCCGAACGTGACTGCCACCGTGCAATTGCCGGGCGAGACCGCCGACCAGGCCCGCCGCGTCGGGTCTGGCGCGCATGAGTTCGCCGGTCCCGCACTGGCGCAGGCGCAGCTAGCCTGACTTCCACCCCAGCCAACCCGCCATTCGTCACCGACGGTAGCGGATGATCAATTTCCTGCAACAATTGCGTGCAGTTGCGTGTGCATCTGACTTGTGCCGAATATAGTGCAGATGCGATTCACACTTACCGATTATAGCGTTTCGGCTTCAGTTTCCTGGAACTGCCCGAATGGACCACAGCGCTGCGAACAGGGCGAACGTCTCTCAGATGCCAAATACCGCGCGATTGCCACTCACTTACTCATACCATTACCGAACAGAAGACGCGATGCTTCTGATCGGGAGCAAATCCGTTCAGAAACGTGCAGCCCGCCTGTGGCGGGAGTACCTTCCCGATTCATAACCGGTGATCTGGACCTAGAAGACGGAGGACGGCATGCCCGTTCTTTGCACTTCCGTGCGGCAGCGACGAGTGCAGTGCGGCCCGGCCGGCCCGGCGTGGCTGGCGGACGATGCGCGAGATGATGCACCATGACCCGCCGATCAGGACGTGGCGACGAAGACGGCAGATACCGCCAGGCGGATGTCGAAGATGAGGCTGCGGCCACCAGTACGGCCATCGCCGGCCTGCGCAGGCGGCTCAAGCGGCTGGGCTCGCTTGAACATCCCTCAGTCCGGCGCGAACTGCGCAAGCTCGCCGAGGAAGTAGCCGAGCTCGAAGACAGCAAGCGGCGGCCAGGCCGGCACCGGTCCAACGTCACCAGGCTGCCGGTGCGGCCAATCGAGCCGGATGACCAAACCGACGACTCGCCAGATGCTGACCTCAAACCCGATCCGGCCACCGCCCGGACGATCGCAGAGTTCATCGCCATGCTCTGGCAGTTCAGGTCCTGGGCGAGCGACCCGTCCTGGCGCAAGATAGCCGCGCGCTCGCACTATAAGGCCGTGCATTCAACGATCTATTCGGCGATGCACGGAACGGCGCTGCCGAAGCTGATCGTGGTCAACGCGATCGTACTCGGCTGCGGGGGCGACGACGCTGACCTGGCCGCTTACTGCGACGCCTGGTGGCGAATCGGATCGGCGAGCGTCACGGACTCCCCGACCGATTCCGGATTGCTGCCGGCCCCGGTGCCGGCCTTGAGCTGACCCGCTGACCGGCGTTCGCGAAATCAGCTCAGCTCGTCCAGCATCTTGGCCACCGCGTCCGCCCGAGGCGCGCCAATCCTCCGGTAGATAGCCAAGGCCTGCGACAATGCCTCCCGAGCCAACCCGGCAGCACCCCCGGCATCGACAGCACCCCCGGCAGCACCGGTCGCGAGCGCGCACCGGCCCAGTCCGTCCAGAGCCCGGGCCTGACTGAGCGGCGAGGCGATCTCGACCGCGATGGAGTGCGCCTGCTCGAAGAACGCTCTCGCCGCGCCAGCCTCGCCTCCGGCCAGCGCGAGCTCGGCCAGCTGGACCAGAGCGTCGGCCTCGCCGATCCGGTCCCTGAGCTGACGGTACAGATCGAGCGCGTTGGCCTGGCTCTCGCCAGCGGTAGCACTGTCGCCAGTGGCCTGCTGCACCGAGCCGAGCCGATGCAGCACATTCGCCCGGCCGAGCCGGTCATCGAGTTCCTCGTACAGCTCAAGCGCCCTGGTCAGGCCGACGATCGCGGCCGCGTGGTCACCGGTCGCCTGCTGGACGCTGGCCAGGTCCAGCAGCGCGTTGGCCTCTCCGAGCCGGTCCCCGAGTTCGGTGTAGATGCCAAGCGCGAGCCTCAGGTCATCGGTTGCCTGCCGATACTGCCCGGTCACCTGCCCCACAGCACCGAGATCGGTCAGCGCATAAGCCTCGCCGAGCCGGTCCCCGAGCCTCCCGTACAGCTCATAGGCGCTGGTCAGCCCCGAAACCGCAGCCGGGTAGTCCCCGGTCGCGATCTGAACGCTGCCCAGCCGGCTGAGCGTCAGCGCCTGCCCGGCCACATCGCCCAGCTCGCGGAATAGCTGAAGCGCCCGGCCCAGGTGCTCGGCCGCCATCTGGTGATCGCCGGTCAGGTAAAGCGCCGCGCCGAGCTGGATGAGCGCCGCCGCCTCGCCAGGAAGGTGGGCCAGGTTGCGGCAGATCTGCACCGACTTGCTCAAGCTCGTCGCGGCGGCCGGATAGTCGCGGGCCGCCATCTCCGTGTCGCCGAGGTTCGTGAGCGCCGCCGCCTCGGCCCGCTCATCGCCCATTCGGATCGCCGCGTCGAGCGCGATCTTATGCAACCGGAGGGCGTGATCCCAGTACCCGTTGAACCTCAGGAAGGCGTGCATCGCCGCAGGCAACTCAGTCGCGAAGGCCGCCTGATCACGGGCCACGGCATCAGTGATCATCGCGTCGAGATTCAGCCGCTCACGTTCCATCCAGTCGATCGCCTCGTCCCGGCTGCCAAACTCAGGAACCGCCTCCGCCCCGCCAGCAGCCGAATGCCAGGACTCAGCAGTCTCCTCCCGACCACGCCGACTCAAATGCACGTCAGCGGCACGAGCGGCGCCCAGGTAATAACCCAGCAGCCGGCCGGTGGCCGCATCCCGCTCCGCGACCGGATCCGCGGCCACCAGCCCGCGCGCGTGCTCGCGCACCAGGTCGTGCAGCCGGTACCGGCCCGGCGCGTGCTCCGCGATCAGGTGGCGGTCATAGAGCGCCTCAAGCCGACGGCGCGCCGACCCGAGATCAGTGCCGTCAAGCGCCGCCGCCGCATAGCCGTCGATGTCGGCACCGTCATGCAAGGCCAGGCGGCGGAACAGCCGTCGCTGATCCGCCGCCAGCGACTCATAGGACAGGTCAAACGCGGCCGCCACCGACAGATCCTCGGTGCGCAGCAACTCAAGCCGGTCCCGCGCCGATGCCAGGTCCGCGGCCAGGTCGGACGCCGACCAGGACGGATGATGCCGCAGCCGGCCGGCCATCATCCCGATCGCGAGCGGCAGGTAGCCGCACAGCCCGACGACCTTGCCGATCCCCGGGACCCCGACGGCCAGCCCAGGCCGGCCCGACAGCCGGATCAAGAGCTCTGCCGCCTCCAGCGGCGGCATGGTGTCGAGGCTGACCGAGCTGGCGTCTTCGAGCGCGGTGAGGTGCCGGCGGCTGGTGATCAGCACCAGGCTGCCAGCCGCCCCTGGCAGCAACGGCTTGACCTGGTCATAGCCACCAGCATCATCGAGCAGCAGCAGCACCTGCCTGCCCGCGAGCCGGTCGCGCCATAGACGGCTTCTCTCCTCCAGGCCGGCCGGGATGTGGCTTGCGTCGACCCCGGCCGTCACCAGCAGGCTGGCCAGCGCACTGCCAGGATCGACTGGCTGCTGGCCGGGCGTATGGGCGTGCAGGCTCATGAAGATCTGGCCGTCAGGAAACCCGGGCGCCAGCTGATGAGCGACATGAATGGCGAACGCGGTCTTGCCGACCCCGGCCATGCCGCCAATCGCGCAAATGCCGACGACGCCTCCCGATTTGCGGGCACCGGCGGCCAGCCGCATCACCGCCCTCAGCTCGAGCTCGCGACCAGTGAACGCCCCGATGTCCCTCGGCAAGGTGCGAGTCGCCGTCGCAACCGAGCCTGCCCTGGGCAGAACCTGGCTCGGCGTCAGCCCGCGCGCCGCCACCTGGAACCCGGCCCGTTCGGCCCCGGTCAGGTTCAGCACCTCGGCCAGCAAGCGCACGGTCTCCCGGCGAGCCGTCAGGTTAATGCCACGTTCCAGATCGCTGATCGAGCGCGGGCTCAGGCCGGCCGCCTTCGCCAGTTGCTCCTGGGTCAGGCCAGCCGCGACCCGCAGCCGCTTCAGCAGTCCGCCGAACGTGCCGGCCGACGACTCAGGCACAGGCCCAGCCCCCATCGTCCCCACCTCTAGCCTGCGCTGTCTTTACACTAGGTTAATCTCACCCGGTCATCGCGGCTGGTTTGCCGTTGCCGGAAGGAATCACAATGCGAAAAACCAGCGGGCCATTGCGGGTCGGCCGTCCGGTTGTCGTCGCGATCACAGCCGCCGCCTGCCTCACTTGGCCGGGACTGGCAGCGGCTACAGCCGCACCAGCCGCACCAGCCGCGCCGGCCCGGCCGCTGGCCGCCCCGATCAAATGGTCACCCGAACTCGGCCCGGTGCCAGCGGCCAAAACGAACGCCGCCCCGGCCCTAGCCGACGTCACGCTCGGCAAGCACCAATCGAGCTTGCTCCTGTTCTGGACCGGCCCGGCCGATGGCACCGCCGGCGCCCGCATCTCCTACCAGGTCTCGCTCAACCTGCGCAAGAATACCTGGTCAAGGCCCAAACTGGTCGCCTCCGGCAAGCCGCTAACCCGCGGCCGCCCGGCGGCGTCGCCGATCGGCACTCCGTCATCCGGCCAGGTCATCGTGGCCTGGAAGGACCCCGCCGGCTCGAAGCTGCGGTATTCGGTCGGCCAGGAGCGCAAGAACGGCCAGCAGGGCAAGAACGGCACGCTGTCGTGGAGCACCGTCGCGCCCATTCCCGGGGCGGCTGCCGCCAGCGCGCCTTCTGTGTACCGGCCAGTGCACGCCAACCTCATCGTGGTGACCTGGCAAGCCGCGTCCGGGCACGCGGTTGACTACATCGTGGG